>RZYG01000057.1 GCA_009930415.1 Spartobacteria bacterium | reverse complement strand
CCCGGGCGTTCACCAGGCCGGAGCCGTATTTGTGGTTGAACGTGAAGCCCGCCGAATTGGTCCGCCAATCCGAGTCCGTTGCGGCGTTCTTCGTGGCCGAGCGGATAAGGATTTCCTGCACGTCGCGCCAGCCCAGGTTCGGATTCGCCTGCAGCACCAAGGCCAGGATGCCGGACACGAGCGGCGTGGCCGAGGACGTGCCGCCGAACGTTTTGGTATAGTTCACGTCGGCCAGTTCGTCGTACTCCGGATCGGGGTTGTACCCCTCGTTGCCCATCAGATCCGTGGTGACGATATCCGTGGCGCCGCCGCTGGAGGGGGCCGTCACCACCAGGTTGGCACCGGGCTCGCTGTACCACGACTGCACCCCGCCGTCGGTGAGGGCGGCGATGGCGATCGTGTAGATCGAGTTGGCATAGCCGTCGTAGTTGGCGTTGTCGTTCGCGTCCAGCCCGTTGCCACCGGCCCACACGAGGATCGTGCCCCGGCCGCCGCGGCCCGTCGCCGTCGCGTTGCTCAGCGCGGCGGCCGTGAGCGCGCCAGGCGCTTCCAGCGTCGCGCCGTCGTCGTTGGGCCCCCAGCTGTTGCTCTTGATCGGCACCAGATGGTTGTTGGTGGTCATGGCCGACGCTTCCATCGCGTCGGTCGCCACGTCGCCGATCAGCCGGTAGCCCACGAGCGTGGCTTCCGGCGCCGCGCCGGAAATGCCGCGGCCGTTGTTGCCGCGGCCCGCCGCCACGCCGGCGCAAGAGGTGCCGTGCCAATCGATGGAAAGGTCCGGGCTCGGGTTGGCGTCGTTGCCGTTCCAATCCCAGTCCAGCGTCGTGTTGACGTTCTGGAACAAATCGGTGTGCGTGAGCTGCAGGCCGTCGTCCACGATGCCGATCAGGACGTTCGTGCCGCGATAGGTGTCCCAGACGTTGGTGACCTTCACGTCGATGCCGGCCGTGCCGCCGCCCTGGCCGGTGTTGACGAGATGCCACTGCTGGGAAAACAGCGTGTCGTTGGGAACCCATTTCTTGCGCTGTTGGCGCGCCAGCAGGGGGTCTGCGCCCTGCACGCCGGGCTGGACGCGCAGGCGGTCGGCCAGCGCAAGCGCTCCGCCGGTTTCGGCGGTCTCGACGAGGAAAAATCCCGGCGCGTAATCGATGGCCATCGGCACCGTCCCGCCCGCCGCGGCCGCGGCCGCGCGCAGATCGGCGCCCGGGGCCGCGCGCACCAACACCTGCCGGGTCAAGACGCGGCGGGTGTAGGGATTGCGCTCCCGGCCCGCTTCATACAACACCAATTCCGCATCCGCACCGGTCGTCTGCCGTACGTCGGCCGCTTCCCGGCGGATGTCCTCGAACGACCTCGCGGTCGCCACGCGGCGCGTCTCGCGCTGGCCGTCCGGCGTCTTCACGCTGATTTCATCCGCCGCGATTTCGAATAGCCGCTCTTGCCCGGCATCGGCAATATGCCACGCCCCCAGCCCCGCCCCATCCAGATTGGCCGCCCCCGCCACTCCCGCCCAGCAAAAGCCGAGGCACCACCACGCGAATTTATTCATGCATGCTCCCGACTTGGAATCCAATATGGAACCCAAGGTACCCGATCTCCCCCCCAACTTCAAAATCCTATTCCAAAAAGGGCGCATCTGCGATTCGGTGCAACCACCGTCGTTGCGGGCCGAAAACAATAACTACACGCTGAAGCGTGGACTACATACAAGCTCGTTCGTAGTTCAGCCTTCAGGCTGGATCCTTGCACCGAATCGCAGATGCGCCCTTCCGAAAACAGCTGAATGGCCGGGGCCCCTCACCGCCGGCCGGGGCGGCCTTTCACCCACTCGCGGATGTCGGCGACGGCGTTTTTCCACTTCCGGGCATCCAGGCGCGCATCCGCAAACGCCCCAAAGAGATCCAACAACATCTCGCGCCACTGTTCCAGGAAGATCATGCGCTCCTGGAACCGGCTGACGGCATCGATTTGCCCCTCGCCTTGCGGCAATTTCAGGCCCCGGATCAGGAACTGGTCGGCTTCGAGGCCGAACGACCAGACGTTCTGTTCGTCGAGGGCGAAGGTGATCTTCGCTTCCTTGAGCTTCTTGCCGCCCAGCAGGCAGGTTTTGGCTTCGAGGCTGTTTTCCGGGGCGCCTTTTTTCAGCACCGCCGCGTGGGCGCCGTTGCCCTCGTGGGTAAACGTCAGCGGCCCTTCCACCAGCACGCCCAGATCGCGGCCATCCGCCAGCGCCACCCGCCCGTTCTGCGTTTCCGCCTTGAACCATAGCCAGGTCAAAAACTCGCGGCCGGGCGCGGCTTCCATGGCCTCGTTTTCCATTTCCGGCGAAAAACTCGTGCCGGGAACGTCGCGCAAATCCCCCTTGTTGAGGCGCCGCCCCAGGGTTTCCGGCGTGGCGGGCTCGCCGGAAAAGCCCAGCGTCGAGGCCAGCGCGGCGGAAAACACGTCCAGCGGCGCGGTCGCCAGCGCCGTCACGTAGAGGTGGGTCGCGCCCGGCCGGTAGACGAACGGAATCGCCCGCAATTGCGGCGGCATGTTCGGCAACAGGCGTTCCGTCACGGATTGGCGGATTTCCGCGCGCTGCTTGGCCTTGAGATAGATTTTCCCCTCGGCCGCCTGGACCGCCAGTTCCTCCATGCGGCACTCCGCCCGCAGCAGCGCCGCCGGCACCTTGCGCTCCGCCTGGCGCAGCGCCAGCCGCACCCAGCCCGCATGCCGCGCCGAATCCTCCGTGATCTTGGAATCCAGCAGATGCCGCCCCGTCACCCAGCCGCGCTGCTCCCCCGCGCCCACCGCGTCCAGCGGACCGGCCCGGTGCGCCGCGAATTTTTCCGCGCAGTTCTCCGGAAACGCCCGCGGCAGCTCCAGCATCCGAAAACTAACCGATCCACTCTCAAACGGCATGGTTCCGATCTCCTTGGCAAAACGTACCCGCCCTGTATGCCACCCCCTCCCCCCCTTGGCAACCGCGAAACGCGCCGCGCGCTTTTTCCTTGGCAAACCCGCCCGGTTTGGCGTAAACCTGCCCGGCTTTTTTAGGACCCCAAACCAAGGAAACGACCATGGCCTATACCGCCGCCGATTTGCGCAAAGGACTCAAAATCGAACTCGAAGGCATCCCCTACGAAGTCACCGAATTCGAGTTCGTCAAGCCCGGCAAGGGTCAGGCCATGTACAAGTGCCGCATCAAGAACATGCTGATCGGCTCCACGATGGAAAAGACCTTCCGCGCCGTCGACAAGATCGACCAGCCGAACATCGAGTCCAAGACCATGTCCTTCTCCTACAAGGAGGGCGACAAGTACGTCTTCATGGACAACAAGACCTACGAGCAGGTCGAGCTGCACGAAGGCGTCCTGGGCGACCAGCGCTTCTTCCTCCTCGAAGACCTCGAGTGCGAAGTGCTCTTCTTCAACCACCGCGCCATGAGCGTCACCCTGCCCTCCTTCGTGATCAAGGAAATCAAGGAAACCGAGCCGGGCGCGCGCGGCAACACCGCCACCAACGTGCTCAAGCCCGCCAAGATCGACACCGGCTACGAGATCGGCGTGCCGATCTTCATCAACCAGGGCGACTGCATCCGCATCGACACCCGCACCGGCAAGTACGTCGAGCGCGTCAAGCTGGGCTGATCCCCGGGAACGCCCAGCGTCCGCTTGGCCTTCGTCTTGAGAACGCCCGCCGATTCCGACGCCCTCCGCGCCCAGCGCCGCATCCTGGAACGGCGGGCCAAGCTGAACGAAGCGATCCGCCGCTTCTTCCGCGAGCGCGGTTTCCTGGAAGTGGACACCCCCGTCGTGTTGCCCGCCAACGCGCCGGAAGCGAACATCGACGCCGTTCCCGCCGGCGCGGGCTGGTTCCGCACCTCGCCCGAGCTGGCCATGAAGCGCCTGCTCGCCGCCGGCTGCGAACAGATCTTCCAGCTCGGCCCCGTTGCGCGCGCCGGGGAGCACGGCCGCTGGCACCATCCCGAATTCTCGCTTCTCGAATGGTACCGCGCGGACGCCGGCTATCTCGAGATTCTCGCCGACACCAAAGCGCTGCTGGCCTGCCTCGCCCGGGAACTGCGCGGCGCGACCGATTTCACCTGGCAGGGCAAACCCGTTTCGTTCGCGCAGGAGCTGTGGGAAAAGCAGACCGTCTCGCAGGCCTTCATCCAGCATGCCGGCTGGGATCCCGCGCAAAAGTTCGATCCCGACCGCTTCGACCTCGATCTCGTCACCCGCGTCGAGCCCGCGCTGCCGCCGGACCGCCCCGTCGTCCTGATCGATTATCCCGCGCCGCTGGCCGCCCTCGCCCGCCGCAAACCGAACGACCCGGCCCGCGCCGAACGCTGGGAACTCTATCTGGGCGGCGTCGAACTCGCCAACGCCTACTCCGAGCTGACCGACCCCGCCGAACAGCGCGCGCGGTTCGCGGCAGCCAACGCCGCCCGCGAACAACGCGGCGAAAAACCCTATCCTCTCGACGAAACCTTCCTCGCCGCCCTCCCGCAGATGCCCCCCTCCGGCGGCATCGCCCTCGGCGTCGATCGCCTGCTCATGATCCTGGCCGACGTCGACAGCCTCGACGGCGTCTTGCCGTTCCGCCACGGGTGAAAACCGGTTTTTTACGTGGAACGTAAAAACTTTCGGCGGGTTTTACGTGGAACGTAGAAACTTTGCCGGAAAATTACGTGGAACGTAAAAAGATTGGAGGCGGTTTTACGTGGAACGTAAAAAGTTTCAAGCTTCGCGCGGCTGGGCGCGGGCGGCGGCGACGCAGTCGTCGCAGATGCCCGAAAGCATGACTTCGACGCGATGGACTTCGCCTTTCGCGCCGGCAAAAGCGCAGGCGCCGGCCCCGATGCTGCCGCCGGCCAGATCGTCGATCCGGCCGCATGTTTCGCACAAAAAATGCCCGTGCGTGCCGACGTTGGCGTCGTAGCGGGCGTGGCCGCGCCAAGTCGCCACGCGCCAGGCCAACCCCGCGTTTTCGAGGGCGTTCATGGTGCGATAGACGGTAAAGACCGAGATCTGCTTCAGCCGCGGCTTGACGGCGCGATAGATGCGCTCGACGTCGGGATGGTCGTAGCGGCTTTCCAATTCGCGGCAGATCAATAATCTTTGGCGGGTCAACCGCAATCCGGCCGAATTGAAGGCGGATCGCCACTGCGCGTCGGATTTCTTTCTCATCATGAATCCAATTTAGCGTGTCGTTTACGGTTTGGCAACTGGAAAATGGCCGCGAGGCCGGCCGGGCGAATCTGCGATCGGGCGTGCGAGAAGACCCCCGCGGGCTTGTCCCGTGGGTGAATCAGGTCCGCGATCGGGGCGGGCAGGATGAGTAATTGAGGAAAATCGCACATCGCCCTTGCCCGGGGGGCGGTTTCGTGTATCTTCACTCGACAAGTCCCCAATTGGGCGGCCGTTTGGAGAGCGAACGATGGGTACATCCTCAAAAGAATTGGCCCGCAAGCTGCGGGCGCTGGCCGCCCGGCAGCACGGCTGCTTCACCGCGGCGCAAGCGGTCGATACCGGCTACGCCGACAGCGTCCACCTCTACCACGTCAAGAACGGCAAATGGATCCGCGTGTTCCGCGGCGTCTATCGCTTTGCCGACGCTCCGGAAACGCCCGCCGCCCGCGGCATGGCCGCCCTGCTTTGGACCCGGGACAAAAACGGCAAAATCCAAGGTTTTCTGGCACCGGAAACGGCCGAGGCGCTCCTTTCCGGAACGATTCCGGCCAACCAACCCATCCCCATACGGGTTCCCCGCGATTTCCGGCGCTCCACGGCCGTCCCGGATGGCATCGAAATTGAAATGGCTGCCGGAAAATCTCACAAAACCTCAAAAATGGACGGATTGATCGTTCATGCCGAGCCCATGCAGGCCCCGAAAACGCCGCGCCAGGCTCCCGACGTCCCCTTGGACATGCCCGATTACTACGATTGGCTCGATTACCAAGCCGTTTTGTGCGAAAAACCGTCCAATTAGCCGTTTTGGGGGCTTTTTTGGCTCTTTTTGGGGCCCCGGAGCCCGTTTGGGCCCTTTTTTTCCGCTTGGAAGGCGATCGACTGTGGCTCCAGGCCAACCGCACGCCTTTGGCCGACGTTCTCGACCAATTCGCCCGCGTCGGAGTCGAAATCCGGCTGGATCCGGCCGTGCAGTCCACCGTCACCGGCGCCATCCGCGGCGAAGACGTCGACGTGGCCCTGGAAAACTTGCTGGAAGGCTATGATTACCTCCTGACTTGGAAAAGGCTGCCGGGGCCGCTTGGACGCGTCCCCAAATTGAAAGAAATCCAGGTGTTCCTGCCCGGCCATGCCTCCGATGCCCGCCCCCGACCGAGGAAATCGCCCCTGTTCGAGACGACGCGGGGCGTGGGCGGCGCCGCGCCGGAATTCGTGAAGGATGAACTGCTCGTGGGCGTCCGTCCCGGAAGCACCTATGCTCGCTTCCAGAGTCTGCTCGACCAGATCGGCGGCATGATCGTGGAAGCGGACTCCGCCACGGGAGTCTATTTGATCCGATTCCCGCCCGGCACCAACGTCGAAGCTCTGCTGGCGCAACTGGCGCGCAATCCCCTCGTCGCCCATGCCGAATTGAACCGGGTGACCCGCCTGCCGACCGGGTTCGCGGGCGGGCCGGCCCCGTTGCCCGCCGTAGCGCCGCCGGCGGATGGCTCGATCCCCGTCGCCGTGCTCGACAGCGGGCTCGATCCCGCCGCCGGCTTGGGGCCGCTGCTGTCCGCCGGATGGGATGCGGTCGCCCCCGACCGCGCGCTGGCGGATCCCGACGGCCACGGCACGCAAATGGCCATTCTGGCTTCCGGAGCGCTCGCGGCGGACGGGCTGGCCGCGAGCGCGGATCCCGTGCCGTTGGTCTCCGTGCGGGCCTTCGACGAAGAGGGCAAGACGTCCAGCTTCGCCATCCTGCAGGCCCTGGCCTACGCCGCGAAAGCCGGCGCGAAGGTCGTCAACATGAGCTGGGGTTCCGGCACCGACAGCGAGTTCCTGCGCGCCGCGGTGCAGACCGCCGCCGGACAGGGCTTGCTCCTCGTCGCCGCGGCCGGCAACGAACCCACCGGCCAGCCGATCTATCCCGCCGCCTATCCCGAGGTGATCGCCGTCGGCGGCACGACGGCCGCCGGCCAGCTCTGGACGAATTCCAATACCGGGTCCTTCGTCGATCTGTCCGCCGTCGCGACCGCCACGCTGCCGGCCGGCCGCTACGCGGGCACGTCCATCTCGTCCGCGGTCGTGGCCGGCGCCCTCGCGCACTATCTCAACCGCCATCCGGACGCCACGGCGGCCCAGGCGCGCGCCGCGCTCCTCGCCGCGCTTTCGCCCGCGCCCGCCGCCGGTTCCGGCGCCGGCACGCTCGATGCCGCCGCCCTGCGGCGCCTGCTGGAGCCCCGGTGAAAATGCGGGTTGTCCCGTCTTCGGCCGTCGTGATACAAATACGTCGTTCGTTCCGTTCTTCCAGGAGAGTCGCATGAGCACCGAACTGACTTCGCAGACGTTTCCCGACTTCATCGCCTCCGGCTTGGCGCTGGTGGATTTCTGGGCGCCTTGGTGCGGACCGTGCCGCATGCAGATCCCCATCCTCGACGAGGTCGCGCGGCAACGGCCCGACGTCCGCATCGCCAAGATCAACGTCGACGACCACGGCGACCTCGCCGCGCAGTTCGGCGTCAACACCATCCCCTATCTCGTGATCTTCAAGGACGGCAAAAAAGCCGCCGATTTCGTCGGCCTGCGCCAGGCCAGCGTCTTGATCGACGCCCTCGACGCGGCGCAATAGGCGGTTCGCACCCATGCCGTTGTTCGAATACGTCTGCCGGTCCTGCGGCGAAATCGCCGAGTTGCTGGTGAGCGGCGCGCGCAAGCCCGTTTGCCCGAACTGCGGCTCGCGGAAACTGGAGAAGCAATTGTCCGCGTTCAGCCCGAGCGTCGCCGGGCCGAAATCCTTTGCCCCGCCGCCCTGCGGATCCGGCACCTGCCCCGCCCGGGGCATGGGTTGCGCGGGCGGCGGCTGTCCCCACAGTCCCTAAACCCAGGAGAACGAAACATGAAAAGTCCGCTCGCCGTCATCGCCATCGGGGGCAATTCCCTCATTCTGGACAGCCAGAAAATCAGCGTGAAAGACCAGTATCAGGCGGCCAGCGAGACGGCGCACCACGTCGCCGCGCTCGTCGCCGCGGGCTACCGCGTCGTGATCACCCACGGCAACGGCCCGCAGGTCGGGTTCATCCTGCTGCGGTCCGATCTCGCCCGCAACGTGCTCCACCAGGTGCCGCTCGACAGCTGCGTCGCCGACACCCAGGGCGCCCTCGGCTACCAGATCGGCCAGACCCTCGCCAACGAACTCAAGCGCCAAGGCATCCAGAAACCCATCGCCACCGTCGTCACCCAGGTGCTGGTGGACAACCGGGATCCGGCTTTTTCCAACCCCACCAAGCCCATCGGATCCTTCTACACCGAAGAGGAAGCCGAAAAGCATAAAACCGAAAGCGGCTGGACGCTCAAGGAAGACGCCGGCCGCGGCTGGCGGCGCGTCGTCGCCTCGCCCCAGCCCCTGCGCATCGTCGAGGAAGACACCATCCGCCTCCTGCTCGAGCAGGACGTCGTCGTGATCGCCGTCGGCGGCGGCGGCATCCCCGTCCGCGAAAACGAAAAGGGCGAACTCGAAGGCTGCGCGGCCGTCATCGACAAGGATCTGGCCTCCTGCCTGCTCGCCAAGAACCTGAAGGCGGACCTGTTCATCATCTCCACCGGCGTCGACAAGGTCGCCGTCGATTTCAAGAAGCCCACCCAGCGCGAGCTCGACCGGCTCACCGTCGCCGAGGCGAAGAAGTACCTCGCCGAAGGCCAGTTCCCCGCCGGCAGCATGGGACCCAAGATTTCGGCTGCCATCGATTTCCTCGAGCACGGCGGCAAGGAAGTCATCATCACCCAGCCCTTCCTGCTCGAAGAGGCCATCGCCGGCCGCAACGGCACGCACCTCGTGCCGTAAGAAAACCAGGGCGCCCGTCTTCTGCGACGCCGCACGAAACGTCGGCGGTGCGCCGGCCGGAAACATTCGCCGACGCGCTTGCTTTTGCCGCAAACGTACAGGATGCTGTCCATATGAAAGCGATCACGTATACGGCCGCCCGGGAAAACCTGGCGGACACCATCCAACGCGTCTGCGAAGACCGCGCGCCCGTCGTCATCACCCGCCGGCGCGACCAAGCCGTCGTCATGATGTCGTTGGAGGATTACGAAGCGCTGGAAGAAACGGCCTATCTGCTGCGCAGCCCCCGCAACGCCACGCGCCTGCGCGAAGCCATCGACCAGCTCCGTCGCGGCCAAGGCAAAGCGCGGCCGTTGCCGAACCTGGAATGAAAATCGTTTTCGCCGACCGCGCCTGGGAAGATTTTGCGTTCTGGCTCGAACAAGACCGGAAAATCGCGGCGCGCATCGTGCGCCTCATCGCCGACATCCGGCGCGAGCCCTTCGCCGGTTTGGGCAAACCGGAGCCGTTGCGCCACGATTTGGCCGGCTTCTGGTCCCGGCGCATCACCGACGAACATCGGCTGGTGTACGCCGTCGAAGCCGACCGCATCCTGATCGCCCAAGCCCGCTACCACTATTGAACCCACTCCGGAGATCGCCATGAAATCCAGTCCCGCCCAGCCCGGCCGCGTCTTCGTCATCCGGCTCGAAGACGGAGAGATCGTCCACGAATGCCTCGAGCGGTTCGCCGCCGAGCACGGCATCGCGCGGGCCGTTTTGACCCTCCACGGCGGGGCCGACGCCGGCAGCGTGCTGGTGACGGGTCCGCGCGAAGCGCGCGGCGCGCCGCCCATCGCGCCGCAGCTTGCGACGCTGGCCGGCGTCCACGAAGTCGTGGGCACCGGTACGATTTTCCCGGACGAAAACGGCGCTCCCATCCTCCACGTCCATCTCGCCTGCGGCCACGGCGACCGCACCGTCACGGGCTGCATCCGCACCGGCGTGAAGGTCTGGCACGTGCTCGAAGTCGTCCTGACCGAGCTGGTGGGCTCGACCGCCCGGCGCCGGCCCGATCCCGCCACCGGGTTCGAGTTGCTGGAGCCCTGAGCGCGCCATCGAGCACCATGCCTGCATCCCCTTTTGATAAACTGACCTGGGAAGACCTCAAGGACTGGGCCGGGGACCGCGTGGTCCGGCGCGGCAAGTCCTACAAATCCAACGTCGAGGATCTGGCCGTCGCCGCCGACGGCGCGTTGCTGGCCTGGGTGCAAGGCGGCGACCGCTACGCCACCCTCGTGCGTTGCACCGCCGCCGGCAAATTGTCTTCGACCTGCACCTGCCCCTACGGCTCTTCCTGCAAGCACGCCGTCGCCACCGTCTTGCGCTTTCTCGACTGCCTCCGGCAGCAATCTTCCCCGCCCCCGGCGGATGCCGACGACGAACGGTTCGCCGAACTGGCCAGCCGCTGCGACCCGGACGAAGAGGAAGACGGGGATCTGGCGGCGCCGATTTCGCCGCGCGCCAAACCCGGCGACGACGCCGTCCGCAAGCATCTGCTCGGGTTGCCCAAGGCCGAACTCGTGGAGCTGCTGATGGAAGGCCGCGACGTCGTCCCCGAACTGCGGCAACGCCTGGCCGACCAGGCCGAACTGAAAGCAGGCAACGTCTCCAAAATGGTCGCCGCCATCCGGCGTGAAATCCGCCGCGTCACTCAGGATTACGGCTGGCAGAATCCCTGGAAGCACGAAGGCTACACCCCCGATTACTCGCATCTGACGCAACGCCTTTCCAACCTGCTTTCCATCGGCCACGCCGATGCCGTCGTCGAATTGGGAACCGAACTGCTCAAGCTTGGAATGAACCAAGCCGCCGGCTCGAACGATGAAGGCGAAACCGGCCGCGAAGTCGCCGACGCCCTGAAAGTCGTTTATCAGGCCCTGTCCCGTTCTTCCCTGTCGCCCAGCCAACAAATCCTGTGGGACGTCGAGGCGCACCGGCTGGATCCCTACGGCATCCTCGACGAAATCAACGGCCCGCTCGCGCAAGACAACCACGGCGCCGCCGTTTGGAGCCAAGTGGCCGATCAACTCGCCGCCAAGCTCGCCGCCTTCCCCATCCCCTCCAAAAAGCCCGGCGATTATTCGTCCACGAAATACGACCGGGAGCGCTTGATGGACTGGCTGTTCCGTGCCCTCGAAAAGGCCGAACGCAAATCCGAAATCATCCCCATCCTCGAACGGGAAACCAAACGCACCGATTGCTACGTCGCCCTGGTCCGCCGCCTGATCCAGGCGCGGCGGCGGCAAGACGCCCGCGCTTGGGCCCTCAAAGGCATCGACGCCACCGCCGGCCATCTCCCGGGCATCGCGCATGAGTTGGAGCGCGAACTCCGGAATCTCGCGGAAAAAGAGAAAAACCTGCCGCTGGTCGCCGCCTTTCGCGCCCGCGAATTTTTCGCCGCACCCAGTTTGCAATCCTTCTGCAACCTGCAAGCCGCCGCCGAACAAGCCCAAGTTTGGGACGCCGTCCGGAAAACGGCCCTGCAGTTTTTGGAAACCGGACGGCGCCCGGACCGGGCCGAGCCCACCGGGAAACGGACAGACAAGACGGCGGATCCCGTCCGCACGTGGCCCTTGCCGCCCACCGGACTTCCCGAAGTCGAAACGGATTCCCGCTGGCGCACGTTTCCGGAAGCCACGGTGCTGATCGACATCGCCATCCACGAAAAGCGGCCTGCCGACGCCCTGCAGTGGCATCGCCGGCACGTAAGCCAAAACAGTTTGGCCCGCAGGTTCGAAGGCGCTCAAGTGGCCGATGCGATTGCCGATTCCCATCCGGAAGAAGCCATCGCCGTCTGGAAAGATCTGATCGCCGCGGAAACGGCCACGGCCAACCAAGCCGGTTACCAAACCGCCGGCGCGCATCTGCGAAAAATCAAACGAGTCGCCGCGCGCCTCGGCAAGGAAACCGAGTTTCAAGCCTATCTGGAAAGCCTCTACCTCCAGAACAAGCGCCGTCCGCGCATGCTGGACGTCCTCAACGCCCTGTCCGGGCGCCGCACCCCCATCCTCCCCCCACCGACCTGATCCGGCCCGCGCCGACCAGGTTCGATGATCAACAGCAACAGGTCATGTGCTGAATGCGACGCTCCTTGTCATCGGCCAGCTTGATCTTGACCTTCATGCCCACGCACGGGCGCTTTCCGCAGACCGGGCAGGAACAAATGCAGGGCCGCTGGCCGCACGTCGGGCAAGGCGGTTCTTTTCAGGGGCCTTCGGATTCCGGTTCCTCTTCCGCAAGCTCTTCGTCATCCACAGTTGTGACGAATGGGTCAGGGCCGGATGAATACGCCGCATCGGGATCGGAAATACCAACCAGATAATGGAACCCATCCGGACCACAGCGGTTTGCCAAGTGCGCCATAATGCGCCGGGCCGTGGCTTCCGAGTGGTAGGGGCCGGAAATATAGAATGGTTTTCCTTCGTGTCCGAAGGTGAACTCCGTGTCGCATTCCGTTGTCGTGATATCTCCCAGCACGACCGAGGTGTCGTGAAAGTCGGGGTGCGGCTCGAACCCCAGATCGCGCGCATAGGCAATGGCGCCATCGAGCAATTTGCGCACGTAGGCGGGGGCCACGGACTCGTATTCGCCGCCTGTGAAGAGCCGTTCGATGGTTTCTTCGAACTTGAACGGCGATTGAACCGTCAAGAGTGCGTCCTTGATGCCAAGGCAATATGCATCTACCAGAAAGACTCCCGCGGCGATTCGCCCATCGGGGAGGGTGCGAGCAAGGAGCGCTTGGCCGATGCCTTGAGAGAATATGCTGTTTTGAACGTATGCGGCGTGGATCGGCGAGCGCTCCAGCTCGCCGCGGGTACAGCCCATGTGGGCAAAACGGCTGGCTCCGCCGGACGACTTCTTGGCACGTGCTTTGCGCGCGGATTGTCGCGCCTTCTTGTTGGCGCGATTCCGTAAAATTCGCTTTTTGTCTTTAGCCATGAATAGGAATCGGTCCCATGATTTAATGGTTGTTACTTGGCTTGGCACTGCAGGGTCCGGCCATATTTCCTACCAGACCCCGCCCGGGTTGTCGATGCACTTGCCGGCCGCATTCGGCGGAAAATCACCCCGTCCAATCCTCCTGAAAGACCACGGGGACGCCCTGGCGGTGCAGACGTGGATGGTGTGGCCGGTGCCGCCTTTCATCGGATCCGCCGCATTCACGTAGAACAAGCCGACTATCGCTGACGGCGGCGACCCGGGGCGCGCCTCAGAACGTGATCACCTCGCAACCGGCGGCGCGATAGGCCGCGATGCTGGGATGCCCCGCCATCTCGTCCAGCAGGCGCAATCCCTTTTCCTCCGCCGCGGCGCGCGTGCCCAGCTTGGTCGCGCAAGCCAGGCAAACGCCCTCCACCAGCCCCGCCGCCAAACACTTTTTCCACAAGCCGTGCAGGGCATGCCCCTCCTCGTACAGCGCCGGCACCAGCTTGGTCGCAGCCCCTTCGAGCACGATTTTCGCGCCCTGGCCCCGCGCCTGCATGTCCAGCGCGTTCAGCAGCACGTGGATGAAACACATGGGATCTCCATTGAAAACGAACAAGGCATATTGGGTCATGGACAGGTTCCTTTCATCCTTCTTTTCGCACGTTCGAGCGCGTCGCCACACCCGAAAAGGCGAAAGCCCCGGACCGCACGCGGACCCGAGGCCTTCAAAATGGTGAGACGGGCGGGGCTCGAACCCGCGACCACAAGCTTAAAAGG
>RZYG01000283.1 GCA_009930415.1 Spartobacteria bacterium | reverse complement strand
CCCCAAATCCACGGACGAACCCGTCCCATTGAAGATTTCAATCGCCTTGTTGTTGCTCGACCCTTCGATGTATTCCGAAATGAACAGGTCGGAGGCCGTACCACCGCCACCCGCAAACGTCGCGTTCGTACCGACGTCGAGCCGGTAGCCGGTCGCGCCGGAGACGGCGTCCCAGGCGGCGGTGAAATCCGTCTCGTTCGTCGCGCTGGCGCGCAGGTTTCCGGGGGCTTGCACCGGCGCGATGTCGAACGTGGCCATGAACGGCCCGTTGGTGAGGATGCCGGGCACGCCCGTGCCGGCGACGGTGAACAGCACCTTGAGGTTGTACGAACCGGAAACCAGGCCGGACAGCGCATCGATTTCCGCGCCGAAGTTCGCCCAGGTCTGGTTGCCGCCGCCGTCGTCGCTGGTCCAGCCGACGGCGCGCGTCGAATAGGTGCCCGGCTCGCTCTCGCCGTCTTCCCAGATCTTGTAGTGGAAGGTCGTGCCGGTGACGTCGCCCTCGCCGCTCTTCCAGGTCTTGATCGCGGCGCCCTTGAGGTAGAGGTTCGTCCGTTCGCCCAGCGCGCGGCCGTTGAAGTTGGAGCCCTTCTCGGTCACGTCCGCGCCGAGCCCGTCGTACCAGTAGGTCAGGGTCGGCAGGTTCACGCCGGCGTCGTCGCGCATCCCGTAGTCGGGGTCGCCCAATTCCTCCGCCGGTCCGCGCACGACGAGAGCATAGGCCTGCGGGCTGCCGGACGGCACCGTGCGGGCGGCCACGACGACCGTGTAGGTGCCGGCTTCGTCGGCGACGATTTCGACCAGTTCCACGTTGTTGGTCGCGTCCTTGCTCGAGCGGCCGTTGGCGAAGTTCGTGGTGCCGCCGGGCTTGATCACCGTCAGGTCGAGGTCGTTGATCAACCGCTTGGTCGATCCCGCCGTCGCCCAATAGTCCGCATAAACCAAGGTCGCAATGAACCTGTTGGTGGAAGCCGCGGAAACGGTGAACGTGAAGGTGTTGGTCTGGCCGGTGGCCAGGCTGTTGGTGTCGTATAGGCTCAGGAACAGGTTGGTCGCCGGCTGCAGCGTGGAGGCCAGGTCCACGTGTCCGAAGCCCTGGGCGTTGTCCGGCCGGGCCGCGATTTCCTGATAGGCAGCGGTCCCGTACTGCCCCGGCGTCATGTCGCGGGCCCCGTTGATCAGTAGCGCCTTCATCAGGGCCGCGCTGGGATCGGCGATGCCGCCCGTGGTGGTCAGCCACTGCCGCATCAAGGCGGCGGCGCCGGAAGTCAGCGGCGTGGCCATGCTGGTGCCGCCCATATAGAGGTAGTTGGTGTTGGGCGCGACGCCCCAGCCCGTGTCCGACGATGCCCGGGACCGCGTGGAAATGACGAACGTGCCCGGCGCCACGATGTCCGGCTTGATGCGGCCGTCGTCGCAGGGCCCGCGGCTCGAAAACGCGACCAGCCCGTGGACCGGGTCCGTTTCGGCCATGTTGTCGGTAGAGATGGGGGCTGCTGGGAAATCGCTGGGCCACGACCCGCCGTAGGTAGAGCTGAGGGCGCGCCAGTTCTCCGATGCTCCCACCGTCAGGCAGTTTTTCGCTGTGCCGGGGGTATCCATCGAATCCAGATCCACCACGCCGTCGCTGTTGGCGTCGATGCCTTCGTTGCCGGCCGCCACCACGACCAGCATGTTCTTGTTGCTCCAGACGAACATGTCGAGGTTGCGGGAATCCGTATCGTAGTAACCGGCGTTGGCCGCCCCCCAGCTGTCGGAGTGGATCCGCGCCCCGTTCGTGTAGGCCGCCTTGAACAGGAGGTTGAGGTCGGCAGGCAGCCCGCCCAAGCCGCCGCCGCTGTCGAGCACCGATTGGAAAACCAGCTTGGCCTGGTAAGCGACGCCCTTGTAGCGGTTGGTGGACATCGCGCCGCTGCCGAGCACGGACCCGGCTACGTGCGTGCCGTGGCTGTCCGGATCGCTCCAGTCCCCGGTGCGGCCGAGGGCCTGCGCCCAAACCACCTTGTTTGAAAAATCCCGGTGCAGGTTGTTGGTGTTGCCCATGTCGAGCCCCGTGTCGCAGACGGCCACGATCTGGTTGGTGCCCGTCAGCCCCAGCGTGGTCCACGCATTGGACACGTTCATCATGTTGGTGCGCACGGCGACGTCGTTGAGCAGGCGCGGCGCCACGTAGGCTTCCACCCACTGCACCTCGCCCCATGCGGTGATTTCCTCCACCTGGGCCGCCGTCAAATCCGTCCGGATCTGCTCGCCGACAGCCACGATCACCGGCGCGCCGGTCAGCGCCTCGATTTTCGCGACGACGGCATCTACATCCTCTCCGGACAGCAGCAGCACGCGATGCGGCGCGGCGAAGTCGCTCTCTTCGCCTTTCTTAACGCGCGCCAGCTTGGTGCGCACCTTGGCCGCGCGCTTGTACTCGGGCCGGAATTCGCCGACGTAGACGACGTGGTCCAGCGCGGAGATGGCCGAGACCTGCTTGGGCGTGGCCTGGACCAAGAATCCGTTCTCGGGCATATAGCCCTTGATCTTTGCGCCGGTGCCTTCGAGCGCGGTCTTCCATTCTTCCTGAACGACATCGTCGAACTGCACCAGCCACGGCGCGGTTCCCCGGGAACTCAATTTTTGAACCGGCACGACCCGCGCTCCTTTGCGGAGGGCATCCACGGCTTTTTGCTGCGCCGCCGCGCCCGTATCCAGCGCACCGGCATCCAGCAGCAGCGGGACCCCGGCCCCCCAAGCGGAAACCGCGCACAAACCGACCAGACAGGATCCCAGGATTTTTCTCATGACGCCGCTCCGCGGGAGGAATTCTAATTCACGGATAGACTAGGCTTTCAAAAGGCCCGGTGCAACCCTGCACGACAACAAATTATCCGCCCCGTTCTATTGAATGTTTTTTATGTGGGTGACGATCTCGGTCCTTGCGCCCCCCCCCCCCCCCCCCCCCC
>RZYG01000282.1 GCA_009930415.1 Spartobacteria bacterium | reverse complement strand
GCTCAATCGACGAAGGACGACGAAACGTCCGCGTCCGCGCCGGAGCCGCCGGGTTCGTTGTCGGCGCCGTAGGAGAGGATCTCGAACGGCTCGTTCTGGCGGCCGGGGCATAGATAGATGTAGGCGTTTTTCCAGGGGTCGGTCGGAACGGTGCGGCCGCTGAGATAGCCGCTGTCGGGGTAGTTTTCCGGGATGGGTTCCTGGGCGGGCTTGCGGACGAGGGCTTCGAGGCCCTGCTGCTGCGTGGGATAGCGCCCATGCGCCATGCGGTAGGTCGTGGCCGCCGACGACAGCACCTGGATCTGCGCCTTGGCCGCGGCCTGGCTGCCCATGCCGATCTGCGGGGCGATGTTCAGGAGCACCACGCCCGCCAGCAGCGAGATGATGGCGATGACCACCAGGATTTCCACCAAAGTGAAACCCGAGGTCCGAGGTCGGAGATCCGAGGTCCGAGAAGACCGGGGACAGGAAACAGGAGACAGGGGGGATTGTTTCATCATTCCATTATTCCAGTATGCCATCATTCCCTACTAAAACAGCGTCGGCTGGTCATCGTTGGATTCGGCGGATTCCGGGGCATGAGCATCCAGCTTTTTGGCCAGCGCGTCAAGTTTGGCCAGATAGTAGGGCACGTTCTCGTCGCGGTGGGCGGGGTCGAAGGCGGCGGCGAGCTTGGCGTGGGCGTGGACGGGGACGTTCTTCTTGTCGCCGGTGACGTAGTAGGCGACGGCGTCGCCGGCCTGGAATTCGCGGCCGGAGGCGAGGGCGACTTCGTAGGCGGGCTGGCGCGACTTGCCGCCGGCCTCGCGCTTCCGCTGGTAGGTGGCGGGCGAATCGGTCAGCATCTCGGTCTTGGCGAACGCGGCGACGGGCAGCTGGCGCGCGGCGATCTCGGCGCGGCGGCGGGCGACCATGGCGGGGATTTCCACGGCGCGGCCGTGGAGGGTCAGCGTGAGCCACTCGCGCAGGAAATCGCGCTGGAACGGTTCGAGGCCGCGCGACTTGAGGGCGGCGCCCTTGAGGATGACCGTGCCGTCCTCCTCCAGCAATGCGTAGTTCTTCATCTTGTAGGAGAACATGGCCGGATACCGGCCATCGAACTCCACCTCGATGCCGGCGGGCAGATGCCCGCGGAAGTCTTTTTGGAACCGCGCCAAGCCGGCGTCGTCGAGGCCGCTGGGCGGCGTGAAGTAGATGCCGTCGGTGTCGATCTCGATCGGCTGCGCGCCCAGCTCGCGCAACTTGGCGACCATGCCGCGCAGGATGTCGCGGCCCTGCTCGGTGACGCCCGCGGCGAGTTCGTAGTCGTTGAAGCGCGCCTGCGGGAAGCCGAGATAGCCGTAGAAGGAGTTTATGAGGATCTTGAACGTGGCCTGCAGGGCGTCCCAGCGGCCCGCGGCGGCGGGCGAAAGGGTTGGGTCTTGCGCGCGCTTCTTGGCGTCGATGCGGAAATCGCGCAGATGGGCCAGCAACTGGAGGAACACGCCGAGCGGATCGTTGCGCGGGCTGCGGCCTTCGCGCAGGAGGATGGACGGATACAGCGAGCGCACGTCGCAGTGGTGCACGTCGCACGCGAGGCCCTCGAAGAACAGGTCCGTGTAGCCGCCTTCGAAGGACTGCGGCGGCTCGGGCGCGGGCACGGCTTGCCGCGCGCGCAGGTATTCACGCAGCAGCAGCGCCTCGATCTTGCCGGCGTTGCCGCGCACGCAGATGGTCTCGAGCGGCAGCGGCAGGATCAGGCTCTGCGCGAAGGCGGCGTTGAGCAGGATGGGCGCGATGGCGGCAGTTTCGCGCACGTCGTCCAGCGCGTAGCGCCGGAAGGCGGCGGGATCGGCGCGGAAGGTGGCGGCGATCTGGCGGCCTTCGATATAGGTGCGGTCCGGGGCGGCGACGCCGAAATGCTTCGCGACGGTCTTGAGCGTGTGGTTTTCCAGCGCGCGGTGCGAAACGTCGTAGGCGAGCGCCAGCAGGTAGGTGTCCACGACCTGCCGGCCGTAGAGGTGGGTGCGGGTATAGGCCACGGTGCGCTCGGCGGCGGTGAAGCGCGAGGCGTGCGACTCCGGCTTGCCGCCGTCGCGGCCGAGGGCCAGCGGCACGCGGTGGCGCTTGGCGCGGGTTTCGATATAGGGCAGGTCGAACTTGAACAGGTTGTGGCCGGCGACGACGTCGGGGTCGCGCTTGCGGACGACCTCGACGAATTTTTTCAGCAGGGTCTTTTCGTCGAGCTCGCTCCCGTCGAGGAGCTGCGTCCAGCCGCGGCCGTCGGCGAGGGCGATGGAGAGGATGCGGTCCTCCTCGCGGTCGGGGTTGGAGAAGTCGCGCGCCGGATCGCAATCGGTTTCGATGTCGAGGAAGAGGAATTCCAGATCGGGCAGGAGCAGCTCGCCGAACGAGGTGCGGCCCGTGGCGAGCAGGAACTGCTGGACGGGGTCGCGCAGGACGAAATAGGGCGCGCCGGGATCGGACGGGGTGCGGCCGGTGGCTTTGCGCAGATGCCCCAGCGCGCGCTCCAGCGCGGCCCAGGTCGGAAAGCGCGCGAGGACGCGGAAGGGATTGTCGCCGGCGAGGCGCACGATTTCCGGCGCGGGTTCGAAATCGGCGAGAGGATCGGCCTTGGTCAGCCAGAGGAACGGGGAAAACGGTTCCTGTCGCGTGGCGAGCTTGCCGTCGCGGCGCAGAAAAAGCGTCATCGCGTCGGCGGTTTCGCCGGGCGCGTGCTCGACGGCCACCAGGCCGGGCTCCGGCGTGAACCCATAGACCAGTTCGTCGCGGCTGAGGGGTTTCATGGGGGGAGAATAGAAGATGCGGTGGCGCGCGGGAAGTTCTTTTCCCTGACCTGTTTCACCCACGCCACGAGGGCGTGGGGGTCTTCGATCCCGACCCCGCATGCCGTAAGGGGCGTGGGGGTCTTCGATCCCGACCCCGCATGCCGTAAGGGGCGTGGGGGTCTTCGAT
>RZYG01000281.1 GCA_009930415.1 Spartobacteria bacterium | reverse complement strand
TTGGTTTCGCGGGGCCGGGCCCAGTCTTCGCCGAGGTGGTCGACGGCGAGATCTTCGTCCGCAGCCAGCACCCAGAGGGCTTCGCGCGCGGCTTCGGCGGCGGCGATCCGCAGGCGTTCGCGCAGGAGTTCCGCCTGTTCCGTCCGGGCCAGGGTGGACGCCCGCGCCTGCAGGTAGAGGGCCAGTCCGCCGCCAAGCGCGATCGCCGCCAGCGCGAGGATCAGCGCCATGCCCGAACGGGCGGAACGGCGGAACATCAGCCCTCCTTCGCGGGCGCCGGCGCGGGAGTTCCCGCGGTGGCGGCGGCCCGCCGCATCCGAATCTTCTCGCGTTCCCGGCGGAGTTCTTCTTCGCGTTCGCGGTATTTGCGCTCGCGGTTGCGGGCGGAGACTTCGCGGCGGCGCTGTTTTTCGGCGCGGGCCCAGGCATAAAACAGCAGCGATACCATGCCGCAGGCGACGAACACGACGATCAGCTTGTAATAGGGGGCGCGCTGCGCGGGGAGCCGAAACAGCGACATGCCGTAAACGAACCCCGCCATCAGGGGAAACATGCCGGACGCCACGGCCAAGACGTGGCGGAGCTTGGAACGCATCTTCATCCGGCTGCGGGGCCGGCTGGTGTCCACCTTGAAACGATCGCTTTGAACCGGTGCCGTACTCATGTCTTCATTTCCCATAACCGCGCAGGTGGGCGCGATGCCAGTTCCACGCATGTTGAACGATCGTCCGCAAATCCGGATAGCGCGGGTTCCAACTGAGGATGCTCTTCGCCTTCTCCGCGCCGGCCACGAGGCAGGCGGGATCGCCGGGGCGCCGGGGCGACAGCGCGACGGGGATCGGGTGGCCCGTCACCTCCCGGCAGGTCTCGACGACCTGCTGCACGGAAAATCCGGTGCCGGTGCCGAGGTTGAAGGGGCCGGCGACGTCCTTTTCAAGAGCCAGGATGTGCGCGCGGGCGAGATCGGCGATGTGGATATAGTCGCGGACGCAGGTACCGTCGGGCGTGGGATAGTCGTCGCCGAAAACGGGCACGGCCGGAGCCTGGCCGAGGGCCACCTTGAGGACGTTGGGAATGAGGTGGGTTTCGGGCTCGTGGTCCTCGCCGTACTTCTCGGTGGCGCCGCAGGCGTTGAAATAGCGCAGGAAAACGGGCTGGAGGCCGCGGCGCTCCTGTTCCCAGCGCAAGGCGGTCTCGAACATCAGCTTCGATTCGCCGTAGGGATTGGTCGGGCGCTGGGGCAGCGCCTCGGTCATGGGCATGGTCTCGGGCTGGCCGTAGGTGGCGCAGGTGGAGGAAAAGATGATCTTCGGGACGCCGGCCCGGAGCAGGGCGTCGAGCAAGTTCAGGCCGCCGCCGACGTTGTTCTCGAAATAAAGGTGCGGGTCCTGCATGGACTCGCCGACAAGGGCGTAGGCGGCGAAATGCACCACGGCGTCGGGCCGGACCGCGGCCAGGAGTTCCCGGATGGCCTGCGGTTCGCGCAAATCGCCGACGACGAGGCGCGCGCGCGGATCGACGGCCTCGCGGTGGCCGCGTTCGAGGTTGTCGAACACGACGACGTCGTGGCCGTCGTCGCACAGCAACTCGGTGGTGACGCTGCCGATGTAGCCGGACCCGCCTGTCAGCACAATCTTCATCCGGTTGGCCGTTCTACCAGACCCCCCGCCGCCGGGCAATCCCTTTTGCGGAACCGGCTGGTGCCGTTTTGGATTGGGAATGCTCTTTCTGTGGGGCGCATGGCGCCTTGGATGCAACCAACCCGTTCCGGCATCTTGCGCATTTTGAAGACGGGCAGCACGGAGGCGGCCTCTCCAGGTTCAGGTCGGAATACAGAAGTGCCGGCACCTCGTCCGGAGCGCGAGATCGGCTGTCAGGACCGGGCCCGGAAGCGGCGGATCAGCGCGTTCGTCGAGCCGTCGTGCTTCAGCTCGGAGTCCTTGGACTTGAGCTCGGGCAGGATGCGGTTGGCCAGCACTTTGCCGAGCTGCACGCCCCACTGGTCGAACGAGAAGACGTTCCAGATGACGCCCTGCACGAAGATCTTGTGTTCGTAGAGCGCGACGAGCTGGCCGAAAGTCTCCGGCGTCAGCCGATCCGCCAGCAGCGTGTTCGTCGGCCGGTTGCCGGGGAACGTCTTGTGCGGCACGAGCTTCTCGGGCACGCCCTCGGCGCGGCATTCGTCGGCCGTCTTGCCGAAGGCCAGGGCCTCGGTCTGGGCGAAGAAGTTGCTCATGAGCTTGGCGTGGTGGTCGCCCACCGGGTTGTGGCTCTGGCAGAAGCCGATGAAGTCGCACGGGATCAGTTTGGTGCCCTGGTGGATGAGCTGGTAGAACGCATGCTGGCCGTTGGTGCCGGGTTCGCCCCAGACCACCGGGCCGGTCTCGTAGGCCACCGGCTTGCCGTTCTTCGTGACGCGCTTGCCGTTGCTTTCCATGTCGCCCTGCTGGAAGTAGGCCGCGAAGCGCGACAGATATTGGTCGTACGGCAGCAGCGCCGTGCTCTGCGCGTTGAAGAAATTGCCGTACCAGATGCCCAGCAGCGCCAGGATCACCGGCGCGTTGCGCTCGAACGGCGCCGTCGCGAAATGCCGGTCCATCTCGTGGTAGCCCTCCAGCATGCGCACGAAGTTCTCCGGGCCGATGGCGATCATCAGCGGCAGGCCGATCGCGCTGGTCAGCGAGTAGCGTCCGCCGACCCAATCCCAGAACTCGAACATGTTGGCCGGATCGATGCCGAACGCCTGCACTTCCTGGGCCGCCGTCGAGACCGCCACGAAATGCCGCGCCACGGCCGCCGGATCGCCGAGCTTCTCCAACAGCCACGCCTTCGCCGTCTCGGCGTTGGTCATGGTCTCCTGCGTGGTGAAGGTCTTGGAGGCCACGATGAAGAGCGTTTCCGCCGCGTCGAGGTCGCGCGTCGCTTCGACGACGTGCGTGCCGTCCACGTTCGAGACGAACCG
>RZYG01000280.1 GCA_009930415.1 Spartobacteria bacterium | reverse complement strand
TGCTCGACGTCTACGAAGCCGCCGGCGGCGAGCCCCTGCGCCCCCACCGCTGCCTGCTCGATCCCAAGATCTGCGCCGGGCGCGCCTGCGCCCTCGGCCGCCTGATCGAAAACGAAAACGACCGCCTCTACAAGACCATGAAGCACACCACTCTCGCGGGCCTCGCCCGCTCGTTCGACCGCTCCAAGCTGGAGATCGCATGAAACGCAAAATCATTTCCATCGACGAAGCCCGCTGCAACGGCTGCGGTCTGTGCGTCAGCGCCTGCCACGAAGGCGCCATCCAATTGATCGACGGCAAGGCCAAGCTGGTTTCCGATTCCTACTGCGACGGCCTCGGCGACTGCCTGCCGGCCTGCCCCGTCGATGCGATCCGGATCGTCGAGCGCGAAGCCGCCGACTACGACGAAGCCGCCGTCGCCGCCCGCCAGGCCGCCGCCAAAGGTCCCGCCGCGCCCGCGGCGCCCGCCCCGGCCGCTGCCAAGCCCCCGCTGCCCTGCGGCTGCCCCGGCACGCTGGCCAAGGCCATCGCCCGGACGCCGACCCCGCAGGCCCTGCCGGCGGACGCCCCCAGCCCGCCCGTCGCCCAGCTCGGCAACTGGCCCGTCCAGATCAAGCTGGTCAACGTCCGCGCGCCATATCTCCAGAATGCGGCGCTGCTCATCGCCGCCGACTGCACCGCCTTCGCCTATGCCGACATCCACCACAAGTTCATGCGCAACCGGGTCACCCTCATCGGCTGCCCCAAGCTCGACGAAGGCGACTACGCCGAAAAACTCACCGCCATCCTGCAGGCCAACGAGATCAAGAGCGTCACCGTCCTGCGCATGGAAGTGCCCTGCTGCGGCGGCATCGCCGCCGCCGTCCAGCGCGCCCTCCAGGCCTCCGGCAAAACGATCCCCTGGCAAGTCGTGACGATTTCGACGGATGGAGCGATTTTGGATGACTAACAAGAACACAGCCCGGCTCGGCAAGGATGCCTCGCCCTACCCAAAACCCACATTCAGGATCCAGGTAGGGCGAACCCTCCGGGTGAGCCGTTACTGGTGGTTATCCAGAACCGGCGGCACCAGGACTAACTGTGCCCCCCTCCTGACCTCTGACATCTGACCACTTTTAAAAAAAAACCAACCATTAGGAGAATCCCCATGAGCGAAATGTTCTGTTTCCAATGCGAGCAAACCGCCGGCGGCAAAGGCTGCACCAAGATGGGCGTCTGCGGCAAGACCCCCGAGGCGTCCAACCTGCAGGACGACATCACCGCGGCGCTGATCACCCTCGCCCGCGCCGTGGACGGCAAGCCCGCCGACGCCAAGATCGAGGCGCTCTTCATGGACGCGCTGTTCATGACCGTCACCAACGTCAATTTCGATCCCAAGGATCTGACCGCGATGCGCGACCGCATCCTCCATGCGGCCGTCGCCGCCGGCGGCGCCAATTCCTACCGCCCCGAGGATCTCTTCCACGGCGACGCCGACGTCGTCTCCCTGCGCTCCACGCTGCTCTTCGGCCTGCGCGGCATGGCGGCCTACGCCGCCCACGCCCGCGTCCTCGGCAAGACCGATCCGCAGGTCTCCGCCTGGTTCCAGAAGGGCCTGAAGGCCCTCGGCGAAGACCACTCCGTCGAAGAATGGCTCGGCCTCATCATGGAATTCGGCCAGATCAACCTCGCCACCATGGCGCTGCTCGACGCCGCCAACACCGGCGCCTACGGGAATCCCGAGCCGACCAAGGTTTCCACCGCGCAGCACAAGGGCCCGTTCATCATCATCACCGGCCACGACCTGCGCGACCTGAAGATGCTGCTCGAACAGTCCGAGGGCAAGGGCGTCAACGTCTACACCCACGGCGAAATGCTCCCCGCCCTGGCCTATCCCGAGCTGAAGAAATACAAGCACCTCAAGGGCCACTACGGCACCGCCTGGCAGAACCAGCAGAAGGAATTCGCCGATCTCCCCGGCGTCGTGCTCTACACCACCAACTGCATCATGCCCCCGCGCCCCAGCTACATCCAGCACCTCGCCACCACCGCCGAAGTCGGCTGGCCCGGCGTCCAGCACATCGCCGCCGATGAATCCGGCCACAAGGACTTCTCCGGCATCATCCAGCAGGCCATCGCCCTCGGCGGCTGGACGGCAGACAAGCCCGGCGCCTACGAGCTGATGACCGGCTTCGCCCACAACGCCGTCATGGCCGTCGCCGACAAGGTCGTGGACGCCGTCAAGAGCGGCGCCATCAAGCACATCTACCTCGTCGGCGGCTGCGACGGCGCCAAGCTCGGCCGCGACTACTACACCGAGTTCGTCGAGAAGACGCCTAAGGACACCCTCGTCCTGACGCTCGCCTGCGGCAAGTTCCGGTTCAACCACCTGCAGGACAAGCTCGGCGACATCGGCGGGATCCCGCGCCTGCTCGACATGGGCCAGTGCAACGACGCCTACTCCGCCATCCAGGTCGCCGTGACCCTGGCGAAGGTCTTCAACTGCGGCGTGAACGACCTGCCCCTCTCGCTGGTGCTCTCCTGGTACGAGCAGAAAGCCGTCTGCATCCTGCTGACGCTCCTCTCCCTCGGCATCAAGAACATCCGCATCGGGCCGACCCTCCCCGCCTTCGTCTCCCCCACGGTGCTGAACGTCCTGGTCGAAAAATTCGGCCTCACCCCCATCACCACCGCCGACGAAGACCTCAAAGCCATCGCCGGCTGAGCGAGATCCCTCCCCAACGAAACGGCCGCGCCCTTTTTACGGCGCGGCCTTTTTTTTTCCCCAGATGCGGTTAGTTGCGGCTCGAAAAGATCAATTCATGAAACTGGCCCCACTAGAATTCCGAACCCGCTGCCCATACGATGCAGCCGATGGGTGGGCACGCATTTAGCCCGAGTTCGACAGCAGGGCTGACGGATAGGCCTGATTTTCTCGTTCGGGCCTCCGAAACCCCAAGGATTCCGGCGCTTCATTTTCCAAAAGCG
>RZYG01000056.1 GCA_009930415.1 Spartobacteria bacterium | reverse complement strand
TCCGCCAGGACGCGCTCGACGATTTCGAGGCCGATTTCGCCGCTTTCGACCTCCAGCCGGGCCAGCGCTTCCGCGATCTGGTTGCGCAGCCCCCCCACCACGTCCTTGCGCACGGCCGCCGGCTTGTGCGCCAAATGCTGTTCCACCGCGTCGAGATATTCCTCGACCCGCCGCTCTGCCGCCGCGCTCCACTTCATGATCCGGATTCCTTTTCGTTGTCGGACTTCAATCGTTCCAAAGCGTTCGTCAACATCGGCCAATAGGCGTTCATTTCCGCGAGGCGCACCTTGCCGCGCGGGGTCAGCGAGAAATAGCGGCGCGGGGGGCCCGCGGCCGAGGGTACGTCGCGCGACTTGAGAAAACCCTCCTGGCGCAGCCGCGCGAGAATGGGATAGACCGTGCTTTCCGAGACGGCGAGATCTTCGCTGCGCTGAAGCGCCTGCACGAGCTCGTAGCCGTAGCTTTCCCCCCGCCGCAGCGCCAGCAGCACGCCGTACTCCAGCACCCCCTTGCGCAATTGCGTGATCCAGCCGTCGATCATGAGCTACTCCGCATCATGTATTACGCAATACATAATACCGGACGGGCCGTCAAGCCCCATCGGAACGAAAAAGCGCAAACCGCGCCGGGCGGCGCTAGGACGGAATGAATTCGGCGGTCCGGAGGCCTTCGCGCTGCCGCGCCGCCCGGAACGCGGTCCGGAGCGCCTCTTTCGCGGCCAGGGGATCGCGAATCCCCGCCAGTTCCAGTTCCGGCGCCGTGTCGTCGGTCGACAGCACCGTCACCGTCCCCACCCCCAGCAGCCGGTCGAGCACGCCCTGGCGCAGCGTGACGTCCTTCACCCGGAACAGTTCGACTTCTTCCAGGTTCTTCGCGATCAGCCCGGTTTGGGCGAACAGCCGCTGCGTCGTCAGGCGATAGCGCGTGGAAGCCACCCGATACCATGCCCGCGCCAGGAAGATCAGCCCGAGTCCGACGACCGGCAGCAGCAGCACGCCCCAGACCAGCAGCCCGAGCTGCGCCCGATAAGCCGGCTTCAGCTCGAAAAGGGTGGCTTCATCCTGCGTCGCTGCGTTCATGGGTTGCCTTTCATCGGTCCGCCGTCCTGGCCGCCATTTCGCGCGCGAACGCGGGCAACCGCGGATCGCGCGCGCCCAGCGTGAGGATTACGTCGCCGGCGCGCGCCGCGCCCAGCAGCGCCGCGCCCAGCTCGTCGTAGTTCGCCGCCAACGCCACGGCCACGCCGCGCGACTGGAGATTGGCGGCCAGCGCATCGGATTGGATCGACCGATCGGTCGTGCCGCCCGCGTCGTAGACCGGCAGCAGCCACAATTTGTCCTGCGGGCGGCAGACGGACGCGAACGCGTCCGCCAGCGGGTCCAGCATGGCCCGCAGCGGCCCGTAGCCGTGCGGGCGCCAGGCGCCCAGCACGCGGTTGTCCGGAGCGGCCACGGCGGCCCACGCCGCGGCCAGCTTGGCGGGATTGTGCCCGTAGTCGTCCACCACGCGCACCCCGCCGCCGGCATCCACCCGTTCCAGCCGCCGCTGGATGCCCCCGAACCGCGCCAGCGCCGCCGCGATCTTTTCCGGCGCGTAGCCCAGCTGCGCGCACAGCTCCGCCGCCGCCAAGGCGTTCAGCGCGTTGTGCGCGCCCGGCGGCGGCACCGCCAGCTCGAGCCCGCGCCAGGCCACCGCGAAACCGGCCGCCGTGCGCTCCGGCACCGCCGCCAACTCGACGATCCGCGCGTTTTGTTTTCCTAAAACCGCCGCCACGCCCGCGCCGCACACGATCCCCGTTTGAACTTGCGCGGCATAGGCGCGGAACAGCTCCTGCACTTCCGCCAGCGTGAAGTGGTCCTGCGAGACGTTCGTCAAAATCGACCATTCCGGACGGAAGTTCAGCAGCGAGCGATCGCTTTCGTCCACTTCCAGCACCCAGGGCGCGCTTGCGCCGCCGCGGCGCACGTTGCCGACGTGCCGCGCATCGGCCCAAGCCACCAGCGCGCCGCCGTTGACGACCGTCGGATCGGCGCCGAGCTGTTCCAGCGTCCAGCCCAGCATCCCCGTCGTCGTGGTCTTGCCGGCCGTGCCGGCCACGGCCAGCACCGTTTTTCCGCGCGCGAGGCCGGCCAACATTTCCGCGCGGTGCCGCAACGGCACGCCGGCCTTTTTCGCCGCAACGAATTCCGGATTGTCCGCTTCGATCGCCGTGCTGTAGACCACCGCTTCCGTGCGGGCGTCCACGGCCGAGCCGTCCTGCGGAACGATTTCCACGCCCGATGCGCGCAGCGCGCCGAACACCGGCAACTCCTGCCCTTGGTCGAAAAAGCGGTCGGACCCCGTCACGCGGCCGTGCGTCCAGCGCAGCGCCTGCGCCAGCGCGCTCATGCCGACCCCCGCCACCCCCGCCACGTGGACGTGACCGCCCATGGGCCGCTCAACCATCCCCAGGCACCGCCGGATTGCCCTGCGGCCAAATGAACGCGCGGGCGGACAGCCCGCCGCCTTCCTCCACCTGCAGGTGCGCTCCGCGCACGGTCCCTTTCAGGTGTCCGCCGGCGCGGATGGAGACCAACCCGGTTGCCTCCACGTCCGCTTCCAGCGTGCCCAACAGTTCCAGATGGTGCACCTGCAGCTTGTACTTGAAAACCATTTCCGCTCCGGCCGCCACGCGCAGGTTGCGCATCGTCAATTGCCGCGGATGCGGTTTCGCGGCGGCCCCCAGCTCCAGCCATTGCGTGCACTCGATGGACGAGTTCTCGTCCATTTCGCCCTCGAGAATCACGTTCCCGGCCCGGACGCGCGCGTTTTCCAACCGGCCGGTCGGCCGGACGATGACGCTGCCGCCCGTCTGGATTTCCTCGGACCACGGTCGATCGACGACGTAGTCGCCCAGATCGATCTTCTCGCGGCATTTCGAGCAGTAGATCGTCTTCGTCGTGCCCGCGAGCTGGAATTCGTAGCCGCATTTGAAGCAGCGGATCGTCCGTTTGGTCGGCTGGATCGTCTTGACGATGTGCGGGCTGTCCGTCGGCATCGCCGCCGGCGGCGGATGCGACGACAGATCCTCCGCGTTCCGGTGCGCACCGGGCTGCGGAAGCACGCCGTCCTGCTTCGCCTTGGCCAGCGAACGCACGACGGAATAGCCGTCCATCATCTTGGCTTTTTTGTCCGCCACGTCCGACCCCTGCCGCCCAAGGCCGCCCGGCCGTCCCGCGCCTGCGGGTCCGGTCCGGCGTCTTCGGCGGGAACGGAATCCCTACCGCTGCGGGACGTTCGGCTGCGGCGCCGGCGCCGGCTGGCTGTTCGGATTGACTTCCGAGCGGCCCACGAAGGTGACGCCGTCCTCGACCGACAGCCGGCGCGCCTTGATATCGCCGTTGACCGTCGCGGTGGCCTTCATTTCGATCTTGTCCTTGGCGAGCAGGTTGCCGTTGATCTTGCCCTCGATGGACACGGAGGTGGCCGAAACGTTGCCCTTCACCTGCGCGCTCTTGCCGAGGATGGCGTTGCCGCCGCAGATCAGCTCGCCGTCCAGCTTGCCGTCCAAGCGGATCGTGCCGCTGCTCTTGATCGTCCCGACGATTTCGACGTCCGATCCGATTACCGATTCATGTGTTTCGTTGGCCATGGCCATGTCTCCCGGGTTGGTTGCTTTTTCTTTGGGGGCCGATTATGCCTGTCCCGTTCCGATCGGACAAGCGCCACTTGCCCCGGCGGCCGGGATTCTTTAGGATTGCCCCGTGAATCCGCGCCGCCTTCTCCTTGCAAGCTCCGGTCTGGCCCTGCTGGCCGCGGCCGCCTGGATGGTACCGACTCCGCGGCGGCTGCCGCGGCCGGACCTGCCGGACATCGCGCCGTTCGCCGCCGGCGAGCGCATCGCGCTCGTCGTTTCCGCCCCCGAACTCGTCCCGCCGGCCGAGGCGCTGGGCCTGGTCCAGCGCGCCCGCGCCGCCGGCGCGGAAATCCGGATTTTCGCCTCCCCGGAAGAGTTCGGCGAGTTCGCGCCGGACCGGATCTACGCACCCGCCCCCGGCCCCGCCCGCCCCCTCGGCTATCACCCCGACCAATGGCCCGCGCCCCCGCCGGACGAAGGTTGGCACATGCTCGTGCTCACCCCCGCCGAAACGGCCATCCGGAACGCCGCCGTCCTCGCCGCCGCGCGCGACCTCCGCGCGGCCGGCGCCGGCACGGCGCGCGAACTCGCGCGGCTTGCCCGCGCGCGGCGCGCGGAAATCTACCGGCCGCTGCATCCGTGAGCTGGCTTCGCTGCGCTCGTCTACGTCAGGGGACGAAGCCGAAGTGGCGCAATTTGGCGGACAGCAGCGCATCCAGTTGCGGCAAGTCCTTCGGATAGACCGAAATCAGTTTCTTGCCTTCCTGCTGATAGAGCATCTGCTTCTTGTGCATGCTCATCTTGTATTGCGGCGTGTCCAGGCCCCAGCCAGCAAAGGCAGTCGGAGCTTTTCGTCAAAGCGAATACACCGTCTCGGCCGGCAAGACCGAGATGCCGGCTTTTTTCAGCGCGGCGATGGCGGCGTCGACGTCCTCGAAGCGAAAGACCACCACGGCCTTGTCGGTGGCGCGGCAGACGAACGCATACATGTATTCCACGTTCAGGCCCGCCGCCGACAGCGCGTCGAGGATGCCCGCCAGCCCGCCCGGCCGGTCCGGCACTTCCACCGCCAGCACTTCCGTCAGCGACACCGTGTGGCCCGTGCTCTTCAGCGCCTGCACGCCTTTGTCCACGTCGTCCACGATCAGCCGCAGGATGCCGAAATCGCTCGTGTCCGCCAGCGACAGCGCCCGGATGTTGACCCCGGCGCGGCCGATTTCCTTCAACACGCTCGCCAGCCGGCCCGACCGGTTTTCCAGGAAGACCGAGATTTGCCGCACTTTCATGGTTCCGCTCCTTTGTTCCTAGGTCAGTTTCCGCAGATCCTGCACGCGCTTGGCCTTGCCCAGCGTGCGCTCGATCGTCTTGGGTTCCACGAGCGTGATCTTCGCGCTCACGTTCAGCATCGTCTTGATCTGGTGGTGGATCTTGTCGCGCAGCGCTTCCAGCTTCTTCACCTCGTCGCTGAAGAGCGCTTCGGTGACTTCCACCTTGATCTCCATCGTGTCGAGATTGCCCTGCCGGTCCACCACGATCAAGTACTGCGGGTGCACGCCCTCGATCCGCACCAGGACGTCCTCCACCTGCGACGGGAACACGTTGATGCCGCGGATGATCAGCATGTCGTCGGTCCGGCCCATCAGCCGCGCGATCTTCCGGCTCGTGCGTCCGCACGGGCACGGACCCTCGTCCAGGATCATCGTGATGTCGCGCGTGCGGTAGCGGATCAGCGGCACGCCTTCCTTCGTCAGGCAGGTGAAGACCAGCTCGCCTTTCTGGCCGTCCGGCAGCGGATCGCCGGTTTCGGGGTCGATGATTTCCGGATAGAAATGGTCCTCGAACACGTGCAGCCCGCGCTGTTCGAGGCATTCGTTGGCGACGCCCGGCCCGGCCACCTCGGAGAGCCCGTAGATGTCCAGCGCCTTGAGGGGAAACAGCTCCTCGATGCGCTTGCGCATCGCTTCCGTCCACGGTTCGGCCCCGAAATGCCCGCTCTTGAGCGGCAGTTTCATCAGGTCTTCGCCCATCTGCGCGGCCACTTCCGCGATCTGCAGCGCGTAGCTCGGCGTGCAGCACAGGACCGTCACGCCGAAATCCTTCATCAGCATGATCTGCTTTTCGGTGTTGCCCGACGACATCGGCAGCGCCGCGGCGCCGAGCTTTTCGGCCCCGTAGTGCATGCCCAGCCCGCCCGTGAACAGCCCGTATCCGTAGGCCACCTGCACCACGTCGTCCGCCGTCGCCCCGCCGCACCCCAGCGACCGCGCGGCGCACTCGGCCCAGTTGTCGACGTCGTTCTTCGTGTAGCCGACCACCGTGGGCTTGCCGGTCGTGCCCGAGCTGGCGTGGATCCGCACGACGTCTTTCATGGGCGCCGCGAACATCCCGAACGGATACTGCTCGCGGAATTCCGGCTTCACCGTGAACGGCAGCTTCGCGATATCCTCGATGCCGCGGATGGCGTCGGGCCGGATGCCTTGTTCGTCGAATTTCGCCCGGTAGAACGGCACGTTTTCGTAGGCCCGCCGCACCAAGGCCTGCAGGCGCTCGCCTTGCAGTTTGCGCAATTCCTTGACCGGCATCGCTTCGGCTTGTGGATTGAACATCGTCGGCTCTCCTTCTTTCACGCCTGCGAATGCTGGACTCCGCGGCCGCCGCCTGTCGAGGAAAAATCCGCGGCGCGGTTCATTTTTCGCGCCGCGCGGGCAGTTCGGCCACCAGGCGCGCGACCACGCGCCCGACGAGATCGAGGCTATCGGCCGACAGCTTGTCCAGCGTGTCCGCCGGCGTGTGCCAATAGTCGTTGCGGCCCGGCGCGCTGCCGAACGCGAAATCGATCAGGTTGAGGGTCGGCACGCCGCGCTCGAAAAACGCCACGTGGTCGTCGCCGATATTGAACGGATAGAGCTGGAAATGCTTGCGCCCGCCCTCCGCCCGCGCGGCCGCGAACGCCGCCGCAACCAGTCCCGGCGAGCAGTTGCGCGGGATCGTGAGCGTCAAGTCGCGATCGCCCACCATGTCCAGCACGATCATCGCGACGACGTTGGAGAGGCGGCCGTCCGCGGCCAGGGTCCGGGCCAGATGGCGGCTGCCGTGGAAGCCGTCCGTCGGTCCGTATTCCACCTGGGATTCCTCGCCGTCGAAGAACGCAAAGCGGATTTCCGTTTCATGCGGCGCGGCGGCCGCGAACGCGCGCGCCAGCTCCAGCAAGAGCCCCGTGCTCGAGCCCGAGTCGTTCGCGCCGACGAAATCCGGAATGCCCGCCTTCGTGTCGTAATGCGAGCCCAGCAGGACGATCCGATCGGTGCGGCCCGGAATCCGCCCCAGCACGTTGCGGAAGACGGTCTCCGGTCCGCGCGGCGACGGTTCGCGGAATTCCTGGATTTCGGCTTCCACGCCCAGCGCGCGCAGGCGCTCGGCCAGATAGGTCGCGGCGCGTTCGGCGCCGGGCGTGCCCGCGTCGCGCGGACCCACGTCCAGAAAAGCACGGACTTCTTCCAGCGCCCGCTCCCCCGACGTCGCGACCGCGGCTTGCGCCGCGCCTCCGGTCGTTCCGGCCGCCGCCGGGGTCTCCGGCGCCGGCGCGCACCCCGCCAAGACCCACGCCGCCGCCCATGCTCCAATCGTCCACTTGCAACTCATGTCGGCAGGATACGCCACCCGCCCCCAAAAGAAAACTCCCGACCCGAATATCGCTTATGCGCATATGCGCATATATGTCCGACGGCAATGAAAAGACGGCGGGCGACCGGGCTCCCGCCGGCCGGTTTCCCTTCCCGGTTGCTCCGGCCAGTCAAGCGTTCCACTCCCGCGGCCGCAATTTTCGCTTTCCCGCCGCGCTTTCTCTCCCCTATACTGCCCGCGCTTGTTGATTCCCCATCCAAGGAGTTCCCTATGAAACTGTGCGAATTCATCCGCCCGGCCTCGCTTTCGGCGGCTCGCGACAATCTGCGCGAACTGGGCCGCAAAGGCATGATCCTGGCCGGCGGCACCGCCCTCCACTTCATGCAGGACCACACCCCCGTCACGGCGGTGGACATCACCCGCCTCGGCCTCTCCTACATCAAACACGAAGGCGATTTCTACGACATCGGCGCCACGACGCCGCTGGCCGACATCCAGCGCTACCGCGCCCCCCGCTGGGCCCTGCACGAAATCTGCCGGCGCATCTCCACCCACCAGATCCGCAACGTCTCCACCATCGGCGGCAACGTCTGCCGCGTGTTCCCCTGGGCCGACCTGCCCGTGATTCTCCTCGCCATGGATGCGCGCATGGTCATCTATTCCGGCCAGGACGAAGAACTCCCAGCCGACGAATACTTCGCCACCCAGCCCGCCAAGCGCTTCCTCGACGGCAACGTCCTCCGGTCCGTGAAGGTGCCCGCGCTCATGGCCCACCACGGCTTCGGCTCCATCAAGGTCGTCCGCACGCAGGCCTCCTTCGCCCTCGTCACCGCCGCCGCGTTCCTCGAACTCGACGGCGCGACCATCAAGTCCGCGCGCATCGCCGCGGGCTCCGCCATCCCCTTCCCCCGCCGCCTGCCGTCGGTCGAGGCCGCCCTCGTCGGCCGCGAAGCCGTCGGCGAGGTCTTCAAGGAGGCCGCCGCCAAGGCCGGCCAGGACGCCCCTTGGCGCGGCCGCGAAGGCATGAGCCCCGAATATTCCCGGCATCTGGCCGAAGTCACCCTGTTCGACGCATTGGAGCGGGCCGCCACCTTCGCCCGCGGGAGGACCGAATAATGATCAAGCATCCCCATACCGTCACGTTCACCCTCAACGGCGAACTCAAGACCTTCATCACGCGCCCCGACGAGAAGCTCCTCGATCTGCTCCGCCGCGAAGGCTACAAGGGCACCAAGTACGGCTGCGGCCAGGGCACCTGCGGCGCCTGCACCGTCCTGATGGACGGCCGGGCGATCTACTCCTGCCTGCTCTTCGCCATGCAGGCCGAGAACCGCGACGTCCGCACCATCGAAAGCGTCGGCACCCACGACAAGCCCTCCGAGTTCCAGCAGGAGCTCATCGACGGCGCGGCCGTCCAGTGCGGCTTCTGCATCCCCGGCATGATCATGAGCGCCGAGGCCCTCATGCAGGCCGAGGATACCTATCCCGACGACATCGTCCGCGAATACATGGACGGCAACCTCTGCCGCTGCACCGGCTACGAGAAGATCTGGGGCGCCCTCCGCCGCGTCCTCGACCGCAAGGAAGGAAACAGGGAACAGGGAACAGGGGCCACTCATCCTTAACCCCAAACCTCGATGCCCAGTCTTCTTCATTCTTTCCCCTGTTTCCCGGCCTCGCTGTCCCCTGTCCCCTGTTCCCTGTCCCCTGACATCTAAGGAGCCAACCATGAGCGCCAACCCCACCGCCAACTTCAAGCAGGTCAACCACTCCGTCCGCAAGGTGGACGCCGTGCAGCTGGCCCTCGGCAAGCCGTCCTACGTCGCCGACTTCGCGCCCCGCGACGCCCTGATCGTCAAGATGCTCTGGAGCCCGCATCCGCACGCGAAGATCGTCTCCCTGGACGTCTCCGCGGCCGAGAAGATGCCGGGCGTCAAGGCCGTCCTCTGGCACGGCAACGTGCCGCGCATCGCCCACTGCACCGCCGGCCAGGGCTTCCCCGAACCCTCCCCCTACGACACCTTCATGTTCGATACCAAGGTCCGCTTCGTCGGCGACCGCGTCGCCGCCGTCGCCGCCGAGACCGAGGAGCAGGCCAAGGCCGCCCTCGCCAAGATCAAGGTCGTCTACGAAAAGCTCACCCCCGTCTTCTCCATCGACGAAGCCATGGCCGACGGCGCCCCGATCATCCACGACGAGCCCGAAGCCCACGTCCCGATTCCGATTCCCTACGAGCCCAAGAAAAACCTCGTCGCCAAGGTCGGCTGCGAAACCGGCGACTTCGAAAAGGGCATGAAGGAAGCCGACTTCACCTTCGACGACGTCTACGAAACGCCCTACGCCCAGCACTGCCCGATCGAACCCTACGTCTCGCTCGCGCACATCGACTCCGCCGGCCGCATCGTCATCACCACCTCCACGCAGGTGCCCTTCCACTGCCGGCGCATCGTCGCGCAGACCCTCGGCATCCCCGTGCAGAAGATCCGCGTCATCAAGCCCCGCATCGGCGGCGGCTTCGGTTCCAAGCAGGAAATCCTGCTGGAAGACATCGTGGCCATGTTCGCCCTGCGCACCGGGCGCCCCTGCTTCTGGCAATTCACCCGCGAGGAAAACTTCCGCACCGGCCGCACGCGCCACCCCATCCGCGTCCGCATCCGCGCCGGCATCAAGAAGGACGGCACCATCACCGCCATCGGCATGGACTGCTGGAACAACACCGGCGCCTACGGCGGCCACGGCCTGACGGTCGTGTCCTGCTGCGGCTCCAAGGTCCTGCCGCTCTACCGCTGCGAGAACATCCACTTCCTCGGCAAGGTCTACTACACCAACCTGCCCGTCGGCGGCGCCTACCGCGGCTTCGGCGCCACCCAGGCCTTCTTCGGCATGGAATCCACCATGGACAAGATGGCCGAAGCCATCGGCATGGATCCCCTCCGGCTCCGCCAGCTCAACCACATCAAGTCCGGCGAAGGCTCCCCCGTCTTCGCCGCCCTCGGCGAAGGCAAGGAAGGCGTGCCCATGACCGTCGGCTCCTGCGCCCTCGGCGAATGCATCGAAAAGGGCGCCGCCGAAATCGGCTGGCAGAACCGCACCGACTGGCGCACCAAGTCCGGCCGCTACCGCCGCGGCATCGGCATGGCCTGCCTCATGCAGGGCTCGTCCATCCCCCACATCGACATGGGCGGCGCGTCCATCAAGATGAACGAAGACGGTTCCTTCAACCTCCTCGTCGGCGCCACCGACCTCGGCACCGGCTCGGACACCGTCCTCGCCCAGATCGCCGCCGAGGAACTCTGCACCGCCACCGACAAGATGATCGTGTATTCGTCGGACACCGACATGACGCCCTTCGACGTCGGCGCCTACGCCTCCTCGACCACCTACCTCTCCGGCGAGGCCGCCCGCAAGGCCGCCGCCGACGCCAAGCGCCAGATCCTGCACACCGGCGCCGAGATGCTCAACCTGCCCGAAGACCAGGTCGTCTGCAAGGACGCCCACGTCCAGAGCAAGGACGGCAAGCTCAAGGTGTCCTACGGCGACATCTCCTGCTACTCGCTCTACTCCAAGAACCAGTACCAGATCATCGGCACCGCCTCCCACTTCACCCAGAAGTCGCCGCCGCCCTTCGCCGCCCACTTCGCCGAAATCGAAGTGGACACCTGGACCGGCAACGTCAAGGTGCTGAAGTACGTCTCCACGATCGACTGCGGCACCGCCATCAACCCGGCGCTGTGCGAAGGCCAGACCGAAGGCGGCACCCTCAACGGCATCAGCTACGCCCTCACCGAGCAGTACCTGTTCAAGAACGGCCGCATGACCAACGCGTCCTTCACGGACTACCACATCTTCTCGATGCGCGACCGGGCGCCCATCAAGGCCATCATCGTGCCCTCCTACGAAGACACCGGCCCGTTCGGCGCCAAGAGCGTTTCCGAAATCTGCATCAACGGGCCCGCGCCCGTCTTCGGCAACGCCATCTACAACGCCACCGGCGCCCGTCTCAACGAGTTCCCCTTCACGCCCGAAAAGGTCCTCCAGGCCATCCAGGCCGTGAAACGCTAGGCGTTCACGCCACCCCAAGGGCCGCGGGCAACCGCGGCTCTTTTTTTGCGCCCCGGTTCCAGACCCCCACGGGCTTGATTTCCGGTGGATGGAAGACTCCCGCGGGCTTCGCAATATTCAATATTCAATCTTCAATGTTCAATGTTCAGTGGATCGAAGACCCCCACGGGCTTGCCCCGTGGGTGAATCAGGTCGCGCATCTTCAATGTCCAGTGGATTGAAGACCCCCACGGGCTTGCCCCGTGGGTGAATCAGGTCGGCGCAAATGTCGCGCCGTCTACCCATCCGTGTCCATCCGTATCCATCCGTGATTGAAAACGTCCCGCGCAACTCTCCGATTTTGGGCTCGCATCCCCGCCGCGGAACCCCGAAAATGCCACCATGAACCGCGGGTATTGGAATCGGCTGGCGGACCGCTACGAAGACGAGATCTTCAGCGTGCTGGCGAATGACCGCGCGGCGCTCGTCGCGGACCGCGTGCGGCGCTGCGGCGGCCCGCGCCGCACCGCCACCGACGTCGGCTGCGGCATCGGCCATTTCCTGCCCCTGCTGGCCGCGAACTTCGCGCGCGTCCAGGCGGTGGATCTCTCGCCCCGGAACGTCGCCCGGGCCCGCCGCCGGCATGCCGGACTGGCCAACGTGGACTTCCGCGCCGTCGATCTCGCCGCGCCCCGCGCGCGCCTGCCCGCCGCCGACTTCGCCCTGTGCGTCAACGTCGCCATCGCCCCCGACCTCGCCCTCCGCCACCGGATCCTCGACGTCGTCGCCCGCCACCTCCGCCCCGGCGGACATCTCGTCCTCGTCGTGCCCGCCCTCGAATCCGTCCTCCTGACCGACTTCCGCCTCATCCAGTGGAACCTCCGCGACGGCCAGACCCCGGGCCGGGCCGCCGGCGCCGGCTACCGCGCCTTCCGTTCCGTCCGCCGCCCGCGGCTCCACGAAGGCGTCGTCCCCATCGCCGGCGTCCCCACCAAGCACTACCTCCGCGACGAAATCGCCGCCCTGCTCGAGCCCCGCGGCCTGCGCCCGCTGGAATTCGAAAAAATCGAATATCCCTGGACCTCCGAATTCACCGACCCGCCGCGCTGGATGCAGGCCCCCTACCCCTGGGATTGGCTCTGCCTCGCCCGCAAGGCGCCGGCCACCGTTTCCCGAAACCGGCGGCAAACCGCCCGCCGACGTGGTAAGGTGACCCTACGCAACCCATCCAAGGAGACCCGCGCATGAAAACGACGTTCTGGCTCCCGCTGCTCGCTCTCGCCGTCGCCGGCTGCACCCTCGGCCGGACGGGCGCGCCCCCCGAACCGACCATGCCGCCCTCCGCCAACCGCACCCTCGTCCAGTTCAGCCGCGCCGACGGCCTCGCGGGCTGGCACGTCGAGAACGACGACGTCATGGGCGGCCGCTCCCAGTCCCGCCTGAGCCTCGACGACGCCGGCAACGCCGTCTTCGCGGGCACCATCTCCCTCGAGAACGACGGCGGCTTCGCCTCCATCCAGTGCGACTACCCCGAACTCGACGTCTCCGCCTACCGCACCATCCGGCTCGGTCTCAAGGGCGACGGCCAGCGCTACCAGATCCGCCTCGACGCCGCGCGGCGCGACCGCCATTCCTACGCCGCCGACTTCCCCACCAGCGGCGACTGGCAGGAAATCGTCCTGCCCTTCGCGGATTTCTTCGCCATCCGCCACGGCGACCGCCTCGACCTCCCCAACTACCCCGGCCAGACCCTCGCCCGCGTCCAGCTCCTCGCCGGCGACGGCCGCGCCGCCCCTTTCCGCCTCGAAATCGACCGCATCTGGCTCGAAAAATAGCCCGCCGCAAAGTTTTTACGTTCTACGTAAAACCCGTTCAAAGTTTTTACGTTCTACGTAAAAATGGCTGAAAGTTTTTACGTTCCACGTAAAACCGCGCTGTTCTTTGTGGCCAAACGAATGCCGGTTTGCTAGGCTTGCTTCCCATGAACGACGCAAAGGGCGAAGCCTTGGTGCGGGCGGCCAACGCCGCCGATCCGGATCTGGTCCGGGAATTGGTGGAAAACGGCGCGCCCGTCGATGCCCGCAGCTCGACCGGCTGGACCCCGCTCATGGCCGTCGCCAACAAGGGCCACCTCGAACTCGTCCAGTACCTCGTCGAAAAAGGCGCCAACGTCGAAGCCAAGAACCAGCACGGCTGGACCCCGCTGCTCTGGGCCGCGCTGAAGGGCTTCGCGGACGTCGTCCGCCATCTGGCCGACCACGGCGCGGACCTCGCCGCGCGCGGCGACGACGGCAGCCCGCCCCTGCACCACGCCGCCAGCGGCGGCTTCCTCGACGTCGTCCGCCTGCTGCTCGATCGCGGCGTCCCCGCGGGCGAACCCAACAAGCTCGGCCAACTGCCCCTGACGCTGGCCGCCCGGCAGGGCCATCCCGACGTCGTCCGATGCCTCGTCGAACGCGGCGCGGATCTCGACGCCTGCGGCCCCGAAGGCAATCCCCCCCTCCTGCAGGCCGCCATCGGCGGACACCTTGAAATCGTCCGCTATCTCGCCGACCAAGGCGCGCAGATCGACGCCAAGAGCAAGCGCGGCCTGACGCCCCTCATGGCCGCGGCCAAGGGCGGCCATCTGGAGATCGTCCGTTTCCTGCTCGAACGCGGCGCCGACGTCAACGCCCGCAACGAATACGGCAAGACCCCCCTG
>RZYG01000002.1 GCA_009930415.1 Spartobacteria bacterium | reverse complement strand
CGCAACGGGACGGGCGATCCGGGGAACGAGAAGCGCGCCGCGTTCAGCCAGGGGCGGGCGGCGACGACGTCGCGCAGGGGCAGCGCCTTGGCGGTGGGCGCGGCGATGTTGAGCGCGAGGACGACGGGCTGGCCGGCCGCGGCTTCCGCCGGCGTGAACGGGCGGGAAATCAGGAGGTTCGGCCCGAGGTCGCCGTTGCCCATCGGCACGACGATCTGGTATTGGCCGGGCCGGGCGGCGGGATGGAGCCGGAAGGCGTAGCGGGCTTCGTCGGGGGCGTAGGCGTCCTGCGCGAACCAGGCGCGGACGCGGTCCTGCGAGAGGAGGTGTTCGCCGCTGAAATTGGTGAAGGCGATGTAGACGGTGTAAAGCAGCGGCATCAGCACGAAGACGGCGAAGGTGGCGAGACCGGGCAACAGGTAGCGCGGGGCGTGGGCGCGCGCGGAGGTATAGACCCAGGCCGCGAACGCCGCGGCGGCGAACAGGACCGCGCCGAGAATCGGCGCGCCGGCCCAGGCCATCCGCGCGGCGAGCAGCGCCGCGCCGGCCACCAGCAGCGCCCACAGGATCCGGCTGAACGTCCGCGCGACCATCTCAGGGCTTCCGCAGCATGCGCTGCCGGGCGTTTTCGAGGGCGGCGCGCGGGGTGGCGCGGCCGGAGGTGATGGTGGCGAGGGCGGATTCCATGGCGCTCCAGAAGACGCCCATCCGGGGGATGTTGGGCATGAGCGTGCCGACCTCGATGTTCTTCATCGAGCCGGCGATGAGCGGATCGTCGGCTTTGGCGCGGTAGGCGTCGATGAGCGCGGGCACGCCGAGGGGCACGTGCCGGTCCATGGCGTCGAGGCCTTGCGGGGTGATGAGATAGTGTTCGAGGAATTCCTGGGCGAGATCGAGGTTGGGGCTGGAGCGGTTGAAGACGGCGCCGACCACGCCGACGAACGGGCGGGCGGGCCGGCCGTTCACGCCGGGGATCGTCGTCACGCCGAAATCGATGCCGCTTTTCCTGAGGTTTTCCCAGGCGAAGGGCCCGGAGATGAACATCGCGAGCTGGCCTTGGTTCATCCGCGCTTCGGCGACGGAGTAGGAGAGGCTGGAGGGCAGGACCTGGGCCTGGATGAGGCCGACGACGGCCTCCATGGCGGCGACGGCCGCGGGGTGGGCCACGCCGACGTCGGCGACGTCGTAGGCGCCGTCGGGGCGCTGGCCGAAGATGTAGCCGCCGTCGGCGGCGAGCAGGCCGAAGGTGAAATAGGCGTTGTTGTAGTCCCAGAGGATGGGCACGGCGCCGCGGGGGCTCAAGCGGGGAACGAGCGCCGCGCAATCGGCCAGATTCGCCGGAATTTCGTCCTCGGAAATCAGGTCTTTGTTGTAGAGGAGGCCGGTGGACTCCATGGCGAGGGGATAGCCCCAGAGGCGGCCGCGGTGGGTGAAGGCGGCGAGGGCCTTGGGGAAGATGCGGTTGGCGAAGGCGGGATCGGGATCCACGGGCAGGAGCAGGCCGGTGTCGGCCCATTCGCCGAGGCGGTCGTGGGCCCAGATCATGATGTCGGGGCCTTTGCCGCTCTTGGCGGCGTGGAAAAACTTGTCGGTGGCGCCTTCGGGATGTTCGACGACGACGGGAACGCCGAGGTTTTTCTCGAAAACGAGGCCGATTTCGGCGATGCCGGCGTAGCCCTTGTCGCCGTTGATCCAGATCAGCAGCGCGCCGGGCTCCCAGGCCGGAGCCGGGAGGGGCGCGGCCGCGAGTAGCAGTCCCAGCAGGCCATGACGGAAACGGGTCACGGCGGCAGAATAGCGGCGGGGGGGGCGCAGAGGCAACGGGAAAGCGGTTCCGGCCCTGAAAAATCGCGAAAAATCGCATCTAGTTGGCTTGACAGCCATTCGGATTTTACACATATTGTAAAATTGTCCGCTGAAAACACCAGCACTGGGGCACACCACCATTACTTATGTCTAAAAAAACGAAGACCACCAAGACCGCCGCGAAACCCGCCACCAAGAAACCCGTCAAGCCGGCTCCGGCCGGCCCGAAGAAGAAAGCTCCGCCGGCGCCCGCGAAGAAGAAGCCGGCGCCCGCCAAGGCCAAGGCTCCGGCCAAGGCCCCGGCCCCCGCGCCGGCGAAAGCCAAAGCCCTGGCCAAACCGGAAGCGCCCGCCAAGGGCAAGGCGAAGGCATCCGCCAAGGTTCCGCCGTGTCTGGCGAAGGGCAAGCCGGCGCCGGACGAATCCGGCAAGAAGAACGCGGACTACATGCTGCACATCATCGCGCACGCCCGGGACCGGGGCGGCAAGATCGCGCGCGACGAGCTCAACGACCTGATGCCGGCGGAGATCATCCAGCCCGACGAGATCGAGCGCGTCGAAGAGCGCCTGCGCGGGCTGGGCATCGAGATCGTGCGCGACGCGGTCGAGATCGAAGTGGCGGCGCCGGCCGAGAAGGCGACGCCGGCGGCGCGCGCCGACAGCTCGGTCATCGACGACCCGGTGCGCATGTACCTCAAGCAGATGGGCCAGGTGCCGCTGCTGACGCGCGAGCAGGAAGTCGAAATTTCCAAGCGCATCGAAGAAGCGGAAGACCACGCCAAACGGCTGCTGCACCGCTTCGGGTTCGCCCCGCAGGCCTACTTCGAGATGGTCGACCGGCTGAAAACCTCCCGCGAGCGCTTCGACCGCGTCATCACCGACAAGCACGAAGGCGACAAGGGCGAGAAGCCCGAGACCGAAAAGCGCGAGATCGGTCGGGACAAGTATTTCGGCGAGATCATCCCCAAGCTGGACAAGAGCGTGCCGCGCGCCCAGACGCAGATGCGCGAGCATTTCCGCGCGCTGCAGTCGCCGCGCCTCGCGAAGGCACAAAAGGACAAGGCGAAAAAGGCGTTCACGCAGTCCCGCGAGCGGCTGGCGAACCTGCTGTGCGGGTTTTTCTTCAAGCAGAAGGCGATCGAGGATTTCGTGCTCTACGCCGATGCGGCGGCCAAATGCATCGAGGAGCGGCTGCGCCAGGCCCGCGAACTGGAGAAGAGCAAGAGCCCGGCCAAGCAGTCCCAGGCCAAGGAGATCCGGAAAACCTTGCGCCAGATGGAAGAAGAGCAGTGTTTGATTGCGGAAGAATTCCTGACGCAATACGTCGAGCTCAAGGAGTGGCTGCGCAAGGGCCTGAAGGCCAAGTCCGAGATGGTGGAGGCCAACCTGCGCCTCGTGATCTCGATCGCCAAGAAGTACACGAACCGCGGGCTGTCGTTCCTGGACCTGATCCAGGAAGGCAACATGGGCCTGATGAAGGCGGTCGAGAAGTTCGAGTACCAGCGCGGCTACAAGTTCAGCACCTACGCCACGTGGTGGATCCGCCAGGCCATCACCCGGTCCATCGCCGACCAGGCGCGCACCATCCGCATCCCGGTGCACATGATCGAGACGATCAACAAGTTGATGCGCATCCAGAAGCAGCTCGTGCAGACCTACGGGCGCGAGCCGACGCCCGATGAAATCGCCGAGGAAATGAACCTGCCGGTGGACCGCGTGCGCGCCGTGCTCAAGATGGCCCAGCAGCCGATTTCGCTGCAGAGCCCGGTGGGCGACAGCGAGGACACCCATTTCGGCGACTTCATCGAAGACAAGTCGGCCGAGAATCCCAGCGAAATGACCGCCTACAGCCTGCTCAAGGAGCGCTTGCAGGACGTGCTGGGCACGCTGACCGAACGCGAGCAGGAAGTGCTGACGCTGCGCTTCGGCCTGGCGGACGGCTATTCGCGCACGCTGGAAGAAGTGGGCAAGAAGTTCAAGGTCACGCGCGAGCGCATCCGCCAGATCGAGGCGAAGGCGCTGCGCAAGATGCGCCACCCCACGCGCATCCGGAAGCTGGAAGGCTTCCTCGAGAACGATTGAGAAACGAACCGGACCCGCAGGAGGACGCATGAGCATCATCAAGCAGATCGTGAAACGCGACGGCACCACCGTGGCCTACGACCGCGACCGCATCGGCACGGCCATCTTCAAGGCGGCGGCGGCCGTGGGCGGCAGCAACCGCGCCGAGGCCGACCGGCTGGCTTTGCTGGTCGAGCAGAAACTGGAAGGCACCTACGGCTCCGGCGGCATTCCGTCGGTGGAGGAAACCCAGGACATCGTCGAGGAAGTCCTGATCAAGGAAGGCCACGCCAAAACGGCGCGGGCCTACATTCTCTACCGCCACGAGCGGCAGATGGCGCGCGCCCAGCGGGCCTACAAGTTCGAAGCCACCGACAACATCCCGTACAAGAAGATCTACGAGGTGCTGCGCTGGAACATGGACCACGGCTGCGAAACCGTGGAAGGCCTCAACGACATCATCGCCTCCGGCCAGTTCCCCGAGCTGATCGCGGCCTGCGAAGAGCGCTACGACGTGGAAGTCCGCGCCGGCGCCGAGAAGTTCATCGAACGTCTGCCGGAAGCCCGGGTGTTCTTCATCGCCGGGCCCAGCTCGTCGAGCAAGACCACCACCACGATCAAGGTCAGCGAAAAGCTGGCCGAGGCGGGCAAGGAGTTCCTGGCGCTGAACGTCGACCACTACTTTTTCAACCTGGAACAGCATCCCCGGGATGAATTCGGCGACTACGACTACGAGACGCCGCACGCCCTGGACCTGAAGCTGATCGACGAGCACGTCGCCGACCTGCTGGCGGGCAAGACGATCAAGACGCCGCACTACGACTTCAAGACCGGCAAGCGGCAGCTCGGCGTCTACGACATGAAGCTGGCGCCGAACCAGATTCTGCTGATCGACTCCCTGCACGGCCTGTACGGCGAGATGACCCAGAGCACCCCGAACGAAAAGAAGTTCAAGCTCTACATCGAGACGCTCGGCCAGGTGCGCAACCACGAGGGCCTGTTCATGCGCTGGGCGGACAACCGCCTGCTGCGCCGCATGATCCGCGACAGCTGGCACCGCAACCTCCAGCCCGAGCAGACGCTGACCCACTGGCACTACGTGCGCCGCAGCGAGCTGCGCAACATCATCCCGTTCATCGGGACGGTGGACTACCTGGTCAACAGCGCGATGCCCTTCGAACTGCCGATCCTCAAGGCGCGGCTGTTCAAGTATTTCCCCGAGGCGATGGAGAAGTTCAAGAACGACGCCAAGCGCCAGGACGCCTACGTCCGCGCCAAGCGCGTGTACGACACCTTGAAGGACCTGACGCCCGTCGAGGACGACAGCCCCGTGCCGAAGAAGTCGCTCCTGCGCGAATTCATCGGCGGTAGCCAGTACAAGTACTGAGCCGGCCGCAAGGCCGAACGAGGCGCGGGCGCGATCCCGCGCTTTTTTATGCCCGCCCACCCAAAAGGGGTCAGAAAAGGGGTCAGTCCTGTATTCTAGTGATTATTGGCGAGCCGCGAAGCTGGAACCGCTGGATGAATGGACGGCCGGGCACGCCCAAAACCAGGGTATCGCCTTAAAAAATACTAAAATACGGGACTGACCCCTTTTCGGGACTGACCCCTTTTGGGGCGGGCGCGGCGGAGCGGTCGAGAATCGCCACGAGAATCCAGTCGCGGTCGGGGAGGGGCGCGTGGGCCAGCCATCGCGAACCGATTTCGAGGCAGCGGCCGGGGGCATGTCGGCCGGAGCGGATGCCGCGGACGTAGGCGGCCAATTCGGAATCCATTTGCTCGATGTCGACCATTTCCAGTTGCGTCTGCCAGTCCGCGGCGGATTCGCGGTATTGGGTGTCCACGACGGCGCGATAGACGGTGCGAGGTTCGCCGGTTTGCGGGTCCGTTTCCGCAAAGGGCCGGACAAGCAGCGCGCGGCGTTTGCCGCCGAGGACGTTGGAAAAATCCACCAGCATCCGCTGCAGCGAGGCCATGGTGATTTCCACGCCGACGACGCCGACGTTCTGTCCGTCCACGTGGATGCGGCACATGCAACTCATCAGGATCATCCGGGTGGAGGCGTCGGCGTAGGGATGGCCCCAGACGGGGCGGTCGTCGGCGGCATCGATGGCCGCGCGATACCACGCGCGCTTCGTGGCGTCGTAATCCGGCTTGTCGCGATAGCGGGCGAATCCGGGGAAGCCGACGAGCAGACCCGATTCGGACCCGGCCAGCGACCAGCGGAGGTCGTCGCGCATGCGGTGGAAATGCCCGAACAGGGAACCGAGGCGGCTCAGCCGGGCGGCGGCGCGGTCGGCCGCGGCGCGGTTCGCCTCTTGCCGCGCCCACGGTGAATGGACGACCGTGGGATATTCCAGCGAAAGCGGAACGGGATAGCGCGGCAACGTTTCGAGCCGCGGTGGGCGGGTGGCCGGCGCGGCGAAATCTTCGTCGGTGTAGAAACCATCGCGGCCGGCGGGGGTGGGGTCGCGATGGGGCAGGCGATCGGCGGGGGCGGTCATCAGTTCGACGGCGGTCCGGCGATAGAGGGCGGCGATCTGTTCGATGCCGACGAGGAACTGTTCGAGCATCTGGGCGCGTCCGGCGACGGAGGCCGCGAACATGTCCTGTTCGTTGCGGACGGCGAGGGCGCGCTGCCGGACGCTCAGGACGGCGATGCCGGCCAGTCCGGCCAACGCGAGCAGGAACAGTCCGCCCGCCGCGATTTTCCATCCCCGCGCGCGGCGCGCCGCGCGGTCGAGTTCCCCTTGGCGGCGTTCGATGCGGCCGGCGAGCTCCTGGGCCTGCGCGCGGGCCTCGTCCGTCGGCGGGGAATCGTCGCGGGCCGTTGCCAGTTCCGCCAGCACGCGAAGCTGGGCCCGCGCCAGCAGAAGGTCGTCTTGGCAAACGGCCAAGCGGATTTGCAGCACCACGGCGTCCACCAGGCCGCGGCGGGCGGCGGCGTTGCCGATCCAAAGTCCGAGGGCCTGCCGGAAACCGCCGATGCATTCGGAAAGCCGGCCGTAGACACCGGCCGCGGTTTCCTTGTCCAGCGTCTTCAGGGGGGCGGCGGTCTCCGCGCCGGCCAGCAGGTCGCGCCGGAGGTCGGCGAGGAGTTCCGCCGCGCGCCGGTCGACGGCCATGGATTCGGAATGGGCGAGCACGTCGCGCAAGTCCTGCTGGAACGCGAGCACGGTGGAATAGCGGTCCGCGGCGCGCGGGGCGAGGGCCTTGCGCACGACGTTCGCGAACGCCGGCGGGCTGACGGTCGATCGCTCGATGGCCTCGAACGGCGGCACGTGGCCGGCGGCGACCTGTTTGAGAATGTCCAGGATGGTGCCGCCGTCGTGGGGCGGCCGACCGGTCAGGATTTCGTAGAGGATGCCTCCGAGGAGATAGACGTCGCTGGCGGGTCCCAAGCCGGCGAGTTCGCCGCGGACCATTTCCGGGGCGATGTAGCAAGGCGTGCCGGCCAGCTGCGGCCGGAGCTGCGGGAAACGCCGGTATTCGTTGCGCTCGTCGAAATACAGCGCGAGGCCCCAGTCCATGACGTAGACCTCGCCGAAGTCGCCGAGCATGACGTTTTCCGGCTTGAGGTCGCGGTGCAGGATGGACTTGCTGTGGGCATAGGCCACGGCGTCGCAGACTTTCAGCAAGATGAGGAGATGGTCTTTCCACGTCGTTTGGGCGGCGCGCGCGGCGAGCGCCGCGCGGCGCGCGGGATCCGCGACGGTTTTCGGATGAAGCAGTTCCTTCCAGTTCGTGCCGGTCACCTTCTTCATGGCGAAGAACGGCCGGCCGTCGGCGTCCTTGGCGAGCGCGTAGATAGGCACGACGCCGGGATGGTCGAGGCGGGCCGTCATGTAGGCTTCGTTGGTGAATTCGCCGGCCACTTGCGTGGTGGCCGGATCGGTCGTGATTCCCGCGCGGCAGATCTTCAGGGCGACTTCGCGCCGCAGGGTTTTGTCCTCGACGCTGAACACGATGCCGGCGCCGCCTTCGCTGATTTTGTCGATGACTTCGTAGTGCGTGCGATCGTCGGGCGAAGGTTCGGCGGGACCGCCGGCGGCATCCACGACGAGGCGCCGCCCGCCTTGGGCGATGGTTTCCGTCGGAATCCGGTTGGGGTCGATGTCGTAGAGCAGGTAGCCCGTCGGCGGGCCGCGAAGGGTGGCGTGGGGCGGCGACTGCAGGTCGCCCGGCAGGTCGGGCGCGGCCGAAGTTGGGTTGGCGGCTGGGGGTTCCATGATGGCCTTCTCCCGCACCCCCAATATAGCTTTCGGGCCAAGGAAATGAAAGCGAGAAGGCGGGGCTGGCAGCACAGTGTGGATTTCGGACCGCTCGGAGAGCGGTTCCTACCGCAGCCGCAAGGCGCAAATCGAAAAGGTAGGGACGCCTCTCCGAGGCGTCCGATTCATCAGCGCGCGCGGGCGGCGAGGTAGGCCTTGACGGCCTCGGCGTTGTTTTCGAGGGTTTCGCAACGGGTGGGGGCTTTTTTCAGGGCGTCGAGCGCCGGGTGGCGCGCGAGGTCCTGGTCCGTGGCGTCGCGAATGGCGTCGGGAAACTTGGCGGGGTGAGCGGTGGACAGGCAGATCATCGGCTCGTCGAGCTCGTTGTACTGCTCGGCCACGTAGACGCCGGCCGCGCTGTGCGGATCGAGCAGGTAGCCGTGCTTTTCGTGGTAGCGCTTGATGGCGGAGAGCGTGCGCTGGGTGTCGGAGGCGCCGGCGACGATTTCGAGATCCACCCGGCCATCGGCATCGCGCGGAATCTGCATGCGGCCTTCCAGCGCGAACCGGGTCATCAGGCGGGCGACTTCCTTGGGGTCCTGGCCGACCTTGTAGTAGAGCCAGCGCTCGAAGTTGCTGGCGACTTGGATGTCCATGGAGGGATTGACGGTGGGGACGACCTGGCCCTTGGCGTAGACGCCGGTGTTGAAGAACCGGGCGAGGATGTCGTTCTCGTTCGTGGCGAGGATCAGCCGGCGGATGGGCAGGCCCATTTGCTTGGCATACCAGCCGGCGAGGATGTCGCCGAAATTGCCGGTGGGCACGGCGAACTGCACCTGCGCCGCGCCGGTTTCCTCGCGCACCCGGAAGGCGGCGTAGAAGTAGTACACGATCTGGCTCAGGACGCGCGCCCAGTTGACAGAATTGACCGTGCCCAGCGCGTGCGCGTCCTTGAACGGCAGGTCGCTGAACAGGGTCTTCATGATGAGCTGGCAGTCGTCGAAGCTGCCCTTGACCGCCAGGTTGAACACGTTGGCGTCGAGAACGGACGTCATCTGGCGTTCCTGCAGGGCGCTGACGCGGCCGTGCGGATGCATGACGAAAATATGGATGCGCTCTTGGCCGCGCACGCCGCAGATGGCGGCGGAACCGGTGTCGCCGCTGGTGGCGGCCAGAATGTTCAAGCGGCCGCCCCGCTCTTCGAGAATTTCCTCGAACAGGCGGCCGAGGAACTGGAGGGCGACGTCCTTGAAGGCGAGGGTCGGGCCGTGGAACAGCTCGAGAATGTGCAGGTGGCCCACCTTGCGCACGGGGCAGACGTCGGGATGGGCGAAGGTGCGGTAGGCCGCGGCGATCAGTTCCTTCAGGCGGGCGTCGGGGAGGTCGTCGGTGAACAGGCGGATGATTTCAAAGGCCAATTCGGGATAATCGAGGTCCTGCCATTCGTCCAGCTGGGCGGAGACGTCGGGAATGCGGTCGGGAATGAGCAGGCCGCCGTCGCGGGCGAGGCCCGTCATGACGGCATCCTTGAAGGCGAGGGGCGCCTGGGCGCCGCGGGTACTGACGTAGCGGATCGGTTCCATATTTAGCCGGGCATTTATAGGCCGGGAACCGGCCGGTGGCAAGCGTTTAGGGGCGGGTTTTCGAACAACGGCGGCCTGGGCCAGGCCGCCCTACCCATGGATCCAGATGCGGTAGGGCGCGCTGGCCCAGCGCGCCGGGGTCTAGGGCAGGGAGATGCTGAAGCCCATGAACTGGGCGGTCAGGAACAGGGCGAAGATGGCGACCATGATGGCGGCTTCGGAGCGCACGAACCGGCCGCCCGAGGTCACGAACAGCTGGAGCAGGACGCCGGCGAACACCAGCAGGGGCAGGTCGCGGCCGACGATCAGGGGCTCGACGGGCAGCGGCCGGATGGCGCACAGCGCGCCGGCCACGACCAGGCCGGTGAAGATGTTGGAGGCGTAGATCTCGCCGAGCGTGACGTCGGCCTGGCGGCGGAGCACCGCGCCGAGGGCGATGGCCAGTTCGGGCAGGGAGGTGCCGAAGGCGTAGAACGTGACGCCGACAAGCAGGTCGCTCATGCCCAGCCGCCGCGCCATGGCGGAGCCGTGTTCGACGATCCAGTTGGACCCCAGCACGACCAGGCCGACGCCGACCGCGAAGAGCAGGATGTCCAGCCAAGGATGGGGCGCGGCCACGGCTTCGGCGGCCGCGCGCTGCTGGCGGGCTTCGACGAGCGTGGCGCGGAAATACGGGAAATAGGCGGCCATTAAAAGCAGGCCGTCGGTACGGCTGAGCGTGCCGTCCATGGCCAGCACGAGCAGCAGCGCGGCGGAGAGGATCATCCAGCTCGATTCGCGTTCGCGCAGGGTGGGGCCGACGACGATGGGCCGCCAGAGGGCGCAGAGGCCCGCCACGAACGTCAGCGTGACGAAGTTCGAGCCGACGATGTTGCCCACGGCCGCGGCCGGTTGGCCGCGCAGGGCGGCGAACAGCGACACGCAGAACTCGGGCAGGGAGGTCATGACGGCCACGAGCATGACCGTGACGACCAGCGGCGACACGCGCAGCCAGGCCGCCAGTTTCGGGATGCGGCGCAGGACGGTTTCGGTCCCGCCCCAGAGGCACGCGATGCCTAGGACGAACAAGAAGGCGGACAACATGGCGGAGTTCCCTTTCTATTTTTCTTCAGCGTGGGATTCGTTGGTCCCGGGCAGCAGCAGGTTCAGCAGCACGCCGACGAGGCCGGCGAGCCCGATGCCGCCGAGGCAGAACCGGCCGCAGGAAAAGGTCATGTCGCCGATGCCGGCCGTGAGGATCACGGAAGCGATGACGAGATTGCGGGAGCGCGACATGTCCACGCGGGCCTTGACGAGCGAATTGACGCCGATGGCCGCGATCATGCCGAAGAGCAGCAGCATGATGCCGCCCATGACGGGCGCGGGGATCGTGCGCAGGACCGCGCCGAGCTTGCCGGCGAAGGCCAGGATCATGGCGGCGACGGCGGCGATGCGCATCAGGCCCGGATCGGTGGCCTTGGTGAGGGCGACGGCGCCGGTGACTTCGGAATAGGTCGTGTTGGGCGGGCCGCCGAGCAGGCCGGCCAGCGAGGTGGCCAGGCCGTCGCCCAGCAGCGTGCGGTGCAGGCCGGGCGACTTGAGGTAGTCCTTGCCGGTCACCGACGAGATGGCGAGGACGTCGCCGACGTGCTCGATGGCGGGGGCGAGGGCGACGGGCAGCATGTAGAGGATGGCGGCCACGTCGAAAACGGGCTTGGCAAAGGTGCCTTTGGCCAGGGCCGCCGTCCACGGAATCTGGAACCAGGCGGCTTCCCGGACCGGGGTGAAATCGACGACGCCCATGGCGAGCGCGACGAGGTAGCCGACGACGATGCCGCAGAGCACGGGGATGAGACTGAGGAGTTTCTTGCCGTACATCACGGCGGCCACGGCGGTCAGCAGCGCGCAGGCGGCGATGAAAACGGCCCGGCCGTCGGGGGTGCCGCCGTCGAAGCTGCGCGTCATGCCGACGGCGACGGGCGCGAGCTTGAGGCCGATGACCATGATGACGGGGCCGGTGACGATGGGCGGCAGGTAGCGGTTGAGCAATTCGCGTCCTCCGACCCGCGCCATGGCGCTGAAGACCAGATAGACCAGTCCCGCGCAGAAGAGCGCGCCGGCGGTGGCGCCGGGGCCGAATTGTTTCATCGCGAACTGGATGGGCGCGATGAATGCGAACGAACTGGCCAGGAAGATCGGCACGGCGCCGCCGGTGAGCGCGTGGAACAGCAGCGTGCCGGCGCCGGCGGTGAAGAGGGCGATGGACGGATCGAGCCCCGTCAGCAGCGGCACGAGCACCAGCGCGCCGAACGCCACGAACAACATCTGGATGCCCAACACGAGTTTCCGTCCCGGCGTCATCGAGTCCATCGTCGTTTCCTCCTCTGCGCCGCGCAAACGTGCCCGGGGTGGGGGTCGAACCCACACGGCCTTTCGGCCAAGGGATTTTAAGTCCCTTGCGTCTGCCATTTCGCCACCCGGGCGGCACGGCTTGGGACGCACTATCGCAGATTCCGGGGCGGATGCAAAGGGCCGGAATCGGGTTTCCGCCGCCCGGCGAATGCCCTTTTACGTAGAACGTAAAAAGTTTCGGCGAGTTTTACGTAGAACGTAAATACTTTGAAAAGTGCGCGGCGCGTTGGGCCAACGCGCCCTACCCAGAACCGGCGCTTCCAAAAGGTAGGGCGGGTTGGCTCAACCCGCCGTTGGCGCGGGCTACTTCCAGATCCCCGGGATGGGGGTGCCGTCGGGGGCGACGCCGTCGACGAGGGCGTTGCGGACGACGAAGTAGCCTTTGCGTTCGACGACGATTTCGCCGGTGGCGGGCGAGCGGGTGGAGTCGCCTTCGGGGAAGGGGACGTTGCCGGTGTAGACGTAGTGCAGGCCTTCGGCGCGGGCGATTTCGCGGGCGCGGACGATGGTCTCGAACGGCGTCGGCGGCAGGTTGGCGAGCTTGTGCTGGGGATGGAACCGAGAGAAGTGCAGGGGCACGTCGGGGCCGAGGTTGTCTTTGACCCAGCGCGCGAGCTCGCGGATTTCGTCTTCGCCGTCGTTCTGGCCGGGGACGAGGAGGGTGACGATCTCGAGCCAGGTGCCGCTGGCGCGGATGATCTTCATGGCTTCGAGGATGGGTTCGCGGCGGCCGCCGGTGAGGTCGACGTAGAACTGCGGGTTGAAGGCCTTGAAGTCCACCTTGTAGGCGTCGATGAAGGGCAGCAGTTCGCGCAGGGGGCCGGGTTCGATATAGCCGTTGCTGACGACGAGGGTCTTGAGGCCTTTGGCCTTCGCGAGCTTGGCGATGTCCAGCATGTATTCGTAGAAGATGGTGGGTTCGCTGTAGGTGAAGGCGATGGCCTGGGCGCCGCTGCGGAGGGCGGCGTCGACGACTTGTTCGGGCGTGGCGGCCTGGGTGGCGACTTGCCAGGGGAAGGACTGGGAGATTTCCCAGTTCTGGCAGAACAGGCAGCGCATGTTGCAGCCGGGGGTGGCCAGCGAGAAGGCCTGGGCGCCGGGGAGGACGTGGTAGAACGGCTTTTTTTCGATGGGATCGACGTGGACGGCGGCCAACTGGCCGTAGGAGAGGGTGTAGAGCTTGCCGCCGACGTTTTTGCGGACCTTGCACAGGCCGATCTTGCCCTCGGGCAGGCGGCAGGAGTTGGGGCACAGGCGGCAATGGACGAGGCCGTTTGGGAGCGGCTCGTACCAGCGGGCTTCGTGCAGGCCGGCCGCGGCGTCCGCGCCGGCGGCGGATCCGGGCGGGGCGGAATTGCCGCGGGCGAACAGCCACCACGCCGCCGCGCCGACGACGGCGATCCCGAACAGGCTGGCCAGGATCTTTTTCACCACTTCAGGATACCACGGACGAAGAACAAAACGCCAACCGCCAAGGCGGCGAAACGGGCGACCCGGCGGAATTCGGGCCAGCGGCCGAGACCGCCGACGAACAGCAGCGGCACGAGATAGACGGCGGTGGCCGCGAAGAAGATGAGAAAGTAGGCCGCGCCGCGGATCCAGTCGTGGAGGGTAAAGACGTAGGCCACGGAGAGCCACAGCGGCGGGCAGGCGTTCGTCGCCAGCAGCAATCCGAGCAGGAAGGGAGTCGTCCGGCCGTGCGGCGTCCCGCCGTCGCAGCCGGCGGCCGCCGGTTTCCGCAATCCGAGGGCATAGGCGATGAGCACGAGCGCCAGGACGACCATCGCGCCGGCGGAAATCCGGTGCAGGACGCCCTCCCCGAACCGTTCGCCGAGAAATCCGCTGGCGGCGCCGAGGAGCAGATAGCCCGTCAGGCGCCCGCCGAGGAATTCCAGCCAGACCCGCACGGTGCTGCGGGTGGTGCGCGCCTCGGCCGCGAACACGGGCGCAAGCACGGGGACGCAGGAAAAACAGCAGAACAGCCCCGTGGACAGACCCGCCAGCAGCGGTTCGAGCAGGAAAGCGGCGAAGCTGCGCACCGGCCGGCCCTCCCTCCGGTCAGCCGAGCGCGGCGATTTTTTTCAAGCGCTCGATGATGGGCAAGTGCTGGGTGCAGCGGTTTTCGCACAGGCCGCAGGCGACGCATTCGGCGGCCTGGGCGGGCGTGAGATCCCAGTGGTATTTCAGGCGGCCGCGGATTTCGGCGTCGCCGGCTTTGAGCTGCATCAGGTTGTGGACGTCCATGAAGCGGGGGATGGGAATGCCCTGGGGGCAGGGCAGGCAGTAGCCGCAGCCGGTGCACATTTCGTTGAAATCCTGCTCGATGCGCCGCCGGAGGGATTCGAGATGCCCGGGGGCGTAGGGCTTGAAATCTTGCACGGCGCGGACGGCGGCTTCGACTTCGGCGACGGACCCGAAGCCGACGAGGGCCGTGGTGACGGCGGGTTCGGAGACCAGGAACCGCAGGGCGGCGGCCACGACGTCGGGATCGCCGGGGCCGCGGATGAAATCGAAGACGTCGGCGTGCCGGGGGATGAGGCCGCCGCCGAGGGGGTTCATGGCGACGACGCCCCGGCCGAGGCGGCCGGCGGCCTGGACGCCTTGGCGGCGATAGGGGAAGTTGATGGCGCAGTAGCCGAGGGTGACGCCTTCGATTTCGGGATGGTCGGACAGCATCCGCTCGATTTCGGGGCCGGTCATGTGGGTGGAGACGCAGACGTGGCCGATCAGGCCTTCTTCCTTGGCCTTGAGGGCTTCGGTCCAGGCGCCGCCGGCGACGCGGCGTTGCCAGTCGGCGGGGTCCATGACGCACCAGATATGGAAGAAGTCGATTTGGGGCACGCCGAGGCGCTCCAGGGAACGTTCGAGGCCGCGGCGGAAGTCGGCGGCCTTGGGGGCGGAGCACTTGGACGAGACGTAGAGGGGCAGGGGGGAGGGGGGCATGGAGCGGAGGGCGGCGCCGAAGATGTCCTCGCTCCGGTCGTCGCAGTAGAAGGGGGCGGTGTCGAAATAGGTGATTCCAGCGCGCCGGGCGGCATGGAGGACGGCGATTCCCTCCTCGGGATTCCGGGGATTGGGCAGGCGCATGCCCCCGCAACCGATGGCGCCTAAGGATTTGCCGGTCTGGCCGTATTCTTTGTGGAGCATGAAATAGATTCCTTAAGGGTTGACGATAGCGCGGTTGTAGGAATATAAACAAGCCATGAATCTGCAACGACGTTCGTCGGCTGGGCATCCACTTTTGCAGGAGATGGATCGAACCATGAAGAGCGGAAACTGGATCGGGATGATGCTGGCGGGCTGCCTAATGCTGGGCGGAACGACGGCGGGGGCGGGGGTGGACGAGGAATTCGCGTTCGCGTCGGGGCTGGTTTCCCATGCGCCTTCCTTTCCGGACTTCGCGCAGAAGGTCATCGACGCCCTGCTGGCGAAGGATCCGTCCCTGAAAGACCGCAGCAAGGTCGTGCAGGCCGAAATCCTGGTCCAGCGGCGGCAGTTCGCGGAAGCGGAAGCGATCGTCAACGAGATGGGGCTGGCGAACCCGAAGGCGCAGGCGATCAACCTGGTGCTGGCGTTCAACTATTTCGCGGTCGGCAACGAAGCCAAGTCGCGGGAACTCTACGACGCCTTCTTCAAGATGTACGAGGGCAAGAAGCCGACGGATCCGGACGTGCTGCTGCGGTATCGGGATGCGGCGTTCAAGTACGCGCAGATCCTGACGATGGCGGGCGACCATCTGGCGGCGGCGGCGAGCTTCCAGCGGGTGGAAGACGTGCTCGAGAGCGCCGAGCAGAAGCGCGCGCTGCAGGTGTCCCGCGCGCAAGCGCTGGTCAAGGCCGCCGAGCAGAAGAGCGGCGACGAGAAGAACAAGCTGCTGGAAGAGGCCCAGAAGATCTGCGAGACCCTCCAGTGGGGCGGGCTGGACCTGCAGTTCGTGGATTCCATCGTCATCATGGCCAACATCGAGCTGGCCAAGGGCAATGCCGCCGGCGCGCGGAAGGTGCTGATGGATTACATGGACATCATCAAGCCCATCGACGTCAGCCTGCAGGAGCTGGGCTTGCCGATGCGCGAGAGCCCGATGGCGGGGGCGCGCTCGCTGCTGGGCCGTTTGCTGAAGGAAGAGGCCGACAAGCTGGCCGGCGAGAGCAAGGCCGACGAGGCGATCAAGGCGTACAGCGGCGCCCTGGGCGAGTACTACAACGTGTTCGTGAAGTACGGCGACAGCGAGTGGGGACCTAGCGCCGGCATGGCCGCCAAGGACATCAAGACCATCCTCGAAACCAAGTACGGCAAGACGGTCAAGATCGACCTGCCCGACACGCTGGCCAACAAGGCGGCGGGCACGGAATTCATGATGGCCGACAACCTGTTCCGCCAGAAAAAGCATGCCGATGCGGCGGCGGAGTACGTGCGCGTGCTGGGGCAGTTCCCGGAGGCGGGGGATCTGTCCATCGGCGCGGTGGGCAACCTGGTCCAGTGCTACCTGAACCTCAACGACGACCTCTACGCCAAGGTGGCGGCGAACTATCTCGGCGAACGCTTCGCCGCCAAGAGCGACATCCCCGCCAAGGGGCTCATCTCGGCCGCGCAGCTCTACGACAAGGCCGGCAACGCCGCGATGTCGAAGTACATGTTCGACCGCTATCTCGAATACTGCCCGACGGACGTGCGCGCGGGCCAGATCCTGTTCTATCTGGCGGCCAAGGCCGAGCAGGCGGGGCAAACCGAAGAGGCCAACGCCTATCTGGCCAAGATCATCACCGACTACCAGAACGACCAGAACTATCCCAAGGCGCTCAGCAAGCGCGCCTGGAAGGCCTATCTGGACAAGGACTACGCCGGCGCCGTCGAAGGCATGCGGCTCTTCATCGAGCAGTCGCAGCCCAGTCCCACCCGCGCCCAGGCGATGTTCGCCCTCGGCGATTGCCTCCGCCGCACCGGCCAGCTGGCCGAGGCCGTCCGCCAGTTCGATGCCCTCATCAAGGCGATCGCGCCGCCGGACAATCCCTATGGCACGTCGCAGGCCGACAAGGACCGCAACGCCAAGCTGCTGGAACAGGCCCGCTTCAACTTCGCCTACAGCCTGAGCCGGTTGCCGAACGACGCCACCCGCAAGGCCGCCATCGCCAAGCTGGATGAATTCCTCGGCTTCTATCCGAAGTCCGAGCTCGCGCCCAAAGGCCTCAACCTGAAGGGCTCGCTCCAGATGGCGCTCAAGGATCCGGGCGCCAACGAGACCTTCGCGCGGCTCGCCGCGGAGTACCCGGACACCGACGAAGGCAAGAACGCGCAATACGCCCGCATCAGCGGCGCGCTCGACCTCGGCCAGTTCGACCAGGCCCGCGAGGCGCTGGCCGCCATGCTGGCCAATCCCGGCAGCTATTCGCTCGACGAGTTCGCGCGCGTCGGGCAAGCCATGCTGGACAAGGAACAGTGGGCGGAAGCCGCCTCCGCCTTCGGGCAGATCACGGGCAAGCCCGCGGATGCGTTGGACCAGATGGACCGGGCCCTGCTGGAGCGCGCGCTCTACGGCGCCGGCGCCGCCAAGTTCGAGACCGGCGACCACGCGGGCGCCGTCGCCGCGCTCGACGACCTGATGGTCCGCTGGCCGAATTCCGCCTTGTTCTACAAGGCCAAGTTCACGATCGCCCGCGCCAACCTCGCCCTGAACGAACTTTCCGCCGCCAAGACCGCGCTCAACGACGTGTTCAAGTACGCGCGCGATCCGGAAGTGGTCAACGACGCCAGCCTGCTCTATGCGGACATCCTGTTGCAGGAACAGGACCAGAAAGGCGCCTTGGCGACCTACAAGCGCATGGAGTATTTCGGCAGCCAGGCCATGAAGACCGAATTGGAGCGCGCGCAGGTCGAGAAGGCCATCCTCGCCGCCATCGATCTGGGCACGGAAATGGGCAAGCACGCCGACGTGGTCGAAAGCTGCGACGTGTATCTGCGGCTCTACCCGACGGGTTCCGCCGTCGCCGCCGTGCGCCAGAAGCGCACCTCGGCTTCGTTCCAGGCCAACGCGGAAGCGCCCGGCGCGCCCGCGCCGGAATCCGCGCCCGCCGCCGCCCCGTAGACGATTTGGAAACAGGAGAAGAAAAGCCATGAAGAAAACGACAATCGGCGGACTCGTCCTGAGCGCGGTGCTGGCCGCGACGGCGGCCTCGGCCGCGCCCTACGTGGAGCTTCCCAACGGTTCGCGCGTGACCGGCCAGGCCATCCGCGCGCTGGCCAACGGCGACGTCAACCTGACGACGGACATGGGCATGCGCACCTTCCCGAAGGGCAGCTACGTCCGGGCCGTGGCCGACAAGCCGGCGGAATACGACCAGGCCGCCGCGGCGCTCAGGGCCCAGAAGTACGACGTGGCCGCCAAGCTGCTGGAAGGCATCGTGGCGAAATACCGCTATCTCGGCTGGGACGTCGAGGCCGCCAAGCTGCTCGCCCAGGCCCGGTTGGGCGCCGGCGACGCCGAGGGCGCCGTCAAGGCCTACGAACAGCTCTTCCTGCTGGATCCCGCCCAAAAGCAGAACGCCGACGCCGTCTGGGGCATGCGCGGGGCCATGCTCAAAGCCAAGCAATATCCCGCGCTGCTCCGCCAGCTCGACGCCACGGCCGCCGCGGGCAACCGCCTCGACGCCGCCAAGGCCCAGATCATGCGCGGCGACGTCGAGCTCGACCAGAACCACCTCGAACCCGCCGCGCTGGACTACCTGCGCACGGCCATCCTGTTCGCCGACGTCAAGGATCCGGCCCTCCTGGGCGAGGCCACCTACAAGGCCGCCGCCGTTCTCGAACAGCTGCGCGACCCGCGCGCGAAAGAGATGTACAAGAAAGTCGTCGCGGACTTCGGCAGCTCGCCCTATGCGGCGCAGGCCCGCGGCAAGATGTGATTTAAAAAGGAAACGAAGGAGAACGATCATGTCCAAGAAATTCCGGTTGATGGTGTGGATGGTGCTGGCGGCCCTGGCGTTGATTCCCGCGCTCGTGCTCGCCCAGGATGCGGCCGCTCCCGCGGCGGCGGCCGGCGAAATCGTCATGGAAGGCGCGACGGAAGCCGATTCCGGCGGCAGCGCCAATCTGTGGCAGATCATCGCCGGTTCCGGCTGGCTCGGCATCGTGCTGTGGCTCGCCCTGCTGGGCGACTCCATCGCCGCCGCGTGGCTGGCGATCGACTTCTTCATCACCATCAATCCCAAGAAGATCATCCCCGACAACCTCGTCTCCGAAGTCCGCGAGGCCATGGAGCAGGGCGACGTCATGAAAGCCCTCCAGCGCGTCGAAAAGGAGCAGGGCCCGCTGCCCTCCATCCTGCAGGCCGGCTTCCGCAACGTGAAGGAAGGGTTCGAGGTCATCCAGGAACAGGTCGGCGCCGCCGCCGATCTCGAAAGCGAAAAGCTGATGCAACGGGTGGCCTACCTCAACATGTGCGGGTCCATCGCCCCCATGCTCGGCCTGCTCGGCACCGTCCAAGGCATGATCATGGCGTTCGGCAACCTGGGTTCCAGCCAGGCCGGCGCCGCCCAGCAGTCCATGCTCGCCATGAACATCGCCCAGGCCCTCTGGACGACCGCCGCCGGCCTGGTGGTGGCCATTCCGGCCGTCTCGCTCTATACCTACTTCAAGAACCGCCTGGCGCGCATCATCCTGACCATGGAAGGCATGACGATGGACCTGATCAAGGCCCTGCGCAACGTGGAAGTGGTGGAGGAATAACCCTCCGCCCCGCCCGGGGAGACGCCCATGAAAAAGCAGTACACGGATGCCAAGCTGGACATGACGCCGATGATCGACGTCGTGTTCCAGCTCATCATCTTCTTCGTCGTGACGGCGGCCATGCAGAGCAAGGCCATGGAATCCAACGTCCGCATGGCCATGGCCCCCAACGGCCCCGTCGAGGAAGTCAAGGATCCGCGCACGGTCACGGTGGACGTGATCGCGGACGGCCGGATCCAGATCATGAAGACGACCATCAGCGAGGGCCAGCTCCTGACGATCCTCAACAACGCCCGGAAAACCTCCGGGCAGAGCACGCCCGTCGTGATCCGCGGCGATCTGGTGACGAAACACGAGGCGATCAAACGGGTGATGGACATCTGCGGCAAGGCGGGCCTCTGGAAGATCCGCTTCGCCGCGCTCAAGGAAAAGGCCTAGCCGGAAAGGGACCCCATGGCCAGAACACGCAAACGCCCCGACTCGCCGGCGGCCGAGCTGGAAATGACGCCGATGATCGACGTCGTCTTCCAGCTGCTGATCTACTTCATCGTGACGACCAAGCCGGTCGACGTGATCACCAACCTCGACGTCTTCCGGCCCGCGCCGGATCCCAACGCGCCGAAGGACCAGAAACCGCCGAACCTCGTCCGCGTCGGCGTCTTCCAGGACGGCTATACCGTCAACGACGTGCGGGCCACGCCGGAGCGCCTCGACGAAGCCCTCGCCAAGGTCGCTTCGATCGACGCCGGCCAGACCATCATGATCACGGTCTCGGCCGTGTCGGATCACGGGCAGCTGGTGGAGGCCTTGAACTTGTGCGCGAAGAACGGGCTGAAAAGTCTGTCCGTGGTGAGCGCGTCGAATTGATCAACGTGGGTACGTAGCCGGAGATTTGCCATGGATGCATCTATCAAGGCCTTGCACAAGAACTTCATGGAGTGGGCGGCCGGCCCGGTCGGCTCCATCACCCTCCACATCGTCGCGATCGTGGCCTTGATCCTTTTCGCCAGCATGATCAAGCCGAAGGAGAAGGATCCCGGCATCGAAGTCACCGTCATCGACGTGGACCAAAAGGAACTCGAAGACCTGCTCGAGGAGAAGCCGCCCGAAGAATTGCCCGACATGACGGAAATCACGCCGCCCGACGTGGACATCGACATGACTCCGCCGCCCGACGTCCAGGACTTCGCCGCCGCCCCCGTGCAGGAAACCGTCGAACTGAACATCGCCTCCGACGCCATCAGCCCGATCGTCCTGCGCGGCCTGGCGCCCGGCCAGATGTCCAACCGCAGCGGCGCGGGCCGCGCGGCGGCCATTGGCCAATACGGGGGCGACTGGGGCAAATACACCGAAGCCGCCGTGCTCCGCGCCCTCGAATGGCTGCGCATCAACCAGAACAAGGACGGATCCTGGGGCACCAACGACAAGGAAGCCTATGCCGGTCTGGCCATCCTGACCTATCTGGCCCACGGCGAGACCACGGCTTCGGAAAAATACGGCCCGACCATCATGTCGGCCATCCGCTATCTGATCGCGCGCCAGAACGAAAAAGGCGAATTCGTGAAAACCGAAGGCTCCCGCGGCGTCTACGGCCACGCCATTTGCTGCTATGCCATCAGCGAAGCCTACGGCATGACCCGCATTCCTTCGCTGAAGCCCGTCATGGAACGCGCCATCCAGTTGTTGCTGACCGGCCAAAAGGACCACGGCGGCTGGATCATGTACACCTTCGACAAGGGCGACAACACGCGCTGGGACGTGTCGCTGTCCGGCTTCTGCATCCAGGCCCTGAAAGCCGCCTATATCGCCGGGGCGGAAAATCCCGGATTGAAAGAGGCCATGGAAAAAGCCGCCCAATTCCTCATCCAGCGCCAGCGCCAGGACGGCGGCTTCCCGTATTCCGCCGCCAATCCCGGCCGGCAGCCCAACATGACCGCCGTCTCGGTGCTCTGCCTGCAATTGCTGGGCTACGCCGACCACAACGCGACCAAGAGCGGGCTCAACTTCCTGCGCAGCGCCGATTGCAGCTGGTCGAATCCCGAACAGGCGCCCATCTACTCCTGGTACTACGTCAGCCAAGCCAAGTTCCACCATGGCGGCGCCGCGTGGACGTCGTGGAACAACAAATTCGCTCCGACGCTCGTCCGGAACCAAAGCCCCGACGGCAGCTGGACCTCGCCGGGCCATGCGCTCACCGGCGACGGCGTGACGCGCGAATTCCGCGGCGACGGCATCAACAGCCAAGTCTATGCCACGACGTTGGCGGCCCTGACCCTCCAAGTCTACTATCGCTTCTTGCCGACCTACAAGCCGATCGCGGCGGAAGTCATCGACCAGAAGTCCGCCGACGACGTCACCATCGAAATCATGTAGGGTCCGCCGGGCGACTTTCCGGCGCGCGCCCTTCGGCGCGCGCCTTTCTTTTTTGCTCTGGTTTGGAACGGGAACGTGCTAGAACCGGCCTCCATGTCCGCACCCACGCCCATTCGCGTCCTGCCCGACGCGGTGATCAACCAGATCGCCGCGGGGGAGGTCGTCGAGCGCCCGGCGTCCGCCCTCAAGGAACTGGTCGAGAACGCCATCGACGCCGGCGCGACCCTCGTCGAAATCGAGGTGGTCGATGGCGGCCGGCGGCTCGTCCGCGTCCGCGACGACGGCTCGGGCATGGACCGCGACAATGCGCTGCTGTCCATCGAACGCCACGCCACCAGCAAGCTGCGCGAGCTGAAGGATCTCGATACCATCGCCACGCTGGGCTTCCGCGGCGAGGCGCTGGCGGCCATCGCGTCCGTCTCGCAGTTCTCGCTCGTCACCAACCGGGAAGGCGCGGCCGCCGGCACCGAAATCCTGATCTTCGGCGGCAAGATCCAGGACGTGCGCGATGCCGGCGCTCCGCGCGGCACCGACATCGCCGTGCGCAACCTGTTTTTCAACGTGCCCGCCCGCCGCAAGTTCCTGCGCTCCGCCCCGACCGAGTTCACGCACGTCCGCCAGGCGTTCCTGCTCGAGGCGCTGGCGCACGTCGGCATCGCCTTCGTCCTGCGCGCCGACGACGCCGACGTCTACCGCCTGCCCGCGGCGGGCAACCTCCTCGACCGCATCCGCGACCTCTACGGTCCGGAAGTCGCCGGCCATCTGCGGCCCATCCGCTTCGGCAACGGCGTCGTGGAAATCGGCGGCTATGCCGGGCTGCCGCCGTTCAGCCGCCTCGACCGCGAATGGCAGGTCACGTTCGTCAACGGGCGACCCGCCGGATCGCCGGTCCTCAATTTCGCCGTGCAGAACGCCTACCGCGACGTGCTGGTCGGCGGTCGCTTCGCGCCATTGTTCCTGCACGTGGATCTGCCGACGGATCTGGTCGACGTCAACGTGCACCCGGCCAAGAAGGAAGTGCGCTTCCGCCGGCCGACGGAAGTGCGCGACGTCGTCGTCGAAGCCATTCGACTGGCGATTTCCGGCGGGGACCTCCCGCGCGGCAAGCGCGACGATTTCCGCCGCGAACCGGTCCGCCCGGCCTTTTCCGCGACGACCGGCGCGCCGGCGGCGCCGGCACCGGCGCCGATTTCGGTGCCGCCACCGGTCGCCGCGATCCAACCCAAGTTGGACTGGTCCCCGCCGCCGGTCCCGGTCCCCGAGCCCACCTCGGAGCGGGCCGCGCCGTGGGCCGAATACCGCCTGCTGGGACGCGTGGGAGGGCAGTACGTCGTGCTGGAGACCGCCGACGGCCTCGTGCTGATGGATCCGCGTTCGGCGCACGAGCGCGTCCTCTACGAACGCCTGCTGGGCGCGATGGAAAAACGGCAGGTCCCCGCGCAAGGGCTGCTCCCGCCCGCCACCGTGGTGGTTTCGCCGACGCAGGCCGCCGCGCTGCGCAAGCACCTCGAGTTGCTCAAGGAACTGGGCTTCGGCGTGGCTGATTTCGGCGCCGACACGTTCCTGGTCGATGCCTTGCCGACGTGGATCGCGGGCGTCGCGCCCGGAGCGCTGCTGTCGGACGTCGCCGATGGCCTGCTGCAGGGCGGCAAGGGCGCCGCCCGCGACTGGGCCTTGCCGCTCGTCGCGGACGTCGCCGGCCGGCAAGCCGTTGGCCTCCAGCGCGAGTTGACCGATGCCGAACTGTACGCGCTGGTCCGCGATCTGTCGCAAACCGAGATGCCCTACACCTCGCCGCGCGGCAAACCCACCGTCATTTTGCTCGGGATGCGCGAACTGAACCGCAAGTTCGGCCGCGAATGAAAGAACAGACCCCCAAGTCCATGCGCCTGCACGTCGGTCTCTTTGGCCGGACCAACGTCGGCAAATCCACCTTCCTGAACCTTCTGGCGGGGCAGGACGTCGCCATCGTCTCGCCGCAAGCCGGCACGACGACGGACCCCGTCGAGAAGCCGATGGAACTGCTGCCGATCGGTCCGGTGGTCTTCACGGACACCGGCGGCGTGGACGACGCGACCGCGCTGGGCGACCAGCGCCGCGAAAAGATGTTCGCCGCGTTGCGCCGCATGGACGTGGCCGTGCTGTTGGTCGAGCCGGACGTCTGGACCGAACACGAGGAACGGCTGGTGGACGAGTTCAAAGCCGCCCGCCGCCCGTTTCTGGTCGTGGTAGGCAAGACGGACCTGCACAAACCCGCGGCCGCGTTCTTGGACCAACTGCGCGCCGCGGCGCCGCACGTGATCGAATCCGCCGCCGCGCCGGGCCAGCGCGAACGCGTGGTGAACGCCTTCAAGGCCGCGCTGGGGCAGTTGGCGCCGGAGGGCGTCCTGCACGTGGCCGACCTCTTCGGCGGCGCGGTGCCGCCGGGCGGCACCGTGGTATTGATCATCCCCGTGGACCAGGAAGCGCCGAAGGGCCGCCTGATCCTGCCGCAGGCCCAGGCCGTGCGCGCCGCGCTCGATCTCGGCGCCGTCGCCGTCGTCGCGCGCGAAACCGAATATCTCGCCGCGCGGACCAGGCTGTCCGGGCCGCCGGATCTCGTGGTCTGCGACTCGCAAGTGGTGGATCGCATGGTGGCCGAAACCCCGCCGGGCGTCCGCTGCACGACGTTTTCCATCCTGCTTGCGCGCCTGAAGGGCGATCTGCCGGAAATGGTGAAGGCCGCGCGCGTCATCGACGACCTCCGCGATGGCGACCGGATCCTGATCGGCGAGGCCTGCACGCACCACGCGCTCGAGGACGACATCGGCCGACGGAAGATTCCGCGCTGGCTGCGGGAAAAGACCGGCAAGACGCTGCAGATCGACGTCGTGGCCGGCCGCGACTGGCCGGCGGATCTGGAAAAGTACCGCCTGGCGATCCATTGCGGTGCCTGCATGATCAACCGCCGGGAAATGCTCCACCGCCTGCAAAGCGCCGGCGCGCGCGGCGTCCCCATGACCAACTATGGAGTGGCGATTTCCCATCTGAAGGGCGTGCTCCCGCGCGTTTTGGAGCCATTTCCAGACGCCTTGGCCGCCCTGCGCGCCTGATAAACGCATCCGCGAAACGATAATCGGTTTCCTCCCCAGCCGTGTCCCGGAAGTTGGATCGATTTTCACCGCGCCAAACGTTTTATAAAACGTTTGGTTTCTCGGATCCCAAGCCTGTCGCGATTCACCGCGGCGAGACGGAGTTTGGGAAGCGGCCGCGGTGGACGAAGCCATAGGCCGTTGCGGCGAGCAGCGCGCCGAGACCGTCGGCCAGCATGTCTTTCTGGGCGTCCCAGACGTCGCCCTGCGAACCGAGGAATTCCGCGCCGGCGACGGGATCGGCGGAGACGGCGTAGAGCCATTCGACGATCTCGAACAGGGACGCCACGGCGAAGATCGCGGCCACGGCAAAGACGAAGCTGAACGCGCGGCGCGTGCTGAGGCGGCGGGTCTCGACGAACTCCATCAGCGCCCAGGCGTAGAAGCCGACGCTGAAGTGCGCGATCCGGTCGAAGTGGTTGCGCTGCGCCCCGATCAAGTCCGTGACCCAGCCGAAGGGCACGAGCGAAAACGTGTAGTGGCCGCCGATCGTGTGCAGGAAAATCAGCACCGACATCAACAGATAGGCCGCGTTCGAAAAGCGGATGCCTTTCACGTACAGCCAAACCAGCGGAACCACGATGCACAGCACCGTCACGTTTTCGGAAATCCACGTGCCGCGCGAGACCGGAGCGACGGCCAGGACGGCGAACTCGACGAGATAGATCGCGAACAACACGACGGGCAGGCGGGGTTTCATGCGCCCGAGCCTAGCCGAGGGCACGGAAAAATGAAAAAGAATTTTCGTTTTAGGCTTGCGTTTCAACGCGGGCGACGTATAGTGCGCTTGCATTCTTGATCAGATTGCGGGGTGGAGCAGCCCGGCAGCTCGTCAGGCTCATAACCTGAAGGTCCTTGGTTCAAATCCAAGCCCCGCTACCATTCTTAAACCGCGTGACTCCAACGAGTTGCGCGGTTTTTCTAATGTCCGTTTGGCAAGGCCGAAAACGCCCAGAAATGCCCAGAAATCGACAGATAAACCCCACACATTCACCCACACGCCCCACACAATAGCGGTCAAAATAAACCCGAAGACCCGCCGGTTCGACCGCCGAAAAATCCCCACACAGGCCCCACACAATATTTTCGGCACAAAAAAAGCCCCACGGTCCGCAGACCGCAGGCGCATCATCCAACTGCGTTATCTTGCAGTTGACCGGCGACTGGAAAGCGGCCGGTGCCGCCGGACCGCATCGCCCGGAAAGTCAAACGCGCGGTGCCGGCGATCCCGGCCAAAGTCTATTTGTGCGCGCGCTTCATTCGCAGCCGGCGCATTCGGCGGCGCAGGCGTGAAATCTCCCGCAGGTTGTGCTGCGCTTTATCTCCCCGGTATGGATCAAACTTGGCAATGATCCACAGCAGACGTTCCGGCGCTTTCGGGAATTCTCCGCGCAGCCGGTTGACGATGCCGCCCAGCTCCAGGTCTACGGTGCCGGCGCAGTATTCGATTTGTTCCCGCAGGCTGCCGATCGTGTCATTGTGAATCGGATTCCCGCTGAACACGATTTCAGGCGCATGGATAAACCCCGTTCCGGTTCGTTCGCAGTCTTGGCAGGTGATTATCTTGCCGCGCGTATAGTGGCACGAATCCCGGCCGCAGCGCCGTCCGCATAGTTGGCAGACCGTTGCCGGCCGCTGATCCGTCTTTGTTTTCTTTGTCATGGTGTCCTCGTTGGTTTGGTTGCTCGGTTCAAATAGTGCCACCGTCGCGCAGGTGGTGGCGGCCCGTGGAAGGATTGCCGGTGAACACTCCGTCAACCCCTCGCGCTTCCGCTTTCGCGCCCGGCAGCGGCAGCCGGTCGAAGGTAGCAGCGGCAGACAATCCGCTGCGCCTTGCGCTTCCCGTCAGGCACGCCATTTGCCCGGACGGGACGGGGGGATTCCGCAGGCAGTGCGGTGGCGCGCCAAGTCTTCACGCTTGCTTGCCCTCCATTTTTTCCAGCGCGCGCTGAATGTCGGCCAGTCGCGCTTTCGTGTCGTGGATTTGTGCCTCAATTTGGCCGGGACCGTGCGAAGTCCGGCAAAAATGCCGAACCTCATGTTCCCGGCGCTTGTGCCATTCGTGATCAACCTGCTCCCGGTATTTCAGCACCGGATAAACCGCCGCGAACGTTTTTTCAATCGCAGCAGCGTGTTCGGTTTCCAACCGCTGAATGTCGCCGCGCAGCCGTTCCGCCTCTGCCGCGAATTCATCACGCTCGACAATCGCCAGCCGCCGGCGGATTTGCTCGCCGCGAACCCACAGCAGATGGTTGTGCGTTTGCAGCCGGGAAAACTTGTCCGTTGCCTTTGCAGACAGGTCGTGGTTTTCCATGCACTCTGTGATCTGCACGCTGGTCCGGTTTTCTTCCCGCTGCACGTCATCCAGCATCTGCCGCAGTTCGGCAGAAGATTTGTTTTCAAGGTCCTTCATCGCTTGCCTGCTTTCCGCGCGGTCAATTCCGTGCCATAGGCTTTTGCAGCCTGAAGCGCACGGCGCTTTGCTGCCGGTGTGGATGCCACCAGCGGAAACTTGCGCCGGAGTTCTGCCGCCTTATTGAAGTCTTGTTCCGCCTTGCTCGGTGTCGGCTTGACCGGCCGCGCCTTGCTCGGCTGTGCTTTGGCTAGTGTCGCCGTGCGTCGTATGGTCATTGTCTTTTTCATGCTCGTATCTTTCTGCCGGATTCCCGGCTTTCTGTTTTCTCAATCCCGCCGGCAAACGCGCCGCCGGTAAATCTTCAGCGCATCTTCACCATCCTGATTGAGGGTTTCGGCCTGCGCGCCTGACCGATCCGCTGCCGGCCGCTTGTTCCGATCCCGAACCCGAACGCGGCCAGCGCATAGCCCTGCGCCAGTGCATCGCCAAAATCATTGCGCCCCGGCAGCCGCTTGAAGTTCCAGAACGTCTGGCCGCCCACGTCACCCTTGCCCAGCAGCCGTTCATTCGTCACCTGCGCCGAAAACTCACCGTGCATCCCGGCAGGCAGTGACAACGCCCCCGGCGCGCCGATCTCGCCCAGCCATGCGCGCTGCGCGCACTCTTTCCAATAGTCTGAATTCCACGCCACCCACCGAATTGCCCGGCCGTCCTTATGGTCAAGGCACCCGTGGCATTGTTCCCGAAACGGACCCGCAGCGGTCTTGCCAGTCTGCCGGTAGTTTTTCGCGCCGCGCCCCGTGAATCCAAGCGCCGGAATTCCGCACACCCTCGACGCTGCCGCCGCGAACGCCAGCACCCCGTCAAAGTTCCCGCCGCCTGCGTCAATCGCCCACTGTTCCACGCCCACGGGCAGCCCGGCCAGCGCCTTGCCGTGGGCGGTCAGTTCCGCGAACAGTCGCCGCCCCAGTTCCAGCGCCGGCAGATCGCCTGGAATCGCCAGCTTGTGAATCCCGTACCACAGGACCGCAGCGGATTGATCTTCCCCGAACCCCAGCACCACACTGCTGAACCCGTAGGACGGATTCACGTCACTGGATGCCAGCACCCGCGTCACCCATTGCGGACGTTCCAGCGGTTTGCGCTGCGCATCAACCCGCCGCAGCACTACGTCCGCAGTCAGGTGGTAGGGTCCGGCCTCGGCAATCTGATCAATGGGTTCCTGCTGCCGTTCGGCCATGAACGCTTCCCGGCCCATCCGGTGAAACATCTTTATCACTCCATAAAAAGGATCAGCGCACTTGCCCGAAACCGCGAACGCTGCCGGCGCTGATAGTTCCATGCCGTTGACCAGTTCGGCCCGGTGTGAATCAAAGAACGCCAGCGCGCGTTCGTCGCCGCCGGCTTGGAATGCTTCATGCCATTCCGCCCACAGCGCACGGGACCGGCTGTCCGGTTCATCCCAGTCCGCAGGCCATCGCACGATGCAGGGAATTTTCAGCGCGTGCCAGTCTTGGTGGTTCAGATAGTGCTGCGCCACGTCTTCAGGCCCGATGCAGTTTGCCGCCATCAACAACGGCAGGTCTTTGCCTGAATCGCCGCACCCGGCCACGTCGCCATCTATGATGGAAACCGTGTCCGCCACCTGCGCCGGCGACTTGGCAACGCTGCGGTCTTGCACGTCATCCAGCAGAACAATGTCCGGCCGCAGAATCGTGCCGTCTTCCATCGGGTGATTCAGGCCGCGCACGTTCGCATTGATCGTTGACCCGCCCATGCACCCGCGCTGATCAGGCAGCACAATCAAACCTTCCCCGACAGTCAACTGCGCCCCGGTCTTCTGGCCGCTATGCTCCCACCAGACGTTGCAGACCTTTTGCGGTGTGCCTTTGGCGTGCGCGAACGGCAGGCAGAATTCAGGATAATCCGCCAGCAGTCTTTCATTGAAGCAAAGCGCATTGCGCCAGAATCGAAACGCGCGTTTCAAAGCACGATCCGCCCACGGCACACAGACGGGAAAGCGCCGGCGGCCAGTCAACGCCAGCAGCAGCACCATGCCCCACAGAATCGCGGACTTGCCGATTCCACGTTCAGCCGCCACCACAAACCGGCCCCCGGTCTCATGGGCGCGCAGCACTCCCGCCACGATCTCCCGGTGCGGACGCTCAAACGGCCGTGTGTACGTCTGGTGCAGATACCACTGCAACCACGCCACCGGGTCCGCTTCCAGTCTTGCCCGGCGCTCTGGATCGGCGCAGGGTTTCAGCACCACGCAGTTGGACCTGTTGACCTGCGCCGCCACCCGTTCGGCGGCCGTGGTGGGCGGTTTCCGTGCGGGTTTGGCGGCCTGTCTGTATGGCTTCTTTTTGGTCTTTATGGTGGTCATGCGTAAGTCACTCTACTGCAAGCATTACGGGGAGGGAGGTACCGCGCGCCGCCCCCCGGCCGAGAACCTACCGGGGGAGGGTATCCAACTGCACTGCAACGGGTTGCGCTCATGTTTTCGCCCCTTGTTCATCCTGCACGCCCAGCAGATCGGCAGCGGCCAGACGTTCGGCCGTCGCCCGGTCCATGCCGCCATCGAATTCCCTGATCGCGGCCCGTTCCTCGAATTGCAGCGCCACTTCCAGCACAAGGTCCCGCAGCGTTGAAGTCAGTGCGCCTGCCGGTGCCCGGTAGCGTAGCCGGCCAGACGGCGCAACGTAGAGTTCCACGCCGTGCGCGCGCAGGGTTTGGGCGGGCGAAGTGTTCACAGCGTTGCACCCCGTTCCACGGTGTCCAGCAGGTCCAGCGCGTCACCGTCTTCCATGCCGTCAGCGGCACAGGTGGCACAGGGTGGCACAGGCAAATCTCTATTGTTTCCCCAGCTTTTTCCTTCTCTCTCTCTTTCCTCTCTCTCTCCCTTGTCGCTGTTTTTGCAAAGAGTATGGAAATCACCTGTGCCAGCCTGTGCCAGCGCAATATCCCCCTGAATTGCAACAGGTTCCGAAACCGCTGCGCCTGTGCCAGCGCCTGTGCCATCCTGTTCCAGCCTGTGCCAGTCAACGCCCAGCGCAATCCCTTCATAGCAGCGCACCCGGTCGCCGGTGGGTGTGCGGTGTTGGCTCGTTCGCAGACTTGGAACAACGGCGCGCAGGTCCCGCCCGAACGATTCGGCAGTGCCGGGATGCTGCCGCCCTTCGTCATAGCACCATGAACACCATTCAGCATACATGGCACGGCGTTCGGCGCTTTGGCCTGACCCTACGGTGCAGCGGTCGCGAACGAATGCCGCCACCGGTGATCCCAGATCGTAGAGTTCCTCCATTGACTCCCGCGCGGATGCTGGCAACTCGATCCGGCCCAGACGCTGAAGTTCTCGCCAGCCCTCGACCGCCCAGTTCGCAACTCCCGGCAGTTCGGCCTTCAATCGGTCTGCCAGCCCGTGATCCTCCCGGCCGAAAAAAGAACGGTGCATGGCCAGCACGATGAACCGGGACGCCAGTGCGCCGGATGAATCGGCCAGCCTCGGCAGTTCGTTGGTGAGGATCAGAAACCGTGTCGGCAGTCTCCCGCACCAGTCGCGCTCATATTTTCGCGGCACGCTAACCACGTCTTCACCGGAAATTGTCAGCAGCCGTTCGGCAATCTGCGCCTGATCCGCCCGTGAAGACAGGCGCGCATCACTGATCGTTGCCAGCCGCTTGTCCAGCAGCGTCTGCAACCCAAACGGACCGGCCAGCCCCGCCAGCGTCGGACCGCACACGGCATCCTCTCCCAGCAGTTCGCCCAGAACGCGCGCAATCGTGCCCTTGCCTGACCGCTTCGGACCAACCAACAGGAAGATTTTTTGCAGGTAGGTCCCGCCGCCCAGCAGATAGCCGAACATCAGCTTCAGCGTGAAAATGGATTCCGGGTCATCCGGCCACAGCGTCTGAAGGAATGCAGCCCAGTGCGGCGCGCGCGCTGCCGGGTCATAATCGAACGGCAGCACAAAGGTGTTGAACAGTCCAGGTGTGTGCGCGTGCTGCTCTCCGGTGGGCAGGTGCATCAACCCATTGCGGAATGCCAGCAGGTCCGCAGCGCAGGGTCCGGCGTGCCCCGGCAACCAGCACGGCGGCCGCAATTCTGTGGGCACGTTGGCAACCGCCTTCAGTGCGTCAAGCGTGTTTGACACCGTGCTACTGTTCGGTCGGAATGATGCCGTTCCGCCCGTCTGCAACTGGATTTTCTGGCCGGCCAGCCATCGCCACAATGCAGCGCGCGCAGCCGCTTCGTCGGTCATTGCGTAGTGGGTCCCGACGTGGTGCCTGAACCCGGCATCATGATGAATCAGGCCGGCGGGATAGGTTTCCCCGACAAATGCCTGTGCGTTCCCGTAGTAGTTTTTTGACGAAAATTGCGGTTCCGCATCCACCCCTATCTGTTCCAGCATATCGCGCCATTTATTGTCCTTGCACCCGTTGTGCAGACATTTGAACGCAGCGCCCCGGTCATCGCTGAAAAACACAGCGGCAGAATCGACGTGCGCTGGATCGAACGGGCAGGTCTTCAGCTTGACCCGAACCCCGCCCCGATAGTCTTTCGGTTCGCCCGGATCGTAGTCCAGCAGGTGATCCATGATCAGGCTGTCGAATCGCTCGCGGGTCCATCCAAACAGATTCACGCGCGCGGACTTGGCGGAATTCGCGGCAGGTTGCGCCGGTGTCTTCTTCGGTTTTGCAGACGCAGCGGCATCCCCGGCACAGGCACAGGCCAGTTCTTCCAGCAGATCAGTCGGCACCGGTTCAAACTTTTCCGGCATGGACAGCAGCCGCGCCAGCCGGTGCGGACGGTCCGGCACGTTGTCGCCCTTGCGGTTGACGGTGCCGGGAATGCGGCCGATCCGGGCAGGGTTGAACACCGTTTGATCGACGTGAACCTGTGCGTCATCGTAGCGCGCGCCCAGCGCCGCCAGACACCGCTGCACCAGACCGCCATCATCCGCAGGCAGGTCGATCCGATACCAGAGTTGCCCACCGTTTCCAGAATCCACCACCGCCGGATCAGGCCATCCGGCAGCGGATAGGTCGGCATTAATTTGCTGAACCCGGCCCAGTGCGGCAGCGTGTTCGTCTTCGGTTGCACTGATACCGGCTGGCCGGACAGGATCGCCATCGATCAGCAGGGTAGTGCGCCGGAAAACCTCGTGGTCGTTCGTTGTCTCGCCGGTGTCTGCCCGGTCCATCCGGCCCAGCCTCCGCGCCCCTACCGCTTCAACTGGCGGATTGATCGTCATATAAATCCCGCCGGGACTGCTACTACTGTCCAGTGCGTAGATGCATTTCACGGCGGCATCAATGCTGTCGGTGGTGAAGTACCCGCTTTGGGTAGCCGGTTTCCCATACCGCTGCCGAACCCGCAGCGCGCGGATTTCAAACGTGTTCCCCGGCTGCACGATCGTGCGCAGGAATTGATCGATCATCCCGGCATCAGGTTTGAGTGTTGCGGCAGTCACCATGCGCTCCGTTCTTCGTGGTAGAATTTTCGACTGCAAATCAGCTTTGCCTCGTCTAATGAATGCCCCTTGCGCATCAGAAACTTGACCAGCGCCACCTTGCGCTTGCCCAGCGGAATGCTGCGGTCGTTTGGATCGATGAACGTGCTGCGCTTTTTCTTCATGGCAGGATCACGCCTCGGTTGTCTTCGTGCGCTTCACGTGCGCCATCCGGTCCGGCAGGAAAGGTTCAATGAATCCAGCCCACAACCAATCAGGCGATTCGTCAGTGGCATCCCACGACAATTTCACGCCCGGAATGCCGGCGGCCCAGCGCGCTATCGGCGACAGGCGATCGTCGGCAAAGGCATCGGCCCGGAATGCGCGCATATTGAAGTCAATGCGGCCGTCTGTATCGTCCTCGCCGAAATCGACATGGACGGCAAAGAAGAAACCCGGATTGCGGGAATCCTCCTGAAGCAGAAACCAGTGCGTGTTCCCGTCCGGGCTTGCGCTTGCTTCCACAAACGCACTTGCCACCTGACCGTTAGCCGGAAGGAATGACACCAGATCGGCCGCAGCGGGTTCATCGTCGGCAGCGGCATTGTCGGCACGGTACGATTCCGCGAACGATTTGCTGGTGACTATGGCCGCCGACGGTTCGACGGTCTGTGCCTTGGATTCCCGCTTCGCCGGCCGCGCCTTGCCGTCCGCGCCCACGGTCCTGTCCAACTGCGGAATTTCCGCAGTTGATTCCAGACTGGCCCGGACTGCCGCCACGGTCTTGTCATCGCAGCCGATCTGCCGCGCAATCTCTCGATTGCTGCGCACTTGGAATTCGATCACGCCCCGCTTGACGGCCGCAATCCGATCATCATGGGTCATCCGCCTGCCATGCTGCCGGTTCGCGCCTAGCGCAAACCAGACCGCATCCAGCCGGGTGCCCTCACGCACGTCCGCTTCAATCTCTTTGAATCCGCACTGTTCGGCCGCAGCGATCCGGTGAAATCCGTCTGCGATCCAGTACCGCTGCCCATCGTAGAACAACACCACCGGCGGGAAGGCACTGCCTTCGGTCATCTCGTCGGCATAATCGCAAATTGTAAGCGGTCCACAGCATTCTCGCACTCCGGTTTCATTGAATTGCGCCCACTTGCCGCTGCCGTCTTTGTCCGTTAGCAGGTCCAGGTTGATTTTCTGAATGTTCATGCCAGTGCCCTTCCGATCAAAACAGCCAGCAGCAGCGCGAAGCAGACCACCAGCACAACGGTGAGTGAATCCACGCGCGCCGCCTTCACTTGTCACCCGCCGCGATTCTGCGCAGTTCGGATTCGGGCACCCGCCGCATGCCGGGTTTCAATTCAACCGTCCGCACCTGCCCGTCACGAATCATCCGCCAGAGAGTAGGCCGGCTGCATCCCATCGCCTCGGCTGCCTTGCCCATCGGAAACAGGCGCAGCGGTGCCGGCCCGGATTGCTGCGGACCGCCCAGCAGGGTTGCGGCCAGCGCCGGAATGCGCGCGTCACTGTCAGGCAGTCCGGCAATGTGAACCAGCAGGTCTGACTTGCTCATGGTGTTAAATGTTTTTGCGTTCATTGCGTGCCCTCGCGTTCGTGAGTTGTTCCTCGTTTTTCATGTGGGCATTAAACCGCATTAATTTATGTCCACAAAGCGGGGCGGGTTGTGGACATTGAAGTTGTCCAGCGCGCGCAGATACCGGCAGCGGATTGATTCCGCCCAATAAATACGGGCACAATCGCAGCACCCGGCAAAAGAAAAAGGCCGGGCAAAATACCCGGCCGTTGGTCCACTTGTGGTCCAGTATTATCTGCTGGCCTTTGGTATAATTGCAGGCTTGCGCTGCAAATTTCGGCGCAGTGCGCTGGCAAGCTGTCTGGTGAATTGAATGCTGGAAGTGCTGCGCATCTTCTCCAACCATTCGTCCACCTGCGCCCGTGTCAGATATTCACAGACCGGCTGCGCGCGCGGATTTAATTGGCGCTGCTTTGGTATTTCCATCAGGCAGGTCTGTATTCGATAGGCAACCGCCAACCATCGTTCACCCTCGTTTCCGCTTGCCCGGCTGAATGCCAGCAGCACGTTCATCCACGGTTGCCGCCGGTCTTTTGATAGCCGGTCAATTTCTTCGACGGTCCACGGCGTCTTGCGCTTTGGCGTTGCCTGATACACCGGCACATTTTTGCCGCTAATCGCAGATAGCACGCTATCCATGTTCACTGCGGCCATGCGGTCCCGTTCGGCTGCAATTTTCCTTGCCGCTTCAGCGTTGCGGTTGCCAATAATAACGGCAACATGGCGTTGCACCCGTTCCGCTTCAAACTCGGAATTCAACTCGGCAACATAGGTGGTTGTGGGTTTTTTCCATCGCGCATTCAGCAGCCGGGTGAATTTGTCCCGATCTTTTGCCGTAGCTGTGCCTGCTGTGATTGCTTGCCCCAGTTCATGCAGCACCGGGTCAAAGTCTTCATCCGTCGCGCGAACCTTCAGTTCCGCAATCCGCCGCAGTTCCCGGTCCCGCTCTTTGGATATTTCCGGCCACGCTGATTGATTGACTGCGGCCGGTTCGGTGCGCTTCGTTGTCTTCGTCTTTTTCATTTCGTCATTCCTTACAGAATGCCCAGCGCGCGCCGTGTAAGCGGACACGCGCCAGGACTTCCGCCGGTAGCTACCCGGCAGCGTTGTTTTAATATACCACACACTGTTCATTCCGCACGGTTCCGCAGTGCCTCTGCGCCTTCGCCCGGTTTCAACTTCAGCATTGCCGCAGACCGCTTGCCTTCATAGGCCGATCCAGCCGCGCGCAGCACCACGCCTTCACCACCCTGCACCAGCACCTCGTTCAAGAATTCGGCGCAGTCGACACGGCCAGCACAGCGGCGCTGTTCTAGCACCTTGGCAATGGTTGACCCGGCAACGACGGTTGCGGCGACGGCCAGCCGGTCTTCAAATCCGCCGGTTGCCAGTGGCGCGTCATAGACCATGAACCGCACGCTGCGCCACTTTTCGTCTGCGCCATGTTTCGACACCACGGCACCAACGGTTTTCCCAAGGGCATTCCGTCCGGCCCACAGTTCGCCGTCCAGCGCCACCCCGGCCGGCAACTGCGCCGCGAACCACTGCGGCGGGTTGAACCGCAGACCCGATCTGCCGCGCAATTCCGCGCCGGTCCAAATAGCGCGCACGCCGTCCAGCTTTTCACTGATCCACCACCCGGCAGGATCGCGGCCATCGTACATTTTCGCCAGCATCGGTTTCATTGCTCTACACTTTCGCCGCCAGCAGCCGCAGCCGTTTGCGATCGGCGGCCGTCGCGGTCCCGGCTTGCACCTTGCCGATCAGTCCGGCCAGTTCATCGGCGGCAGTCGGCTTGGACTTGCCAGCACCACCCGTCAGGACCGCCGGCAGCGCGCCGTTCAGGACCGCCCGGAAGTCTTCCCGGTCCCGTTGATCGTAGTTGTTCAGCACCACTTCAACCGTGGCATGGCCGGTCACTCGCCGCAGCACGTCCATCGGCACGCCGGACCGCAGCGCCATCGTCACCCACGTTGTCCGCAGTGCGTGCCAGTCCCGGACGGATGCTGCGCGCTGGCCGTTCGCGCGATCGATCCGGGTCAGGCGCGCCACGGCAGACTTGATCCCCGCAGACCTGATCCCAGCGCCCACAAACCGCTTGCCGGTCCATGTCTCTACATGGTGCAGATCGGTTGACACGTTCGCGCGCGCCACGCCCAGTTCCCGTTCAATCTGCCGGACACTCTGGCCGGCGCAGTAGCGGGTCAGCACTTCCACCATGCGGTCCCGCCGCGCCCCCGGCCGGACCTTCTCATGGATAGCGGCCAGCCCTTCGGATTCCACGTCTGCCGCCGGCGTCAGACTCGGCAGCAGGTGGGTCCCGTCTTGCGTGAATGCTGCCGCCACGATCTTCTTGAACCGCCACGTCAGCCCGTCAGGATTCGCCGCCAGCATCGCCGCAGCTTCCGGCCAGACAAACCCCTTGCCCTTGCCACCGGACGCTTCCAGCACGGCGCGTAGCGGCGGGAATATGGGAATCTCTGCCTTGCCGCCCGTCTTGCTTGTCTTCACCGTGATCATATTGCCGGCCATATCCACGGATTCCCATCGCAGGTTGCACACGTCGCCACGGCGCATCCCGGTCATTGCCGCGCACACGATCAGCTGGTGCATGAACGGATCAGTCTGTGCCGCTACCAGCAGCCGCGCCAGTTCCACCGGCGTGAACGGCGCACGATGAACCACGCCGTCGTCACCGTTGCTGCGCTTGCGGATGAACGTGGAAAACGGGTTGACCGTGCCCACCGGCAGGAATTTCTCGAATGCCTTTGAAAGCAGTTTCCGGGCATCGGTTGCCGTGCTAGGCGCTAGGGTAGCTTGGCATGCCTGAATGAATGCCGCCGCATCCGCCGGCGTGACTTCGTACAGGTGCGCCGCTTTTGGATTCCGCTGCCGCATGAATTCCGCGAACCGCCGGAATTGAGCATCGCACCCGCGCAGGTACGTTTCGGACACCGGCGCATCTCGGCCCAGCGTGCGCCAGCGCTGCGGCAGGTCTTCGATCCGGACATATTCCACGGCGCGCCCGGTCTTCGATTCGATCAGACGTTCCGTCAGGTTCTCTGCCCTGCCTTTGTGTCGTGCTTCATCCACGTGCGCGGCCAGCGCCTGTTCCGCGCGTTCCCGGCTGCGCTCAAACTTTTCATCCCCCTTGTCGCGCATGCTGCCGGACTCCGGCGGATTGCCCTGCCACATGACGTTCAGGTTGATCACATTCTGTTTGCCGTCTGCGCCGGTGAATCGGCCATACCAACAATCACGCAGCGTTCCGTCCCGTTGTCTTCTTAATTCCAGCGCCATTGACTTACCCTTTCAATTCCTTATCATCTGGAAAAACAATGCACCGGATGGAAACAAAGCGCAAGAAAAAACCCCACACATTCACCCACACAGGCACAGGAAAAATAAGAAATCCCCAGTAAATCAGAAGAAATGAACGCTTCCGTTCAGGCTCATAACCTGAAGGTCCTTGGTTCAAATCCAAGCCCCGCTACCATTCTTCGCGCAAGGCCTGGTTCCTTTTCGGAACCAGGCCTTGTGCTTCGAATGGCAGGCCATCTAGGATGAAGGCGCGCGAAGAATGCCCTCCGCAGCGCAAGCCGGAGGCACCGCGCGCAGGAGGGCAGCATGTATCACGTGTATTTTCTCCGCAGCCAGTTGCGGCCCGACAAAACCTACGTTGGGTTCACCGAGCTGGACCCCCACCAGCGCCTGGCCGTCCACAACCAGCAACGCGTACCTTCAACGGCCCGCTACGCGCCTTGGAATTTGCTGGCCTTTGTGGCCGTCCGGGAACGGCCAACGGCACTTGGGCTGGAGCGTTACTTCAAGTCCGGTTCCGGCCATGCCTTCTGGCACAAACGGTTCATCTGATTTCCGCGGCGATTCGATGCTTATTGGGAATTGCGCGAAGGCATGCTTTTCAATCGCCGTGAAATGGCTTATCTTCGCGCCATGTTGAACGGCAGGAAATTGGAGTTTCGATCGCCGGGTGCCGGCGCGGAATGGCATGCCGTGCGCATCTTTGCGATCCTGTTGATCATGAACGCGATGGCTCTGGCCGGCATCTTCGAATTCGGGGAGCGCCCGCTGGGAACGGAGGCGAATCGGCAAGCGACGGAGTTCCTGGCCAGGGAAGGGGAACGGCTGGGCTACGAGGTGGAACGGCTGCCGTTCAAGTGCGTCCGGTGGGAAAAAGGGCCGTCCGCCATTTTTCGCGGGGCGGAGCAGCTGGAAGTGTTCGCGGGGCCGTTTTCGCCGGCCATCGACCAGTGGCTCGATGGGGTCATGGTCTCCACGACCCAGCAGCTCAAACGAACGAATTGCAAAGGGAAAATCGTGTTCCTGCGCGGCGAAATCGCAAAGGAACCGCTGATGCCGCTGGATTTTCCGTTCTATTTTCCTGATGCGCACCGCGAAATCTATGCGCTGCTGGACGAACGGCAGCCGGCGGCGGTCGTGGCGGTGACCGCCAAGCATCCGGCGTGCGGACTGGAGCCGTATCCGCTCATCGACGACGCGAATTTCCGGATTCCATCCGCCTATATGGACGCCGCCGCGTTGGAGCGAATGCTGGCGCAAAAAGGCCGGATCCGGCTGCGGATCGATTCGAAGACCTTCCCGGAAACGGGCGAACAACTGGTCATCCGCAAGAAGGCGGCCGGGGCATCGAAGGGAAAAATCCTGATTTTCGCGCACATGGATACGGCCTATGGCACGCCCGGCGCCTTGGACAACGCGGCCGGCGTGGCGATCCTGTTGGCGGCCATGGGACGGTTGCAGGACTATGCTGGGCCCTACGATCTGGAATTCATCCCGTTCAACGGTGAGGATTCCCCGATGGTGAAGGGGCAACTGGCCTATCTGGAACGCTACGGAAAAGAAGTGGGCCGGGTCAAACTGGGCATCAACGTCGATGCGGCCGGCGCCAAAGGCTCCAAGACCGCCGTGTCCACCTACCATCTGGACGACGAGCGGTTGGCGTGGCTGGATGGGGAAATAGCCCAGTATTCGCTGATGGAGCGTGGTCCGGAATGGGTGGAGAGCGACCATTCCATTTTCGTGTTCCGCGGCGTGCCATGTCTGGCGCTGACTTCTTCGACCTTGCGCGAGTCCGTCATGGCGCTGTCCCACACGCCGCGCGACACCGTGGACCTCGTGGACCGGGCGTTGCTGGTCGAAGCCGCGGAGTTCATCGTCCGCGTCGTCACCGACTTCTGATCGGTCCAGACGGGGGGGCGCATCATTCTGTTGCCAAGACCGGCGGGACGTGGTTTAGTGAGTAAAACGCTTTAGCAAGGATTGCACATGCCGCGGCGCGACGACATTTCGAAGATTCTGCTGATCGGGGCCGGCCCCATTGTCATCGGGCAGGCCTGCGAGTTCGACTATTCCGGCGCCCAGGCCTGCAAGGCCCTGCGCGAGGAAGGCTACGAGGTCGTGCTGGTCAACAGCAACCCGGCCACCATCATGACTGATCCCGGTTTCGCCGACCGGACCTACGTCGAGCCGCTCACCGAAGAAGCCCTGACCGCCATCATCCGCCGCGAACGCCCCGACGCGCTGCTGCCCACCATGGGTGGCCAAACGGCGCTGAATCTGGCCGTGAAGCTGGAGGAGAGCGGCGTCCTGAAGCGCTACCAGGTCGAGCTCATCGGCGCCACGGCCGACGTGATCCGCCGCGCGGAAGACCGCGGGCTCTTCAAGAAGGCCATGGCCGAAATCGGCTTGGCCGTGCCGCGCTCGGGCTCGGCCCACACGATCGAAGAGGCCCGGCAGGTGCAGGCGGAAATCGGCGCGTGGCCGGTCATCCTCCGCCCCGGCTTCACGCTCGGCGGCGCGGGCGGGGGCATCGCGCGCAGCGCGGCGGAGTTCGAGGCCATCTGCGCCAACGGGCTCGCGCTTAGCCCGGTCAGCGAAGTGCTGATCGAGGAATCGGTGCTCGGCTGGAAGGAATTCGAGATGGAGGTCATGCGCGACCGCAAGGACAACGCGTGCATCGTCTGCTCCATCGAAAACCTCGATCCCATGGGCGTGCACACGGGCGACAGCCTCACCGTCGCGCCGGCGCAAACGTTGACGGACCGCGAATACCAGGCGCTGCGCGACGCGAGCCTAGCCGTCATGCGCGCCATTGGCGTGGAAACCGGCGGCGCCAACGTGCAGTTCGCGGTGAATCCGCGCGACGGCCGCCTCGTCGTCATCGAAATGAATCCGCGCGTCAGCCGCAGCTCCGCGCTGGCGTCGAAGGCCACCGGCTTTCCCATCGCGAAGATCGCCGCCAAGCTGGCGATCGGCTACACGCTCGACGAGCTGCCCAACGACATCACGCGCTCGACGCCGGCCTGCTTCGAGCCGTCGCTGGATTATATCGTCGTGAAGGCCCCGCGCTTCGCCTTCGAGAAATTCTCGGGCGCGGACGACACGCTGACGACGCAGATGAAGTCGGTGGGCGAGACGATGGCCATCGGCCGCAATTTCAAGCAGGCGCTGCAGAAGGCTCTGCGCTCGCTGGAAATCGGCCGCGCGGGCCTCGTGGGCCGCGCGGACGCCGAGGGCAGCTGGACGGACGCGGAGCTGGAGAAGGCCGTGGCGCGGCCCAGCCCGTTGCGACTCTTCCATCTGCGCGAAGCCCTCGCGCGCGGTTGGGCAATCGACCGCGTCGCGCAGCTGTCGGGCGTGGATGCGTGGTTCCTGCGGCAGATCGCCGAAATCGTCGCGTTCGAGGCCGAAATCGCTTCGGCCAAGACCTTGGCCGGCCTGGAAGCCGACCGGGCGCTTTTCGCGCAGGCCAAGGAATTCGGATTTTCGGACAAGCAGCTCGCCGCGCTGCTGGGCGCGGCGGAGGGCGACGTCCGCGCGGCGCGGGACCGGATCGGCCTGCATCCGGCCTACGGCGTCGTGGACACCTGCGCCGCGGAATTCGCCGCCGCCACGCCGTATTTCTATTCGGCCTACGGCGACGAGGCCGAAGCGCCGCTGCCGGCGGCGGCCAAGAAGAAGATCATGATCCTCGGCGGCGGGCCCAACCGGATCGGGCAGGGGATCGAATTCGACTACTGCTGCGTGCATGCCTGCCAGGCCCTGCGGGCGGCCGGCTTCGAGACCGTCATGGTCAACAGCAATCCCGAGACGGTTTCGACGGACTACGACACCAGCGACCGGCTCTACTTCGAGCCCGTGACGCTGGAAGACGTGCTGGAAGTCTATCGCCGCGAGCGGTGCGACGGCGCCATCGTGCAGTTCGGCGGGCAGACGCCCCTGAACCTCGCGCTGGATCTGCAAGCCGCCGGCGTGAACGTCATCGGCACGAGCCCCGAAGACATCGAAAAGGCCGAAGACCGCGAATTCTTCAAGCAGTTGGCCGACCAGGTCGGCGTGAAGCAGCCGGCCAACGGCACGGCGACGGATCTCGACGGCGCGCTGGCCATCGCGCGGCGCGTGGGATTCCCGGTGCTGGTGCGGCCGTCGTTCGTGCTGGGCGGCCGGGCCATGGCCATCGTCTACACGGAGCCGTTTTTCGAGAAGTTCTGCGCCGAGGCCTTCGCGGCGTCGGAAGGCCGCCCCGTCCTCATCGACAAGTTCCTCGAAGACGCCGTCGAAGTGGACGTCGACTGCATCGCCGACGGCGACATCGAAGTGATCGGCGCCGTGATGGAACACATCGAAAAGGCGGGCATCCACAGCGGCGACAGCGCCTGCGCGATTCCGCCGCAGGGGCTCGATCCCGCCGTGGTCGAGCGCATCCGCGAACACACGCGGGCCTTGGCGCGCGGGCTGAACGTGCGCGGCCTGATGAACGTGCAGTACGCCGTGCAGGACGGCGAGGTCTACATCCTCGAAGTCAATCCGCGCGCCTCGCGGACCGTGCCGTTCGTCAGCAAGGCCACCGGCGTGCCGCTGGCGGGCTACGCCGCGCGCGTCATGGCCGGGGAAAGCCTGAAGAAAATCGGGTTCACGCAGGAAGTCGTCCTGCGCCACGTGGCGGTCAAGGAAGCCGTCTTGCCGTTCGCGCGGTTCCCGGGCTGCGACGTGCGCCTCACGCCGGAAATGAAATCCACCGGCGAAGTCATGGGCATGGACCCCGATCCGGGCATGGCGTTCGTAAAGAGCCAGCAGGCGGCGGGAAATCCGCTGCCGGGCGAGGGCGGGGTGTTCGTCAGCGTTTCCGGCGAGCGGCCCTCCGACCGCGTGGAAATGGTGAAATGCGCCAAGGAACTCGTCGCGATGGGCTATGGCATCTGGGCGACGTGCGGCACGGCCACCTTGCTGCGCGAGTCGGGCGTGCCCGCCCGCGCCGCGTTCGCGATTTCCGAAGGCCGGCCGCACGTGGTGGACCTGATGCTCGACGGCGCCGTGGGCTGGATCGTCAACGTGCCCTCCGGCTGCCAGCCGCAGCTCGACGAAGTCAAGATGCGCACCGAAGCCGTGCGCCGGGGCGTGCCGATGACGACGACCATCCGCGGCCTGCGCGCCGCCCTCGACGGCTTGAAAACCCTGCGCCGCCACAAGGAATTCGAGGTGCTGTCGCTGCAGGAATACAACCGGGCCACGGTCCGGAAGGGGAACCGGAAATCATGAGCGGTTTTTCGCGCAACTGGGCCGCGCGGCGGGAGAAGAAAGCCTTCCTGGCGCTGGCGGACGGCACCGTGATCCGGGGCTGGTCGTGCGGCGCGGCCGTCGACCGCCTCGGCGAAGTCGTCTTCAACACCGGCATGACCGGCTACGAGGAAATCCTGACCGATCCGTCCTACGCCGGGCAGCTCGTCACCCTGACCATGCCGGAAATCGGCAATACGGGCTTCAACCGCGAAGACCACGAGTCCGCGGCCATCCATGCGTCCGGTCTGATCGTGCGCGAATGGAATCCGCCCTCCAACTGGCGGTCGGAAGAAACCCTCGAAGCGGCGCTGAACCGCTGGCAGGTGCCCGCGCTGGCGGGCATCGACACGCGCGCCTTGACCCTCCGGTTGCGCGAGGGCGGCACGCAGAAGGCCTATTTGTGCGCCACGGGCGCTGTTTCGCCGGAGGAAGCCGTCGCCCAGGCGCGCGCCTGGGAAGGGCTCGACGGGCAGGACTACGCCTCCAAGGTGTCCACGCCGGTCGCCTACGACTGGACGGGCGAGCTGCTGGCGAATGCGCCGCTCGTGGCCGTGCTGGACTGCGGCATCAAGTTCAACACCCTGCGCCTGCTGGAGCGCGAAGGCTTCCGCGTGCGGGTGCTCAACGCCCATGTCCCCGCCGCCGACGTGCTGGCGCTGAATCCGGCGGGCGTGATGCTCTCCAACGGTCCAGCCGATCCCGCGGCCCTGCCGTACGCGGCCGAAACCATCCGCGGCCTGCTGGGGAAGGTGCCCATCATGGGCATTTGCCTCGGACACCAGTTGCTGGGGCTCGCGCTCGGTGGCCGGACCTGCCGGCTCAAGTTTGGCCACCACGGCTGCAACCACCCGGTCAAGGACCTGCGCGCGGGCACGGTCGAAATCACTTCCCAGAACCACAACTACGTGGTCGCGGCCGACAGTCTCGATCCGGCCGTGGCGGAAATCACTCACGTCAGCCTCAACGACGGCACCGTCGAAGGCCTGGAAGCAAAGAAGGTTCCCGCGTTTTCCTTGCAATACCACCCCGAAGCCGCTCCCGGCCCCCGCGACGCCATCTCCGCTTTCGCCCGCTTCCGCGCAATGATGGCGAAGGCCTGAAATCCGTTTCACTTATGAACCGCGGCACAGGCGTGCGGGATCAAGCGTCGGCGACGGTGCCGGCAAGGAATCCGGAGCAGAAGGCCCAGTGGAGATTCCAGCCGCCGGTGGGGCCGTCGAGGTCGAGGATTTCGCCGGCGAAATGCAGCCGCGGGGTCAAGCGGCCTTCGAGGGTGTCGGGCTTCACCTGTTTGAGGGAAATGCCGCCGGCCGTGGCCATGCTGTCCTTGAATCCGCCGGTACCTTGAACGGTCAAGGGCAAGGCGACGAGATGGCGCGCCAGTTCCGTTTCCTGCGCGGCGGAGAGGCGGGAGAAGGTGAGATCAGCCGGGATGCCCGCCAAGTCCAGGATCGTGCCGGCGAGGGCGCGCGGCAAAATCCGGGCGAGCCAGGCGAGGATCGGGCGCGAGCCGTCTTCTTGGCGAAGAGCGTGGAAATCGAGTTTGGCGTGGGCGAGATCCAGTTCGATCGGGACGGACTCGCCGTCCCGCAGACGGCGGGCGACGCGGCCGGAGAAATTGAGGACGGCCGGACCGGAAATGCCGCGATGGGTGAAGAGCAGTTCGCCGCGCTCGGCGACGCGACGTTGTCCGGCGATGGCGATCGTCACGTCCGGCAGCGAAAGGCCGCTGTGCGCGGCGGGCCAGGTCTCCGCAGTGCGCAGGGAGGTCAAGGCGGGCACGGGCGGAACGATTTCGTAGCCCAGGGAGCGGGCGAGGGCGAAGCCGGAGCCGTCGGAGCCCAGATGAGGCGCGGACTGGCCGCCGGCCGCCAATACAACGGAACGGGCCGAGAACGAATCGACCGTCCAGGGGGCGTCCGGCGATTCCGGGGGCGCCAGATTCTGGACGGCGCGATCGAAAACGAAGCGCACGCCGGCGCGGGTGCACGCGGCCAACAACGCATCGCGCACCTGAGCGGCGGACTGGGAGCGGGGATAGATGCGTCCGGCGGGATCCGCGACGGTCGGCACGCCGATCTCCGCCAGCCGTTGGCGAAGCGCATCCGGCGGAAGCGCGCGAAAAGCGGGGACGGCGAAGCGCCCGAAGCGTCCAAAGGCGGCCGCGAATTCTTCTTCCGTGGCGGCGTGACTGAGGTTGCCGCGGCCGCCGCCGCTGACGGCCAGCTTGGCACCGGGAACCGGCCTGCGATCCACGACCCAGACGTCGCGCGGCAATCCCCGGCGGGCAGCGGTCCAGGCCGCGAGCAGTCCGGCCGGTCCGGCGCCGATGATGAGCAGGGAGGCCTCCACGGGATGATCCGATCCGCGGCTACTTCGAAACCGGAAGCCAGCGCTTCAGGATGGATTCGAGCGTGCCGTCTTTTTGCCACGCGGCCAGCGCTTCGTTGGCGGATTCGCGGAGCGCGACGCTGCCGCGGCGAAAGGCCCAGGCGAGTTCCGCGCGATCGAACAAGGCCGGAGCCAGCGCCAGCTGGGGCCGATGGCGCAGGGACAACCACCACGCGGCGGGGCCGTCGTGGATCAGCAAGTCGATCTGGCCGGCGCGGAGGGCTTCGGTCGCCGCCGTCGGATCCGGAAACGCCATGCGGGTCGCTCGCGGAAAATAGCGGGCGACATGGGCGTCGCCGGCCGAGCCGGCGACCGTCCCCACGCGCGCCCGGGTGGAGCGGATCTTGATGGCGGTATTGAAACGGGGCAGATCGGCGGCGCGGATCAGCGCGGCCTGGCCGACGACCAGATAGGGCGTCGCGAAGTCCATTTGGACGCGGCGAGCCTCGGTCAGCGTCGTGCCGCCCATGAGGACGTCCACCTTGCCCGCGAGCAAGGCGGCCTCCAGTTCCGCCGGGGGCAAGACGACGAAGGCCGGCGGCAGGCCGAGGAAATCCGCGAATTCACGGCCCAGATCGGCCTCCAGTCCGCACAGGTGGATCCCGTGTCGGAAGAAGAGCGGCGGTGAATCCTCCGCGACGCCGATGCGCAAGGCACCGGACGATGCCGGCCACAGGGCCTGGCACCCGGCGGCCAGCGCCAAGACCAGCAACGGCAGGCACAGGCCCGGCAAGCGGAGCCGCCGGGAGGCGCGCCTAGGCGGTCGCGGTGCCCAGATATTGCTTTTCGAGCGCATCGTAGCGGTTGATGACCTGGCGGACGAGCGCGCGCTTTTCGCCGTAGGGGCCGAAGAACGAGCCCTTGAATCCGGCCAGGATGATGTTGCGGAGCTTGGCGGGCGTGACCGGCAGATGGCTGCACACGAGCTCGAGTTCGCGCGTGACGCTGGTGCGGGAGACCAGCCGGTTGTCCGTGTTGATGGAGACGGACAGGTTGGCGTCGAGCATCTTGCGCAGGGGATGGTCGGCGACGGTCGCGATGGCGGGGATGGTTTGCAGGTTGCTCGTGGGGCAGACTTCAAGCGTGATGCGCCGGGTGGCGACGTAGTCCACGAGGCATTTCACGTAATAGTCCGGATCCTTGATGGCGGGATCCTTGATCTTGTCAGCGGCGAACAGCCAGGTGCCGTGGCCGAGGCGGTCGGCATGGCATTCGGTGATGGCCTGGAAGATGGATTCGGGTCCGTACGCCTCGCCGGCATGGACGGTTTTTTTCAGGAAGTGGACATGGGCGTACTGGTAGGCTTCCTTGTGGTCGAGGGCCGGGAAACCGGCTTCGGCGCCGGCCAGATCGAAGCCGACGACGGGAATGCCCTTCTGGTGGGCCAGGGCAGCGGCGGAGCGCGCCATTTCGAGGGAAGCGACGGACATGACTTCCTTGGCGGGCGCGTGGGGCATCACGTCGAAGAGCTGGGCGTAGTAGGCCGACATGTGGCGATTGAAAAACCGCATGGCGCAGGTGATGATGCCGTAGTGGAAGGGGATGTCGGAGCCATCCCGGACCGCAGGGGAGGAATTGTGTTCCTGCTGGGCGCGCGCGAGACCGCGGTGCACGCATTCGATCACTTCCTCCACGGTGAAGCCGGGCCGCACGTGGAGTTGCGGGGCGTAGCGGACTTCGATGTAGCGGACGTTTTCGGCGATGTTGTCCACGGCGAGTTCGTAGGCCACGCGTTCGAGGTTTTCGGGATTCTGGAGCACGGCGCAGGTCAGGCCGAAGCCGCGCAGATAGTCCGGCAGATCCTGGTACTTTTCCTTGAAGACCAGTTCCTGCAAGCCGGCTTCCGTTTCGGACGGCAACGGCACCTGGGCGGCCTTGGCCAGCTCGATCAGGGTGGGGAGCCGGAGGGAACCGTCCAGATGGAGGTGCAAGTCGGTCTTGGGGATTTTTTCGAGGAATGCGCGGGTGATTTTCGTGGCCATGGGGGTCTCCTGCCTTGGACAAATGCCTGATTTCGTACTGGATTCTACCCAAGCGGGTTGGTCTTCGCAACGAGTTAATCCGCCCGCGGAGACGGAAAAAGGCGCTTGCGGAATCGGGAGGCATCGCCTAGGGTATCGTCCACTCTGTGCGGAGAGATGGCTGAGTGGCCGAAAGCAACGGTTTGCTAAACCGTCGTACTGGTAATAACCGGTACCGAGGGTTCGAATCCCTCTCTCTCCGCCATT
>RZYG01000055.1 GCA_009930415.1 Spartobacteria bacterium | reverse complement strand
ATCGCAAAGTTTGTTGATTTCCATTTAAGGCTTCCCTTTTTGTGGCTTCTTGTGTTTTTCGTGGCCCGGCTTCTTTGGTTGCGGCTCCGCCGCGCTGTGTTCATCCGTGTTCATCCGTGGTTGTCCCCCTCTGCCCGCCTTTTCCATCCGGTTTTTTGCATTCTCCAGAAACCCGGTTTAGATTGCCGCGCATGAACCCCGCGTCCCATCTGGGAACCTCGCCGATCCGCACCGATGCGCCGGCCAAGGTCCGCGGCACGCTCCGCTTCACCGACGACGCCATCCGCCCCGGCACGCTCCACGCCGCCGTCCTCTACAGCCCCCTCGCCCACGCGGAAATCAAGCGGATCGAAACCGCCGCCGCCGCGGCCGCCCCCGGCGTGCGCGGGGTCTTCACCGGCACCGACTGGCCGGACATCTTGATCGGCCTGTACATGGGCGACAAACCCCCGCTGGCGCGCGGCAAAGTGCGCTACCACGGCGAACCCGTCGCGGTCGTCGTCGCGGACGACGAAGCATCCGCGCTCAACGCCCTGCGGCTGGTGAAAGCCGAATACGCCCCGCTGCCCGCGCTGGGCAGTCCGCGCGAAGCGCTCGCGCCCGGCGCGCCCGTGTTGCATCCCGACATGGCGACATACGCCCGCATCCCCGACATCCTGCCCGAGCCCGGCACCAACGTCGCCAACCGCACAAAGATCCGCAAGGGCGATCCGGCCAAGGCCTTCGCCGAAGCCGACGTCGTCGCGGAAGGCGAATTTTCGTTCCCGCCGGGCAACCACGTGGCCCTGGAGCCGCGCGTGGCCATCGCGGAATACGGCGCCGACGGACGGCTGGAAATCGACAGCTCCACGCAATCGCCGTTCGAGGTGCGCAACCTCCTCGCCCGCGCGCTGGGCCTGCCCGAGCGGCGGATCGCGGTGCGCGCCGGGCCCATCGGCGGCGGTTTCGGCGGCAAGGCCGGCATCATGCTGGAACCCCTCGCAAGCCTGCTGGCCATGCGCTTTCCCGGCCGCCCGGTGCGCCTGGCGAACACGCGCGAGGCCGACCTGCTCTCCAGTCCCGGCCGCCCCGGCCTGCAGGCGCGCGTGCGGCTCGCCGCGCGCGCCGACGGCATGCTGCTGGGCGCGGACATCGAATTCCTCTTCGATTCCGGCGGCTACGCGGATTACGCCGTCAACATCTCGCGCGCCGCCGCCATCTCCTGCACCGGGCCGTACAATATCCCCAACGTCAAAACCGATTCCCTCTGCGTCTACACGAACCACCCCTTCGCCACCGCGTTCCGCGGCTTCGGCCACATCGAACTGTCCTACGCCACCGAGCGCGCAATGGACCTGCTGGCCGCGCGCCTGAAGATGGACCCCGCCGAGTTGCGCCTGAAAAACGCCATCCGCCGGGGCGACCTCACGCCCACGGGCGCGCCGATGGACGAAAACACCGGCGACCTGCCCGCATGCCTTGCGAAGGTGCGCGCGCGCCTCGCGTGGGATTCCGCGCCGCACCGCGCCGTGCAGCCCGACGGCAAGATCCGCGCCAAGGGCATTTCCTGCTTCTGGAAGGCGCCGGCGATCCCGACCTTCACCGACGCCGGCGCGGTGCTGTACTTCGCCGAAGACGGCAGCGCCACGCTGGGCACCGGCGTCATCGAAATCGGCCAGGGCGCGCACGAGGGCCTGCGCATGCTCGTGGCCGAGGCCTTGAAGACCGATCTCGACCGCGTCCACGTCACGCGCGCGGTGGACACCGACCGCTCGCCGCACGACTGGGCCACCGCCGCCAGCCGCTCGCTCTTCATGGCCGGCCGCGCCGCGCTCGTAGCCGTCGCCGACGCCGTCGCGCAAATCCAGCGCACGGCCGCCGTGCCCTTGCAGTGCCGGCCGGAAGACCTCGACGTCGCCGGCGGCCGCGTGTTCGTCCGCGCCGAACCGGCGCGTTTCCTGCCGCTGGAAAAAGTCGTCCTCGGCTACGTCTATCCCAACGGCAACGCCATCGGCGGGCCGGTGATCGGCCACGGTCGGTACATCACGCCCGATCTGACCAGCCTCGACCCCGACACCGGCGCGGGCAAGCCGTGGCTGGAATGGACGCTGGGCGCCGAGGGCGTCGAGGTGGAAATCGATCCGGCCGACGGAAACGTCCGCGTGCTCAAGGCCGCCTGCTGCATGGACGTCGGCAAGGTCGTGCATCCCGCGCTCGCCCGCGGACAGGCCGTCGGCGCCATGGCCATGGGCATCGGCTATTCGCTCTGCGAAGGCTTCGTCTTCGATGCCCGCCAGATCGTCCAGAACGGTTCCCTGCGCGACTACAAGATCCTGCGCTACGGCGAGGATCCGGAGTATTTCGTCGATTTCGTGGAAACGCCGCAGCAGGACGGCCCCTACGGCCTGCGCGGCCTGGGCGAGCAAGGCATCGTCGGCATGCCCGGCTGCCTCTCCCAGGCCGTTTCCCTCGCGATCGGCGCGCAAATGACGGAGCTGCCCATGACCCCCGAAACCATCTGGAAAAAAGCGCAGGAGCCCGCGCCATGATCGCCGCCGACGTCGTCTATCTCCGTCCCGACACCGCCGAAGAGGCCGTGGACGCCTGGCGCCGGCACGCCGGCGCGCGCTACCTCGCCGGCGGCACCGAAATCGCCACCGCCGCCCGCCGCACCGCCGCGTTCGACTTGCGCGCCTGCATCGACGTCAAGCGCATCCCCGAAGCCAACGTCCACGAAATTTGCGGCGGCTGCCTCCGTCTCGGTGCGGCGCTGACGTTGTCCGACGTGGCGGAGGGCGATTCCTTCCCGCTGCTCAACGCCGTGCTGCGCGGCATCGCCGACCGCACGGTCCGCAACCGCCTCACCCTCGGCGGCAATCTCGCCGGCCTGCTGCCCTACCGCGAGGCCGCGCTGCCGCTGCTGCTGGCCGACGCCACCGTCCTGACGGTCGCCCCCGGCGCGGACGACCGCCCCCCCGTGCGCCAGGAGCGCCCCTTGCGCGCGATCTTCGACAAGCGCCTCGTCCTCGCCCCCGGCGAACTGGTGCTGTCGTTCTGCGTGCCGCTCGAAGCGCCCGAGTGGCCGTGGAGCCACTACCGCCGCACGCGCACGGGCGAGGTCGATTATCCGCTCGTGACCGTCGCCATGGTCCACGACGGCGCCGGCATCCGCTTCGCCGTGTCCGGGGCCCATCCGTATCCGTTCCGTTCCGATGCCGTGGACGCGCGGCTGACGGAATGGTTCGCCACGCGCGGATCGGAAGAGGAAATTCCTCCGCCTTCCGCGGCGCAAAGCGAACCTGATTCACCCACGGCGCAAGGCCGTGGGGGTCTGAAATCCAATACCGAGCCACAAGCCCGTGGGGGTCTGGAGCCGGAACTGGAAGCCATCGTTGCGGCGCTCGGCCCGTTGCGGGCCGATGCGCGCGCGTCGCTGGAATACCGCGGCGCCCTGCTGAAGAACATGATCCGCGCCGGGCTGGAGGATCTGGCATGAAAGAGCTCTCCGGCATCGCGGAAATCGTCCTGCGCATCAACGGCGAGGAACGCCGCGCCGCCGTGCGCCCCGGCGACACCCTCCTGCGCGTCCTGCGCGAAAAACTCGGCCTGACCGGCGCCAAGTGCGGTTGCGAGAACGGCGACTGCGGGGCCTGCACCGTCCTGCTCGACGGCAAACCCGTGAAGTCCTGCATGATCCTCGCCGTCGAGTGCGAAGACGCCGCGGTGACCACCATCGAAGGCCTGCGCAACCATCCCGTCCAGCAGGCGTTCGCCGAGGAAAACGGCTTCCAGTGCGGCTTTTGCACCCCCGGCATGATCCTCAACGCCGCCGCTCTCGTCGAAGCCCATCCCGAGCCCGACGACGCGACCGACCGCGAATGGATGCAATCCAACCTCTGCCGCTGCACCGGCTACGAAGGCATCCGCAACGCCCTCGCCGCCGCCCGCCGCAAAGCCTCCGCGCCGTAGGCCGGACAACGGCGAATCCGCACCTTGCCGCCCCTACCACCGGTTCCAGCGCGGCGGCGGCGCGAAGCCGCCCGCCTTGTCGATCTGGAGCAGGTCCGGATCGATTTCGTCGAGGAAGCGCGACGGCAGGCACATCATGACGCCGCCGTCGCGCGCCTTGCGCATGCGCGGCGCGCACAGCCACAGGTAGTCCTTCGCGCGGGTCACCGCCACGTAGAACAGGCGGCGCTCTTCGGCCTCGTTGGCTTCTTCTTCCAGCGACTTCGCCGCCGGGAACATGCCGTCCACCAGCCAGAGCACGAACACGGCGCGCCATTCCAGCCCCTTGGCCTGGTGCACCGTCGTCAGCCGGATCGCCGCCGCCGGCGCCCCCGCGTGCCGGTTCTGCTCGGCGTCGAGATTCGTCAGCAGCGCCATCTCGCTCAGGAAATCCGCCGTGTTCTTGTACTTCGCGGAAAACGAGGTCAGTTCCTCGACGTCTTCGAGGCGCGGCTTGGCGTTGTCGAAGGTCTCCGCCGCGTAGTCGCCGTAAAACGCCTCCGTGAACCGGAACACCAGCTCGTCGGGCCGATCCAGCACCGCGCCGTCTTCCTCGCCCGGCGGGAACAGACGGTCCTCGACGGCCTTCCAGAGCGGCTGGGCCTCCTTCGGCAGCAGCCCGGCCAACTGGACCCGCTTGACCGGATCGCGCAGGTTGAAGTGCTCGCCCAGCGCCGTCCACAGGGTCTGGACCTTCTTGGGGCCCACCTTCGGCAGCATTTCCAGCAGCCGCCCGAAGGCCAGGCTGTCGGCCGGATTCGTCGCCAGGCGCGGCAGCGCGCAGACGTCCTTGATATGCGCCTGCTCGAAGAACCGCACGCCGCTCATCAGAACGTAGTCCTGATGCGCGCGCGCCAGTTCGAGCTGCAGTTCCATGGCGTGGAAATGCGACCGGTACAGCACCGCGATCTGGTTCGGCTCGACCTCGCCCGAGTCCAGCAGCCGGCGCACCTTTTCGACCACGTAGCGCGCCTGGTGGCCGCCGTCGGTCAGCTTGGCCAGCGTCGGCTTCACGTCGGCTGCGCGCGTCGCGCGCAGGACCTTCTGGTACTGCTCGGGGTTGCCCGCGATGACCTGGTTGGCCACCTCCAGGATGCCCGGCACGCTGCGGTAGTTCTCCTCCAGCTTGACGATCGTCGCGTCGGGATAGCGGTCCCGGAAGGACAGGATGTTCTTCACTTCCGCGCCGCGCCACGAATAGATGCTCTGGAAATCGTCCCCCACCGCCAGCAGGTTGCGGTGCTTGGCCGCGATCAGATCCACGAAGTCGCTCTGCAGCTTGTTGGTGTCCTGGTATTCGTCCACCAGCACGTGCCGCATGCGCTCCTGGTAGCGCGCGGCGACGTCCTCGTGCTCCTGGAGGAGCTTGAGGCCGTTGACGAGCAGGTCGTCGAAATCCATGGCGTTGAGGCCGCGCTTGCGCTTTTCGTAGAGCGCGTGGACCTTCAGGATGCCCTCGACGTCCACGGCGTGCCCCTCGAAATGCGCGCGCACCGTTTCGCCGACGTCCGCCCCGCGGTTGGCTGCCAGCCCGAAGACGCTGCCCAGCACCGTCGCCTTCGGGAATTTTTTGTCCTTGAGCCCCAGCTCGGCGATGCAGGCCTTCAGCAGCCGCGCGGAATCGTCTTCGTCGAGGATGGTGTAGTCCGGCCCGTAGCCGAGCAGCGCCGCGTGGCGCCGCAGCATGCGGTTGGCCGAATGGTGGAAGGTGCCGCCCCACAGCCCGCCGACGTCGCCGCCGATCAGATGCGCGGCGCGTTCGAGCATCTCGCGCGCGGCCCGGTTCGTGAAGGTCAGCAGCAGGACGTTGCGCGGATCGATCCCCTGCTCCAGCACCAGCCACGCCACGCGATGCGTCAGCGTCCGCGTCTTGCCCGTGCCCGCCGCCGCGATGACCAGCACCGGCCCGTCCGGCGCCGTCACGGCGCGGAGCTGCTCCGGATTCAGGTGCTGGGCGGGATCGAAGGCCATGGGTTCGCCGCTACGCCGGCTTGCCAACGGGCGCCGCCGCGACCATGTCGGCCAGCGTCAGGTCGCCGAATCCCTGCGCCAAGCCCGTTTCGATCTTGGCCATCGTTTCCTGCAGCGGCGCATCCAGCGTGAGCACGTCCTCGATCTCGGCGTGGCCGCCGCCTTCGTGCATCAATTCCGCCACCAGCTCGCGGATGCGGATCGCAGCCGGTGCGCGCATCAGCACGTAGCCCGCGTCGCGGCTGGCGACCTGCGCCAAGTAGCCTTTCTTCGCCAGCGTCGCCACCACCGAATTGATCAGGCGGATCGGCGCCTTGTTCTGCCGCGCGAAGGCCGCCGCATCGAACAAGTCCCGCTCGCCGGCCAGCGCCCGGCCCGCCCGCCGCAGCACCATCAGCGCCACCAGGATCCGCGCCCGCACGCTCGCCGTGTCCGCCGCGCTTTCGAGCTGGTAGGTGTCCGAATTCTGCAGCGCGAAGGTGAATTCCGCCCCCAGCAGCAAAATCACCCAGGTCACGTACATCCACAGCATGAACACCGGCACCGCCGCGAAGGCCCCGTAGATGCGGTTGTAGTTCACCACCCCCACCTGCATCACCGTGAACATCTGCATCCAGCCCAGGAACACCAGCGTCGTCAGCAGGCTGCTGACGAGCGCCGACCGCAGCCGCACCCGCGTGTTCGGCACGAACACGTAGAGAAATCCGATCGCCAGCCACAGGATCCCGAACGAGGCGAGGTTCTGCGCCCACGCGTTGACGTCCACGTCGAGGAACTTCCGATTGATGGCCACCTGCGCCTTCAGGGCCCCCGCCAGGCCGATCAGCACCGGCACCAGCACCAGCACGCTCGTGTAGTTCGCGATCTGCCGCAGCAGGCTCCGGTTCTTGTCCACGCCCCAGACCCGGTTGAAGCTCTTTTCCACGTTCGCCAGCAGCAGGACCGCCGTCAGCACGAAAAACGCCAGGCCGATCCACCCCAGCGCCGCGAAATTCGTCGTGTTGACGATGTCCAGCACCTTCTGGACGAATTCCTGCCACTGCGCCGGCATCTGCAAAAACCAGTCCATTTCCTCGACGGCCACCATCTGGTCCGCGCCCATCCCGAAACCCTTCAGCAGCGCGAAGCCTACCGCCAAAATCGGCACCAGCGAAGCCAGCGTCACGAAGGTCAGCGACGACGCATGGATCGCCAGATCGTCGTCCGCGTAGCCCCGGAACAGCAGATGGCCCACGCGGATGAGGCGCGCGGGCAGGCTGCCGCCCTGGTCGTCGCCCGGCAACGCGCCGATCGCGCGCAGGACGAAGGCCTTGATCTTCTGGAACCGTTCAAGCAGCTTCATTCCGATCTCCCGGTCCGCCCCGCCGCCGCCCCGGCGGCGGGCGAAACCGTCACCCTTTCCTTGTAGCACGTCCCCCGCCCCGACCGCACCCCCAAATCGGCGGCCCGTCCCGATGGAGACTCATCTGCGATTCGGTGCTGCCAGGGTCGTTGCGGGCCAAAAAGGACAGCTGCACGCTGAAGCGTGGACTACATACAAGCTTGTTCGTAGTCCAGCCTTAAGGCTGGGTTTGTGCTCCGAATCGCAGATGCGCCCCCCCCCGATGGGTTTCCCCGAATTCCGCCCCCTGTCCCCTGTCTCCTGTCCCCTGTCCCCTGTCCCCTGTCCCCTGTCCCCTGTCTCCTGCCTTCCGACCTCGGACCTCGGATCTCGGACCTCGTCTGTCTTCCGTCCTCCGTCCTCTGTCCTCCGTCTTCCGTCCTCCGTCTTCTGGCCTCACCCCTCGATCGCCCCCGAAGCCAGCACCACGTCGCCGGCATAGAACACGGCGATCTGTCCCGGCGTGACGGAAAGCTGCGGCTCGTCGAAAACTGCCCGCAGGCGGCCCTCCGCCGCCGTCACGGTCGCCGGCGCGGCCTTGTGGCGCTGGCGGATCTGGACTTCGCAGCGGAACGGTTCCGCCGGCGCCCCCGCCCAGCCGACCCAGTTCAGGTCGCCGGAAACGAGTTCGCGGGCATCCAGTTCCGCGCGCGGCCCCACCACGACGCGGTTGCGCGCGGCGTCGATCTCCACCACGTAGAGCGGCGTGCCCCCGCCGCCCAGTTCCAGCCCCTTCCGCTGGCCGATCGTGTAGTGGATGATGCCCCGGTGCCGGCCCAACACTTGGCCGTCGCGCGTCACGAAATCGCCGGGTTGCGCGTCGCCCCGTTGGAACAGCACGGAATAGTCGTCGCACTCGATGAAATCCTGGCTCTCGTCCTTTTCCGCCAGATCGCCCCAGCCCAGCTCGCGCGCGAGCTCCTTGACCTCGCCCTTGCGCAGTTCGCCCAGCGGGAAAACCAAATTCGCGAGCTGTTCCTGCTTCAGGCGCGAGAGAAAGTACGACTGGTCCTTGCCCGCGTCCTTCCCGCGCAGGAGCTGCCAGCGGCCTCTCGTTTCGTCGAACCGCCTCCGCGCGTAGTGGCCCGTGGCGAACTTGTCGAATGCGGCGCCTTGCGCCCGGGCCTGGTCGATCAGGAAGCCGAATTTCATCCGCTGGTTGCAGCGCACGCACGGATTCGGCGTGCGCCCGGCCAGGTATTCCTCCCGGAAATAGTCCAGAACGGTCTTTTTATACTGCTCCGCCAGCGCCACGATCCGATGCTCGATCCCGAGCCGCGCGGCGATTTCCTTGGCGGCCTCCAGATCGCGCGCCTCCCCCGGTCCGAAACAGCCCGAAATCCCCAAGTCCGGAATCGGCACCGACCCGTCCCAGATGCTCATCGTCAGCCCCGTCACCCGCCAGCCGTCGCGCTTCAGCAGCCAAGCCGCGACGGCCGAATCCACGCCGCCGCTCAGGCCGATCGCCACGCTGGGTTGTTTGGTCGACATGGACCGAATCTACCCCAAGCGCCACCTCAACCGCAACCCATGAGCCCGCGCGGGACGGGAGCCCGGACTACGAACAACTTCCAGACAGCTACTTGAAAATTGAATATTGAATATTGAACATTGAATATTCAGTTTCCCTGCGCCCCCCGCGCCAGTTGCGCGGCATAGCCCGCCAGCCGCCAGCGGATCTGGGCCGCGGTTTCGCGGTCGCCGTTGCGTTCCGCCAGCGCCTCCGCCTGCCGCGCGGTGTCCATGGCGGCCGCGAGATCCCCGCCGGCCAGTTGCGCCCGTTCCAGCGTATTCAGTTGCGCCGCCGTCGGCGCGCCGCCGGTCATCTCGATGGCTTTCCGGGCCCAAGCCGTCGCCTCGGCGGCCTCGTCCGGCGTGGCCGCCGGATCCGTCGCCAGCGCCCAGGCCAGGTTGTTCATGGCCGGCGCGTAGTTCGGCGCGATGGCCAGCGCGGCGCGGTACTCCGCGCAGGCCTCCGCGCGCCGGCCGTCGAGCTGGTAGCGGTTGGCCAGGTTGAAATGGATGAGCCAGTTGTCCTGCGTGACCGCCAGCGCATGGCGGAACAGGGTCTCCGTGTCGTGCCAGACCGCCGTCTGCGCCCGCGCCAGCCAGACCAGAACGGCCACCAGCAATCCGACCACCACCGCAAGGTAGGGACGCCTCTCCGAGGCGTCCGTTTGCCCATTTTGCCGGACACCTCGGAGAGGCGTCCCTGCCCAGCCCCCCGCCAGCGCCAGCGCCAGACCCATGTGTGGTAAATAGCTGTAGCGGTCCGCCCAGGCCTGTCCGCCGACTTGCACCAGGCCGATCATCGGCACCAGCGCGCCCAGGTACCACAGCCAGCCCACGAGCCCCCACGGCGCGCGGCGCGCGCCGGCCACCGCCAGCGCCGTCAGCGCCGCGAGCAGGACCGCCGCGCCGGCCACCGCGGCCCAGGACGCGCCGCCGGCGGGAAACGGATAATAGGCCGCCAGATCGACTGGCCAAACCAGCGCGCGCAGATACTGAACGACGGCCGTTGCCGCGTTCGCCAGCCGCGCCCCGGCCGGCAGCACCGCGAACGACTTCACCGCGCCGCCCGCGCTTTGCGCCGCCAAGGTCATGGCGCAGGAGCCCGCCGCCAACAGTCCCAGCGGCGTTTTTTCCAGCACCAGCTTCCACGCCGGCGCCCGGGGCCAGCGGCCCAGCGGCCAGACGTCCAGCAGCAGCAGCAGGCACGGCAAGGTCACCCAGGCGGGCTTGGCCAGCAGGCTCGCCGCGAACGCCGCCGCCGTCCAGACCATGCGCCCGCGCCCCGCCGGACGGACGTAGGCCAGCAGGGCCAGCAGGCCGAAGAACGCCGCCAGCACGTCCTTGCGCTCGGAAATCCACACGACCGATTCCGCGCGCAGCGGATGCACCGCCCACAGGGCCGCTGCGGCCAGCGCCGCCGCCCCGTGGCCCGTCGCCCGCCGCAGGAAGAAAAACAGCAGGATCGCGTTCGCGGCGTGGAGCAGCAGGCTTGAGAAATGGTGCCCCGCCGGATTCAGGCCGTAGAGTTCCGCATCCGCCATGTGGGCCAGCCAAGTCAGCGGATGCCAGTTGTACATGTGGGTCGTCGTCCACGCCCAGCGCAGCCCGGCTTTCGTCAATCCCGCCGTCACCGCGGGGTTTTCATAGACGTAGCCGTGGTCGTCGAACCAGACGAACCCGCCGAGCAGGGCCAGCCCGAACGCCCCGAATACCAGCGCCGCCAGCAGCGCGCCGGCCGCGAGGTTCCTTTTCCGCTCCGCACCCTTCATGGCCCCGCAGAATAGCCGAATGCCGGAAAACAACCAAAAACAATCCAACTACGAAACACGCGAAACACACGAAAAGGATTCAAGACCAGAATCCGAGGAGCCCACTACGAATGGAACGAATGTCACGAACGGAAAACCGGCCCCGGTCGCCCCGCGGGCCCCATGGCCTTGCGCCATGGGGGAGCCAACTTCGCGTCCCACGGCACAAGGCCGTGGGGGCGCAGGACCGCGGACCGGCTACCATTCCATCCACTTGATGATTGGAAATTGGATATTGGATATTGGATATTGAGCTCCCCTGTCCCGCGGGCCCCATGGCCTTGCGCCATGGGGGAGCCAACTTCACGTCCCACGGCACAAGGCCGTGGGGGCGCAGGACCGCGGACCGGCTACCATTCCATCCACTTGATGATTGGAAATTGGATATTGGACATTGGATATTGAGCTCCCCTGTCCCGCGGGACGTCGAATATTACTAGAATACGGGATTGACCCCTATTTTCACGTGGGAATTCCGCAGGAACAAACGGCCCCGAATTCTTTTCGCGTCTTTCGCGTGTTTCGTAGTTGATCCGGCTCAGGGTTGCGGGGCCTGGGCCGCGGCGAGGTTCTGCTTGAGAATGGGCGAATCCGGGGCGAATTCGAGGGCCTGGGTCCAGTAGGCGACGGCGCGCTCGCGCTCGCCGGACTGCATGGCCAGCGCGCCGAGGTTGTTGAGCACGTCGGGCTGCGCGGGATTGATCTTCAGGCTTTCGCTCCACTGCTCCAGCGCCGGCCCCACGTGCCCGCGCCGGGCCAGAATCATCGCCGCGCGGTTCCGGGCCGCCACGTTGAGCGGATGGAGCTGGATGATCGCCGCATAGGTGTCCAAGGCGCCGGATTCGTCGCCCGCCAGCTCCTGCGCATGCGACAGGTTGACCAGCGCATCCTCGCTGGCCGGCGCGATGTCCAGCGCCCGGCGGAAGTGCCGGATCGCGCGCGGATAGTCTTCCTTTTCCGCGGCGCGGATGCCGGCCGCGAGGGCGGCCGAGAGCAGCCCCAGCCGGTCCGCCTTCACCACCGGCGCCAGCAGGTTCTCCACCGGCGCCCAGTCGTCCGTCAGCACGCACGCCCCGTTGCGCGCGCGCAGGTCGGCGAAATGCCCCTCCGTCAGCGGCAGCCCCACGAACGCGCCGGGGCGGGTGGTCCACTCGCCGATGCTCGCCAAGTCCAGCGGCTCGTTGGCGCCGACGAACACGGTGGTGTTGCGACCCCGCAGCTCGGTCACGGCGGAAACCGCCCCGCGGTGCGGAAAGACCTCCGCGAAGGTCTGGGCGATGGCGTTCATGAACGCGCCGACCTCGTAGGCGTCGATCAGGTTCATCACGTAGAGCCCGTCCGGCTTCAGCAACTCCCGAACCTGCGCCATGAATTCCCGCGTGGTGAGCTGGTACGGCACCGAATAGTCGCTGACCGAATCGCACACGATGAAATCGAACGGCGGCACGCTGCCGGGGGCTTCCCGGTTGCGCCGCAAGGCGTCGGCCACGTAGTTCCGCGCGTCCAAATGATGGATTTCCAGCGGCGCGTCCGCCGGCAGGCCGAAGGCTTCCTGCGCGGCGCGCGTCACGCCCGGATCGATCTCGACCACGACGAGTTCGCTGCCCGGCCGCGCGCGGTAGAGGTAGTTCGGGAACACGTAGCCCCCGCCCCCCAGCAGGAGCAGCCGCACGGGCCGGTCGTTCTTGCCCAGCTTCTGGTTTACCAGCGCGTCGTAGATACGCATGTAGGGATACTTCAGGTCGCCCAGATCGTTCAAATCCGCCTCGCTGTGGCGCAGCTTGTCCTGGTAGAACGCGCGGTGCGCGGGGTTGCCCGGCTCCGCCGTCACCGTCAGGATCTGGTACTGGGTCTCCGCGTAGTAGACCGCGTTGGCTTCCGCCGGCGCGTCGCGCAGCTTGAGCGCCAGGCCCGCGCGGGCCGGGCCCGCGCCCGGCAGCACCGCCAGCAGGAAAAACGCCAGGGCCAGCGCCGTCCCGGCGCCGGCCGCGCCGCGCCCGCGCCGCGCGGCGAGGGCGTAGAGCAGCCCCAGCACCGCCAGCAGCAGCGCCATCGAGACCACGATGCGCACGCTGCCCAGCCACGCCGTCAGGTAGAAGCCCGTCAGGAACGTCCCCGCGATGCTGCCCACCGCGTTCCAGGCATAGAGCGTGCCGATCGCCCGGCCCACGTGCGCCGCCCGTTCGATCGCCAGCTTCGCCACCATGGGGCTGATGGTGCCCAGCACCGTCGCCGGCAGCAGGAACGCCCACGCCATGTGCAGCAGGATCCGCACCGGCCAGGAAAGCCCCATCAGCAGCGGCGACGCCCCGGCCCACGCGTTCAGCCACAGGATCGCCAGGCACGCCGCCGCGCCCGCGAACAACATCGCCGCGATGCGCCCCGGCAGATTCTTGGCCGAGTCCGCCATGCGGCCGCCGATGTAGTTCCCCAGACTCATCCCCGCGAGAATCACGCCCAGCACGCCCGTCCACGTGTAGAGCGACGACCCCAAAAAACGCGCGATCAGCCGGCTCGCCACCAGCTCCACCGTCATGATCCCCGCCCCCGTCAGGAAAACGGTCGCGTTCAGCCAACAAGTGCGTTGCGATGTGCTCATGGGCAGGGAGAATAGCCGAAAGCGAACAAACAGCCAAAGAGATTCAAACTACGAAACACGCGAAAGACGCGAAATGAAAATCATGGGGCTGCGCCATCGAACGAGAACCGCACGTTCGGTTCACGACGCCCCGCTTTCGTTGCTCCATTCCCTTTTCGCGCCTTTCGCGTGTTTCGTAGTTGTCCGGTTGTTGGGCTCCAACAAAAAACCCCGGCCGGTTTCCCGGTCGGGGTCCATCGCAGTGAAGCGAAGAATTAGGCGCGACGGCGGCGGATCGCCATCGTCAGCGCGCCGAGGCCCAACAGCGCCATCGTCGCGGGCTCCGGAATCGGAGCGCCGCCGACCTGCTGGTCGGGCTGGATGCCCACGCCGCCGTCCGTAATGAAATCATCCGGGGTCTGACCGCCGCCAGTGTAGCTCGTATTGAGCGCCACCAAATCGGTCTGGAAGTACCAAGCGTTCGCCTGCACGGGATTCTCGTAGATGCGCTGGTAAACATAGCCCGCCGTGCTCTAACCCAAATTTTCATAGACTAATTCCGCAGCGGAACCGCCGTCTGCCACCAACCACGTGTTGAATGACAGGTCTCCATCACCCGATTCCGCGGTTAACCCGCCGCCCACGGGAATCGTACGAGAGCCCCAGACGACATCGTCGCCGGTCACGTAGTCGTCCGCAATGCCCGCGCCGCCAAGGCTGGTGCCCGGAACATCGGCCGCATTGTTCGCGCCCGCGTAGATGAGCTGCCA
>RZYG01000054.1 GCA_009930415.1 Spartobacteria bacterium | reverse complement strand
TGGCGGCGGACGCGCTTGCCGAAGATGGCGATGGGCAGCAGGCAGATCGGGAAGACCGCCAGGCTGATGGCCGCGAGGCGCAGGTCGATGAAGAACAGGTAGGCGGCCGCGCCCAGCAGGACGAACGGCTGCTGGACGAGGTCGCAGATGACTTCGGTGATGCCGCGCTCGATGAGCTGGGTGTCGTTGAGCGTGCGCGACATCAGCTCGCCCGTGCGCGACCCAGTGAAGTAGAGCATGGGCAGGTGCAGGATCTTGCCGAACAGGTCGTTGCGCAGGACCATGACGACGCGCTGGGCGACCCACTCGATGAGGTACTTGCTCAAGAAGAACGTGGCCCCGCGCAGCGCGATGAACAGCAGCAGCACCGCGAGCACGGCCACGGTCAGCAGCAAATCGTGGTCGAGGCCGCCGGAGTACCAGCTCTTGAGCCAGGCGTCGGCCGATTCCTGCAGGCGCGTGGCGCTGCCGCCGAACACCTGCGCCATGCCGCCCTTGGCGGAGAACAACAGGCCGAACACCGAGCCGCCGAACAGGACGCCGAACAGGACGGCCAGCGCAAGCCGCCCGGCATAGGGCCGGGTGCGGGCGAGCAGCCGCAGGTAGATCTGCCTTTCCCGAACCGTCAGCTTGCGCTTCTCGCTCATGCGCCGGCTTCTTCCAGGTAGTGCATGGCCTCGATGGCGGCGCGGCACCCCTCGCCGGCCGCCGTCACGGCCTGGCGGTAGCGGCTGTCGGCGACGTCGCCCGCGACGAACACGCCCGGCAGCGGCGTCCGGACGCCCGTGGCGACCAGATAGCCGTTCGGATCCGTCTCCAGCACGTCGGCGAACGGCGCGCTGGCCGGCACGAGGCCGATGGCCACGAACAGCGCGCCGACTTCGAGGTGGCTTTCCGCGTCCGTCTTCACGTCGCGCAGCTTCAGGGCCGTCAGTTTGCCCTGCGCGGGATCGACGAGCGCAGCGACGACGGAATTCCAGTGCACCTCGATCTTGGGATGCGCGAGGACGCGCTCGGCCATGATCTTCGAGGCGCGGAAGGCGTCGCGGCGGTGGATGACGTGGACGCGGGTGGCGAAGCGGGTCAGGAAGAGGGCTTCTTCCATGGCGGTGTCGCCGCCGCCGACGACGGCGACGGGTTGGCCGCGGTGGAACGCGCCGTCGCAGGTGGCGCAGTAGGAGATGCCGTGGCCGGCCAGTTCGGCTTCGCCGGGCAGGCCCAGCGGCCGGTGCCCGGCGCCGGTGGCGATGATCAGGGCGTCGGCGCGCAGCGTTGCGCCGTCGGCGAGGCTCAGGTCCGCGCCGCCGCCGGTGGCGGGCTCGATCCGGACGACTTCAGCTCCCTGGAAGCGCGCGCCGAAGCGCTCGGCCTGCTTGCGCATGATTTCCATCAGTTCGAACCCGGGAATGCCGTCGGGGAAGCCGGGATAGTTTTCGATGAGGGGGGTGGTGACGAGCGGGCCGCCGGGGGCGGGGCCGTCGAGGACGAGCGGGGCCAGGCCCGCGCGCGCCGCGTAGATGGCGGCGGTCAGGCCGGCCGGGCCGGAACCGAGAACGATCAGGGATTTCATGCCCGGCAAAATACCCCGCCGCGCGCCCTGCGGCAATGCGGAAATGCCGGCGCGGTCGGCGCCGGGCGCCTCTGCGATCGGGTGCATTCTTGGCGTCATCGGGACGTAACGGCTTGCCTTCGCGGCACGCGGCTCCTGCCGCGTGCGGCTGGACGAATCCGCGCGGGACGGGAGCCCCGCGCACCAAGGGCCCATGCGGCCGACAGCCAATCGCAGATGCGCCCCGTTGGCACCGCATGCGGGGCGTGTTGCGCGGACGGTTCATCAAGGCGGCGAAGCTCGTGCGGCCGCCGGGGCGGTATGGGGCAGGAACTTGAAGTACAGCGCCAAGTCGGTGGCCACCAGCGCCAGATTCAGCGCATAGAGTCCGACGACCCAATCCAGGGAATACAGCAGCTTGTGCAGGATGCCGAACGCATAGCCGAGACACAGCACGCCCATGAAAAGGGGACTCTTGCCGGCAACGATCCGCGTGCGCAGCGACTTGGCGATGGAGATGGGCCAGCTTATCCCGAAGCAAACCAGCATGCCGACTTCGAACGCGCTCATTCCGGCCGCTCCTGGTTCCGCCGCGCGCGCCGTCAGACGCGGATCTGGCCGTTGCCCTGAACGACGAACTTGTAGGTGGTGAGTTCCTCGAGGCCCATGGGGCCGCGGGCGTGGAGCTTGTCGGTGGAGATGCCGATTTCGGCGCCCATGCCGAATTCGCCGCCGTCGGTGAACCGCGTGGAGGCGTTGGCGTAGACGCAGGCGGAGTCGACCTCGTCGAGGAACTTGTTCTGCGCTTTCTGGTCCGCGGAGAGGATCACGTCGGAGTGGTGCGAGCCGTGGCGGTTGATCCAGGCGATGGCGGCATCCAGCGAGGGCACGATGGCGACGGCGAGGACGAGATCGAGATATTCCTCGTCCCAATCCGCGGCGGTCGCGGGCTTGAGGGCGGGAACGATCGCGCGCGCGGCATCGTCGCCGCGCAGCTCGACGCGCTTGTCCGCCATGAGGGCGGCGAGCCGGGGCAGGAACGCCGCGGCGATCTTTTCGTGGACGAGAACCTTTTCCAGCGCGTTGCAGACGCCGGGGCGGCTGCATTTGGCGTTTTCGACGATGGCCAAGGCCTGGTCCGCGTCGGCGGCTTCGTCGACGTAGGCGTAGCAGACGCCTTTGTAGTGCTTGATGACGGGGACGTAGGCCTGCTCGGTGACGGCGCGGATGAGCTTTTCGCCGCCGCGGGGGATGACGAGGTCCACGCGCCCTTCGAGCTGGACGAGTTCGCGCACGGCGTCGTGGTCGGTGGTGGTGATCAGCTGGATGGAATCCGCGGGTAGGCCCTTGCGGGTGCCGCCGGCCTGGAGGACGTCCACGAGCGCCTTGTTGGATTCGAGGGCTTCCTTGCCGCCGCGCAGGATGACGGCGTTGGAGGTTTTGAAGCAGAGGGCGGCGGCGTCCACGGCGACGTTGGGGCGCGACTCGAAGATGATGCCGATGACGCCGATGGGGACGCGGACCTTGTGGATGACGAGGCCGTTGGGGCGGATCCAACGGGAGATTTTCTGGCCGACGGGGTCCTTGAGGCCGACGAGGGCGCGGACGCCGTTGATCATGGCGTCCATGCGCTTGTCGGTCAGCAGGAGGCGGTCGAGCATGGCGTCGGACAGGCCGGCGGCGCGGCCGGCGGCCATGTCGCGGGCGTTGGCTTCCTTGAGCCGGTCGCGGTTGGCGTCGAGCGCCTCCGCCATGGCTTCGAGGATGAGGTTCTTGCGGCGCGAGCCCAAGGTGGCCAACTGGCGAGCGGCGGCGACCGCCTTGTCGCCCATTTCAACCATGGTTTCATGTAGTGTCATAAGAGGCCTCGGGTTCAGGGGCGCGTCACCGGCAAGATTTCAATATTCAATGTCCAATATTCAATCATCAATATCCAACAAGGGATCAAGTCGGGACGACGAGGTTGTCGCGGTGGATGACCTCGCCGGGGGCTTCGGCGCCGAGGAGTTCGCGGATCTTTTCGGTTTTCAGGCCCTTGAGCAGGCGGGCTTCGGCGCTGGAATATTCCGAGAGGCCTTGGGCGATGCGCTGGCCGGCGAGGTCGAGGACTTCGACGAGATCGCCGGGGGCGAAATCGCCGGAGACGTCGCGGACGCCGACGGGCAGGAGGCTCTTGCCGCGCTTGAGCAGGGCGTCGCGGGCGCCGTCGTCGACGACGATCCGGCCGTGGGGATGGTGGAAGAAAGCAACCCAGCGCCGGCGGTGGTTGAGGCCGCCGTTGGCGTCCTCGGAACCGGCGGCGGGAATCAGCGTGCCGACGTTGTCGCCGGCGACGATTTTCTGCAGAATGCCGTCCTTGCGGCCGTTGGCGATGACGACCATCGATCCCATGCGGGCGGCTTCGGCGGCGGCCGTCAGCTTGCTGGCCATGCCGCCGGTGGAGAAGACGCTGCCTTTGCCCTTCGTGTGGGTGAGGGTGTCGGCGGTGACGTCGGCCAGGAAGGGCACGCGGCGGCTGCGGCCCTTGGCGTCGGTGGCGTGGAAGCCGTCGACGGTGGTCAGCAGCACGAGCAGATCGGCCTCAAGCAGCATCGCGGAGCGGGAACCGAGTGCGTCGTTGTCGCCGAACTTGATTTCGTCGACGGAGACGACGTCGTTTTCGTTGATGACGGGGATGACGCCGCACTCCAGCAGCTTGAGGAGCGTGTTGCGGGCGTTGAGGTGGCGCCGACGGTGCTCGAGGTCGTCGTGGGTCAGCAGGACCTGGCCGATGCGGCATTTCTTGCGGGCGAACAGCTTGTCGTAGGCGGCCATGAGCCGCGACTGGCCGACGGCGGCGGCCATCTGGAGGCTGGGCAGATCCGCGGGCTTCTTCTTCATGCCCAGCGCCTGCAGGCCGCAGGCGATGGCGCCGGACGAGACGACGACGACTTCGCGGCCTTCGCGGCGCAGGGCGGCGAGACCGTCCACCAGGGCGGCCATGCGGCGGGCGTCGGGACGGCCGTCGCGCTGCACGAGCACGCGGCTGCCGATCTTCACGACGACGCGCCGGGAAGCCGCCAGTTTTTTCCTTGCCGAAAGATGGGGCATGACGGGAGGCAGTCTGCCAAAAGGCCGCCGGATTGCAAAGCGCTGAAAAGCCACTGTCTCGCGGCAGGGCACATCTGCGATTCGGTGCAAATTCCCATCTGGATTTGCATCCAATGGGGATTTTCTGGAGGGGCAGGCTCTGTCCTGCCCGTTTTTGTCAGAATCGCCCTTGCCAAGGCGGGCAACACGGAGGTTCCGCCGCGGGCGGACAAGTAGCCCCTCCAGTTTCGGGATTGCACCGAATCGCAGATGCGCCCCTCGCGGCATGGGGCCCGACTTAGTTTGGACGCTAATTGGTGCGCTTGCATCATCCGGCAACTTGTTGGAGAAGCAGGTGCCTGAAAATTTCATGTCTAGTAGTTGCAAATACTAGAGTCTAGTAGTTGCAACTACTAGATTGTGAGATTTCCGCTGGCGCGGTTCGAGATTTGACAGCGGCGGGGCGGGGAGGGAGAGTAGGCGGCGTGAATTCGGAAGTCCAATATCGCTACTTGTTCGGGCCGGTGCCGTCGCGGCGGCTGGGGCTGTCGCTGGGCGTGGACCTGAATCCGGCGAAGGTCTGCACGGAGAACTGCGTGTTCTGCCAGGTGGGGCGCACGACGGCTCTGACGCTGGAACGCAACGAGTGGGTGCCGACGGCGGACGTCCTCGCGGAGTTCGACCGCTGGGCCGCGGCGGGGCATCAGGCGGACGTCGTCACGCTCTCGGGTTCGGGCGAGCCGACGATGCATGCCCGGTTCGGCGACGTGCTGCGGCACGTGAAGGCGGCCGGCCGGTTCAAGACCGCGATCCTGAGCAACGGCACGCTGATGTTTTTGCCGGAGGTCCGGCGCGATGCGGCGGAAGCGGACGTGGTGAAGGTGACCTTGAGCGCCTGGGACGAAGAATCGTTCCGGAAGATCCATCGCCCGGCGGAAGGCGCGACGTTCGCGCGGCTGCTGGAGGGCGAGCGGGCGCTGCGCGCCGAGTTCCGCGGCCAGCTCTGGGTCGAGGTCATGCTGCTGCCGGGCTACAACGACGCGCCGGAGCAGGTGCGCGCGATCGCGGAGCTGGCGAAATCGCTGCGACCGGACGCGGTGCACCTGAACACGACGACGCGGCCGGCGCTGGCGGGCGTGGAAGTGCCGCGCTTGCCGGAGGCCTGGCTGCGCACGGTGGCGCCGTGGTTCGCGCCCGCGGCGGAAATTCCGGTCTTCGCCGGCCGGGCGAAAACGCCGGAAGCGACGACGGATGCGGAATGGCTGGATTTGCTGGCGCGGCATCCGATCGCGCTGGACGCGTTGGCGACGGCTTGCGGGGCGGACGTGCCGGCGCTGGAACGGCGGCTGGCGCCGCTGGTGGCGGCGGGCCAATTGGCCGTGGAAGAGCACCACGGCGTTCGCATGGTGCGGGTGGCCGGGGCATGAGCGGCGAATGGCGCCAGGTCCGCGCACGCTACGAAGGGGACGTGCAGGGCGTGGGCTTCCGCTACGTGGCGCGCAACCTCGCGAACGCGCTGGGGGTGACCGGCGGCGTCGAAAATCTCAACGACGGCGCGGTGCAGCTGGTGGCGGAAGGCCCCGAAGACGTGCTCAAGCGCCTGCTGTTGCAGATCCGCACCTCGCGCCTGGGGCCGAATATCGCCTCCGAAATAACCGAATGGCGCGCGGCGCAGGGGCTAAGCGGGTTCTATTACCGCTAGGGGATCGTCCCGCGGAACGCATGTTCGGCGGGGCCGGTGAGGGTCAGAGGGGCGAGGCCGACTTCCAGTTCGTCGCCGCCGGCGGCGCGCACGCGCACGGGGCCGCGGACGAGACCGAGTTTTTCCGCGACGAGGGCGGCGGCGAGGATGCCGGTGCCGCAGGCGAGGGTTTCGCCTTCGACGCCGCGCTCGTAGGTGCGGATGGCGAGGGAGTCCGGGCCGAGAATTTGGATGAAATCGGCGTTGGTGCCGGCGGGGGCGAAGAGCGGGTGGCTGCGGATGAATGCGCCGAGGGTCGGGACGTCCACCGCGGCGAGGTCGTCCACGACGGCGACGGCATGGGGCACGCCGGTGTTGACGAACTGGAGGGGCAGCGGCCGGTTTTGCCATTCGACGGACAAATCCAACCGCCAGTCCTTGGCCGGGGGGAGGTGGAGGCGAACGAGGGGCGCGGCCAGGATTTCGGCGCGGACGAGGCCGGCGCGGGTTTCGATGCGCATGTCGGCGGGGGCGGCGCCGATTTCATGGGCTAGGCGGGCGATGCAGCGCGCGCCATTGCCGCAGAAGTCGGCTTCGGAGCCATCGGGATTGAAGAACCGCATCCGGAAATCGGCGGCGGAAGAGCGCTGGATCAGCAGCAAACCATCGGACCCGATGCCGCGTTTCCGGTCGCAAAGCCCTGCGCGGAAGGCGATATCATCGACCGGAAAGCCGCCGGCGCGATCGTCCGCGAGGATGAAATCGTTGCCGGCGCCGTGCATTTTCCAAAAAGGAATAGCCATGGACACCACCTTGCCACTTGGCTGGCCGGAAGGCAAGGGCGGGGCTTGTTCTTGCATGGGGGGGCGGGATTTGGATAATGGGGGGACGGTTGAATCAGAAACGAGTGCACCCATGCGCATTGTGATCATCGGCGGCGGCCAAACGGGCGCCCATTTGGCGGAAAAGTTCTGCGAGGACGAACACGACGTGGTCGTGATCGACTCCTCGGCGGAGGCTTTGGCGGACGTGAACGCCCATTTGGACCTGATGACGGTCCACGGCGACGGGGCCGATCCGGCGACGCTGGAGGAAGCGGATCTCGAACGGGCGGATATGGTTGTGGCGGTGACGGACCGGGACGACACGAACATCCTGGCCTGTATCTTTGCCCGGGCCCGGGAGGTGCCGCGCACGGTGGCGCGGGTGTCGTCGTCGGCCTACCTGACGAGTCGGCACATCGACTTCAAGAAACTCGGGGTGGATCTGCTGGTCAACCAGTACGACGAATACGCCCGGGACCTCTACAACGTGCTGCGGCTGCCGGGCTCGATCGAGGTGGCGGATCTGCTCGACGAGCGGGTCATGGTCGTGGGCATGTCGGTCCACATGGACAGCCCGCTGCTGGGCACCACGCTGAAGCGGTTCGCGGGCAAGGAGTGGCTGCGGAAAATCCGCTTCACGGCGGTGGTGCGCGGCGACGAAGTCATGACGCCGCACGGCGACACGACGTTTCTGGTGGGCGACGACGTCTATTTCGCGGGCGAGCCGGACGCCATCGCCGATTTCATGCAATGGGCCTGGCCGGAGTACAAGCGGTTCCAGCGCGTCGTGATCGCCGGCGGCGGGGAGCTGGGCCTGCAGCTGGCGCGGATGCTGGAGCACACGCGCATGCAGATCGTGCTGATCGAACAGGACGAAGAGCGCGCGGACTTCTGTTCGGCGCAGCTCAACCGCACGTTGGTGATCAAGGGCGACGCGCTCGACCAGGAGACGCTGGCCGGCATCGGCGAGGCCGAGGACATGGCCTACGTCGCGGCGACGGGCAGCGACGAGCACAACATCATCGGTTGCCTGGTGGCGGAGAAGTACGGCGCGCGCTTCACGGCGGCGCAGGTGGGCAAGAAGGAATACATCGGCATCGTCAACCAGCTGCGGCTGCTGGACCGGATCGTGGATCCGCGCCTGGCGATGGTCAATTCCATCCTCCATTTCGTGCGCGGCAAGAACGTGCAGGCCGCGGCGATCCTGGCGCGGCTGCCGGGCGAACTGATCGAGATGAAGCTCTCGCCGAAGCACAAGTGGGCGGGCCAGGCGATCCAGGACCTGAAGATTCCCGCGGGCGTCATCATCGTGGCGGTGCTGCGGTCCGGGCAGATCAAGACGGCGACGGGCGATCTGGAATTGGCGGCGGGCGACCGCGTGGTGGTCTATTGCCTGCCGGAAGCGGTGGCGCGGATGGAGCCGCTTTTCGCCTCGTGAGGCGACTGCGATGAATTTCAAGCCCGTTTTCCACGTGATTGCCTGGCTGCTGGGGGTGGTGGGCCTGCTGATGGGCGGCTGCGGCTTGGTGTCTTATCTGCACGGCGAGCCCGCCGCGGCCTGGACGGCGTTGGCCTATTCCGCCGCGGGCACGCTCGCGGTGGCCGTGGTCTTGTGGGCCCTGACGCGCAGCGCCCAGGAGCTCTCGCGCCGCGACGGCCTCGGGGTGGTGACTTTCGGCTGGCTGTGCGCGGGGCTGGCGGGCGCGGTGCCGTTCGTGCTGTCCGGCGTCATCGCGTCGCCGGCGGCGGCGGTGTTCGAGACGATTTCGGGCATGACGACGACGGGGGCCTCGGTCATCCCCGTGCTGGAAGGCGTGCCCAAGGGCATCCTGCTGTGGCGGGCGCTGACGCAGCTCATCGGCGGCATGGGCGTGCTGATTCTGGTGGTGGCGATTCTGCCGTTCGTCGGCGCGGGCGGCATGCAGCTCTACCGCGCCGAAATGCCGGGGCCGTCCAAAGACCGCATCGAGCCGCGCATGGCCTCGACCGCCAAAATGCTGTGGGGCGTCTACGTGGCCTTGGTCGTCGTGCTCGTCCTGCTGCTGCGCCTGGGCGGTTTGGGCTGGTTCGATGCCGTCTGCCATTCCTTCACCACCATGGCTACCGGCGGGTTCTCCACCCGGACGGCCAGCGTCGCGGCGTTCGACAGCGCCTACGTCGAAACCGTCCTGACGGTCTTCATGCTGCTGGCGGGCATCAACTTCGCTCTGCACTACCGCTTGCTGCGCGGCGAAGGCGCCGCCTGGTGGAAGGACGGCGAGCTGCGGTTCTTCCTCGGCGTTTTCGCGCTGTTCGCCGCGGTGGGCACGTTGGTGCTCCACGGCGCCCGGTCCGCGGCGGGGCTGGGCTGGGGCGGCGCGTTCCGCGAGGTGGCTTTCACCGGCGCGAGCCTGATGACCACGACGGGGTTCGCCACGGGCGACTACGACCGTTGGCCGATCCTGCTCAAACCCCTGTTGATTTTGTTGATGCTGCTGGGTGGCTGCGCGGGCTCGACCGCCGGCGGCATCAAGGTCGGCCGCATCCAGGTCATGCTCAAGGCCGTCGTGCGCGAAATCCGCCTGTTCATGCAGCCCCAGGCGGTCATCCCGGTCAAAGCCGGCCGCAAGCCGCTGGAAGACGACGTGCTGCTGTCCATTTTGGGATTCGTGTTGCTCTATCTGTTCGTGCTGCTGATCGGCTTTTTGGCGCTGGTTCCGTTCGTGCCGGATTGCCGCACGGCGTTCACCGCGGTCGTGGCGTGCCTGAGCAACGTCGGACCTGGCTTCGCGGGGGTGGGGCCCACCCAGAACTACGCGTTCATTCCCGACGCGGGCAAGGCGATCCTGACGGCGCTGATGCTGGTGGGGCGCCTCGAACTCTACACGGTGCTGGCGCTCTTCATGCCGGCGTTCTGGAGAAAGTGATGGCGCGGACGCCGCTGTTTCCGGCGCTGGGCGCGGAGTCGCCGCTGGCGGCCGTGCAGCTGCGCCAGACCTTGGCGCTGGGGCTCGTGCCGCTGGGATTGGCGCTGCTGCTGATGGCGGCGGTGTCGCCGGATCGGCCGCCAGCGGGCCTCTGGCTCGGGGCCGCGGCGGTGCCGGCCGGCATGGCGACGCTCGGGTTCCTCTGGCGGCGGGCGGGCCGCAACCACCTGTTCGGCTATTCTTCCGTCCATTTCCTCGTCCGCTACCTGTTCGTCGTGCTGTGCCCCGCGCTGCTGTGGTTCGCGTTCGGCGCAACGGTGCTCGAACTGGCGGGGGCGCTGCCGCCGATCCTGTTCGGGCTGCTGGTGGCCATCCATCCCGTCGGGCGCATCCTCCACGCGCGGGTCGGGCCGGACCCGCAGGCGGCGCCCCATCTCGAAATGGCCTGCATCCTGTGCCGGCAGGTCGAGATGGTCCTGCTGGTCTTTTCGCTGGCGGGGCTGCTCTCGGGGGCTATCGTCGAAGCGAACCAAGATTATCCGACCGATCCGTTTCCCGTGCTGGTGGCGATCTGGCTGCTGGCGCTGCTGGGGTTGCTGGCCGGCGCCGTCATGGGTTTCGCCAACTGGGCGCAGCTGTTCCGGCGCCGCTCGCCGCCGCAGCCGCTCGACGAGCCCGCGCCGCCCCCGCCCAATCCGGACCGGGTCGTCCGGTTCGATTCGGACCGGTTCTGACCGCGCCGGATTTGTTTGCGCGCGGCCCGGCGCTCGCGTAGAGTCGCGGCTCGTCGAATTTCCGGGAAAAAGGAACGAAACCATGAAGATGCGGACACATACTTGCGGGCAACTGCGCCCCGCCGACGCGGGCGCGAAAGTGGAGTTGTGCGGCTGGGTGGACAGCGTGCGCGACCACGGCGGACTGATTTTCCTCGACCTGCGCGACCGCTACGGCGTCACGCAGTGCGTGTTCGATCCGCAGGATTCCCAGACCGCGTGGGACGCCGCGCAGGCCTGCCGCGGCGAATTCGTCGTGAAGATTTCCGGCGAAGTCCGCCCGCGCCCGGCCGACATGGTCAACGACCGCATCGCCACCGGCGGCATCGAAGTCCGCGGCACCGCCATCGCCGTGCTCAACAAGGCCCTCGTGCCGCCGTTCCCGCTCGACGACCGCAGCGCGGAACACGTCGCCGAAGACCTGCGCCTCGAATTCCGCTATCTCGACCTGCGCCGGACCGCCATGCAGCAGGCGCTCTTCCTGCGCCACCGCCTGATCCAGACGGCCCGGAACTACTTCGACGAAAACCGGTTCATGGAGATCGAGACGCCGATCCTCACCAAGAGCACGCCCGAAGGCGCGCGCGACTATCTCGTGCCCAGCCGCGTTTGCCCGGGGATGTTCTTTGCCCTGCCGCAGGCCCCGCAGCAGTACAAGCAGCTGCTGATGATGTCCGGCATGGACCGCTACGTGCAGATCGCCCGCTGCTTCCGCGACGAGGATCTGCGCGCCGACCGCCAGCCCGAATTCACCCAGATCGACATCGAAATGTCGTTCGTGACCGCCGCCGACGTCATGGAGACCGTCGACGGCCTGGTCGCGCGCCTGATGCAGGCCGCGAACCTGCCCGCGCCCGAGCTGCCGCTGCCGCGCATGACCTACCGCGAAGCCATGGACCGCTTCGGCAGCGACAAGCCCGACCTGCGCTTCGGCATGGAGATCGTGGATCTCGCCGACGTCTTCAAGGGCACCCAGTTCAAGGTGTTCGCCCGCGCGCTGGACGGCGGCGGCGTGGTCAAGGCCATCAACGCCAAGGGCCTCGCCCATGCGCCCATCAAGATGGTGGAGGAGGACTGGACGGGGCTCGCGAAGGAAGGCGGCCTCGGCGGCCTGGCCTACATCCGCGTCCAGCCCGACGGCACCTGGAAATCGCCGATCGTGAAGTTCTTCACCGACGCCGAAAAGGTCGGCCTCGAAACCGCGCTGGGCATCCAGCCCGGCGATCTCGTGCTGTTCGGCGCCGACAAGGCCGAGAAGGTCCTGTCCGTGCTCGGCCGCATCCGCCTGCTGGCCGGCGCGCACGCCGGGGTCATCCCGCAAGACGTGTTCAAGTTCACCTGGGTCGTCGATTTCCCGCTGTTCGAGCGCAGCGACGAAGGCCAGCTCGTCAGCGTGCACCATCCGTTCACCGCGCCGCTGCCGGAAGACGTCCCGCTGCTCGAGACCGCGCCCGAACGGGTCCGCGCGCAGGCCTACGACATCGTGCTCAACGGCACCGAGCTCGGCGGCGGCAGCATCCGCATCCACGACCCGGCCTTCCAGGCGCGGATGTTCCAGCTCCTCGGCCTGCCCGAGTCGGAAATCAAATCGCGCTTCAGCCATCTGATCCGCGCGCTGGAATACGGCACGCCGCCCCACGGCGGCCTCGCCATCGGCGCCGACCGCCTCGTGATGCTGCTGGCCGGCCGCCACAGCATCCGCGACGTCATCGCCTTCCCGAAGACCCAGAAGGCCATGGACCTGATGATGAACGCGCCGTCCACGGTGGACGACAAGCAGCTGCGCGACATCCACATCAAGCTGGCCGTGGCTCCTAAAGCGGAAGCTTGAAAGCCCAATGTTCAATAATCAATATTCAATCTTCAATGTTCAACGGGCTGTTTACTTGAATATTGATCATTGATTATTGAACATTGAATATTGATGTCTTCATCCCGCCAGCTTGAACTCCGCAATCTCCGTTTCGCCTACGAAACGGCCTCATGGTCCCTTGAAATTCCCGCGCTCGCTTTCGGCAACGAGCCGTTGTGCGGCATCGTGGGACCGAACGGTTCCGGTAAAAGCACGCTCTTGAAACTTGCCGCGGGCCTGCTTGCGCCAGAGGAGGGCGCGGTAGACCTCGCTGGCCGCTCCGTGGCGCGCATGCGCCGCGCGGATCTCGCGCGCCGGCTCGGATATTTGCCGCAGGAATGTCCCGCGCTGTTCGACTACGCCGTCGAACAAGTCGTCGCGCTGGGCCGCCACGCGCACGGCGGCGCGCTGGATCTCGCCACCGCCGCCGACCGCGACGCCGTCGCGCGCGCCTTGGCCGACGTCGGCTTGGAAGCCCTGCGGCAGCGCCCGCTCTCGCATCTCTCCGGCGGCGAGCGCCGCCGCGCGTGGCTGGCTTCCGCGCTGGCCCAGGAACCGGAGATTTTGCTGCTCGACGAGCCCACGCAGGCCCTCGACCTGCACCAGGCCGCCGCCGTCATGGAAATTCTGGCGCGCCGCGCCTCGAATGGACTGCGCGTGGTCGCCGTGATGCACGATTTGAACCTCGCCGGCCTGTTTTGCGACCGTTTGGTGCTCGTGCAGACCGGCGAAATCGCCGCGGACGGCCCGCCGGCCGAAATTTTGACCGAAAATCGCCTCTTGGCAGCCTACGGCGATAAAATCGAGGTCCTCCGGCGCCCCGAAACCCCAAATCCTATCGTTTTGGCGAAAAAATGACCCAAAATCGCAAATTTTACGCCTTTTTGGCCGTTTTTGCGTTGTTTTTGGCCGTTTTTCCTTGGATCGGGGCCGAAAAACTGGGTTTTCGGCAGGTTTTCGGGTTTGTCGTCGGCGATTGGACCGCGGACGGCATGATTTTCTTCCAGATCCGCCTGCCGCGCGTCCTGCTGGGCCTGCTGGCGGGCGGGGCGCTGGCCATGGCCGGCGCGGCGCTGCAGGTGGTTTTCCGCAATCCGCTGGCCGAACCGTGGACCCTTGGCATCGCCGGCGGCGCAAGCCTCGGCGCGTTTCTGGCGCGGGTCTGTCCGTTCCTTTGGTTCGCGCTGGGGCCGCTGAACACCGCGCAGGCCATGGCGTTGCTCGGGGCGGCCGCCGCGCTGGGCTTGGTGCTGTCGCTGGCGCGGCGTTCGGCGACCGGCGCGCAGACGTTGTTGCTGGCGGGCGTGACGCTGGGCGTCGTTTGCGGCGGGGCCATCATGGTCATCAGCGGGTTCATTTCGCCGTGGAAGCTCGCCGAATTCCAC
>RZYG01000053.1 GCA_009930415.1 Spartobacteria bacterium | reverse complement strand
TGCACGAGCCGCGCCCGCGGCGGCGAACTGGGCGTGGTGCCGCGCGGCCGCGAAGCCAAGGAATTCGAAGACGCCGTCTATGGCCAGGAAATCGGCGCGATCGGCGAGGTGGTCGAATCGCCCGTGGGCTTCCACGTGATCAAGGTGACCGGCGAGCAGGAAGAGAAGGTCATACCCTTCGATGAAGTGAAGGATCGCCTGGTCACCGTGCTGAAGGGCCGCGCCCAGCAAAAGGTGGCCGCGGAGTACGTCAAAAGCCTGCGGGAACGGGCGACGATCAAGCTGGATGGCCCGCTGAAGGCCATGTCCGAGGCCAATCAGGCGGCGGATGCCGCGGCGGCGGCCGAGGACAAGCCGACGGCCGGCATCGTCGAGGCCGCGCCGGTGACGGCGCCGGCTCCCGCGCCCGCGCCCGCGCCCTAAGCCCGGCGACGGGCGCCCAGGCCCGTCGACCCGATTCGAATGTCAACGGCTTTTCGGGGGCGCTTGCGGTGATTGCGCCCATCCAAAACGGCTCGCCGGCGGATCCGCGTCCGTTGGGCGAACAGGCTGCCGCCACGTTCCAGCCGGGCGGGGCGTTGGCGGCGGTCGCGCAGGGGGATTTCGAATACGAGGCGCGCCCCCAGCAGGTCGACATGGCCCGCGCGGTCGCGGAGGCGCTGGAGGCGAACCGCCACCTGGTCGTGGAAGCCGGCACCGGGGTCGGCAAGAGCCTGGCCTATCTGGTGCCGCTGATCCTGCACGCCAAGCGCACCGGTACGCGGGCGCTGGTTTCCACCCACACGATTTCCCTGCAGGAGCAGCTCGTCGGCAAGGACCTGCCGCTGCTGCAGGACCGCTTGGGGACGGCGTTCCGCGCGGTGCTGGTGAAGGGCCGCTCGAATTATCTGTGCCTGCGGCGCCTGGCGCGCGCGCGCGGCCACCAGCGGGAACTGTTCGCCGACGGCGTCGCGGCGGAACTGGAGCGCATCCGGGCTTGGGCCGACCAGACCGAAGACGGCAGCGTGCAGGAATTGCGCCGGCCGCCCGCGCCGGAGGCCTGGGCGGCCGTTTGCGCCGAGCACGGCAACTGCATGGGCGGGAAATGCCCCGAGCGCAAGCGGTGTTTCTTGTTCCGGGCGCGCGCCCGGATGCAGGATGCCGACCTGCTCATCGCCAACCACCATCTGCTCTTTTCCGATCTGGCGCTGCGGCGCGAAGGGGCGTCGTTCCTGCCCGACGTGGCCGCCATCGTGATGGACGAAGCGCATACCGTCGAGGCCGCGGCCAGCGAACATCTGGGCATTCGGCTTTCGCCCAACGGATTCGAATACTGGTTGCGGCGGCTGTTCGCGCCGGACTCGGGCAAAGGCCTGCTGGGCTATCTGCGGGCCGGTCCGGCGGCGCAGACCGTCGCGCGCCTGTGGGACGCCGTCGCCGAATTGTTCCACGACGTCGCGCGGGTCGCGGGGCTGGGCGCGCGCGACGGCCTGGTCGCCGTGGCCGCGCCGCTGGCGGTGGAATCGGCGGTGCCCGAGCTGTTGCGCGAGCTGTCGGGCCGGCTCGGCGCGCTGATCGAGGAACTGGAAGACCAGGACGAGGATTCGCGCGCGGAGCTGCGCCATCTGCGCGGCACGGGGATCGCGCTGGGCGGGATGCTGGAGTCGTTTTTGGCGCAATCGCTGCCGGATCAGGTCTATTGGATCGAGCGCGAGGGCAAGCGCCGGCAGCCGGTCCTGCACTCGGCGCCGATCGAGGTGGCCCCCATCCTGCGCGACGTGCTGTTCAAGCCGATTCCGTCGGTGACGCTGACCAGCGCGACGCTGGCCGTGGGCGGGCGGCTGGAGTATGGCCGCGACCGCCTCGGCGCGGGCGAGGACGCCGCGCTGCTGTGCCTGGGCTCGCCCTTCGATCATGCCCGGCAGATGCGCCTGCACGTGGCGACCAACGCGCCGGATCCCAAGGACAAGGACGCCTTCGCGGAAGCGGTGGCGAAGGGCGTGCTGCGCTGGGCGCTGAAAACGAAAGGCCGGGCGTTCGCCTTGTTCACCAGCGACGAATTGCTGAAGCGCACGGCGACGGCCCTGCGCGCCCCGCTGGAGGAGGCCGGCCTGGTCCTGCTGGCGCAGGGCGAAGGCCTGGCCCGCCGCGCGATGCTCGACACCTTCCGCCGGAACGACGGCTACGTGCTCTTCGGCCTGGACAGTTTCTGGATGGGGGTGGATGTGCGCGGCGACGCGCTCAGCAACGTGATCCTCACGCGCCTGCCGTTCGCTGTGCCGGACCATCCGCTGGTGGCTGCGCGCCTGAAGCGCATCAAGGAAAAAGGCGGCGACCCGTTCAAGGAGTATTCGCTTCCCGAAGCGGTGCTGAAGTTCCGGCAGGGCTTCGGCCGGCTGCTGCGCTCGCAGACGGACGAGGGGATCGTCGTCGTGCTGGATTCCCGGATCCTGACCAAGTGGTACGGGCGGATCTTCCTGGGTTCGCTGCCGGAATGCCCCGTGGACACGTTTGAATTGTAGGGCGCGCTCCGCATGCTATGATGCCGGACATGTCGAACGATCGGCAACCGAACGAGACGGCCGGGCGGTGGTGGGGGCTGCCGGCGCTGGCGGCGACGCTGGCCGTCTACGTGCTCTGGATGGGCCAGACGCTGGACGCGCACCAGCAGCACGGCGCCTACTGGTATTTCCTGGCGCCGTGGTGGACGGCGACCAGCCTCAAATTCCTCGCGATCGCGGCCGGAACGGCGGCGGTTTGCTTTTTCGCGGGCGACGCGCGCCGGCAGCGGGCACTGCCCTGGGCGCTTGGGGCGCTGCTGCTGGGCGGGCAGCTGGCCAGCGCCCGCGCCGCCTGGACCATCGTGGGCGGCCAGATTCCATGGGGGTTCGACCATCCGTCGTTCATGTACCGCCTCAAGGAATTCGGGGAACTGTTTCCGTTCGCGCTCGGCGGCTACAATCCGTGGTGGAACGCGGGCACGGAACATTTCGTGGGCGTGACGAGCGGCGCGCACGGCTTCGGCGTGCTGCTGCTGCCCCTGCTGAAGATCTGGGATCCCCACGTGTTCTACGGCGCGGCGCTCGTTTTCTGGTTCGTCTTCGGGTTCCCGTGGCTGGCGGTGTTGGCCGCGCGCGCCGCGGGCCTGGGCCGCGCCGGGGCGCTGTGCGCGGGCCTCTTCGCGTGCGGCGCGAGCCGCGGGGTCTTCCTGTGGGCCTGGCATTTCGGCACCGTCGGCGCGATGACCTCGGCCCTGATGGCGCTGCCGACGGCGGCGCTGGGCTACCGGCTGGCGGTGCGGGGCCGCGGCGGGGCCGGCACCGCGCTGGCGCTGGCGCTGTGCGCGTGGCTGACCTGCCTGTGGACGCCGGGCGTCTTCATCTGCGCCGGACTGGGGTTGGGCTGGCTGTGGAATTTCCGGGCGTGGACGTGGCGCGCGAACCGCTGGGTTTTCGCGGCGGGCGCGCTGGCGCTGGCGTTGCTGGCGCCCTGGTTCTGGACGACGTGGTTCCCGTGCCGCAACGTGATCGATTACGTCGGCATGGATCTGGCGCGGCCGGCCGCGACCGCGACGTGGGCGCGCGGCGCCGACCGCTTGCTGCGCTCCGTCCAGGAATTCCATCCGGCCATCGCGATCCTGGGCCTGCTGGGCACGCTGGTGGCCGTGCGGCCCGATTTGCGCCGCTGGACGCTGCCGGCCCTGCTGCTGCTGGCGGGCATCGCCGGGTGGAGCCGCGAGCTCAAGCCGCTGTCGCAGCTCGACCGCATGGCGATTCCGCTGGCGCTGGTCGCGGCGCTGCCGGCGGCCGCGCTGGGCGACCGGCTGTTCGGGGAAGCCGCGCCGCCGGGCCGCGCCCGCCGCTGGGCCTGGGCCGCGGCGCAGGGGCTCGTGCTGGCGACGCTGGTGCTGGGCGTCCGTTCCGTGCGGATGCACTACGCCAACCACAAGCCGGGGCCGCTGCGGACGCTGCCGGAATCCATGCGCCTGCTGACCGACTGGATCCGCGTCCACGTGCCGGAAGACGGCCGCCTGGGCTTCGCCGGCCGCGCCGTCCATTTCTACGGCGGCGGAAACCTCGCCTATTTGCCCGTGCTGACGCAGCGCGAAATGATGGCCGACGACTACTACGGCTTCCCGCGCGGCACGATCGAATACAACTATCCGCCGGGCTTCTACCGCCGCAGCATCGCGGGCTATCTGTTTTTCTCGCGGGCTTACGGCATCACGCACTGGATCGCCGCGATGCCGGATGCCCTCGCGTTCCTGGAGGCGCATCCGGAGCACTTCGAACGGGTCCATGAGCAGCCCGTGTTGAAGCGCGAGGTGCGGATCTACCGGCTGAAGGATCCGGGACCGGGCACGCGCTTCTACGAAGGCGCCGGCCGCGTCGCGGCGCGGGAGAACCGCCTGGAGGTCTTTCCGGCGGATCCCGCGGCGGACCGCGTCGTGCTGCGCTACAACTGGCGCGCGGGCTTGGTTTGCCGCACGCCGGGCGCGGCGATCGAGCCGTTCGCCGTGGACGGCAACCTGCGCTTCATCGCGGTCCGTCCCGGCGGGAACGAGCGCGTGCTCATCGGCTACCGCCCGCACGCCGCGCCCGTGCAGCCCAATTTCGACGGCCATTTCCACCACTGAGCCCGATCGCATGGATGCCGAGCCGAACACCGCGCGCCGTTTCGAGATCGCCGACGTCCTGGCCGGGGTCGCGCTGGCGCTGGGCGTCGCCGCGCGCATCGCGGGGGCGTGGGCCACGCGCGCCCTGTCCGAGCCCGATCCCACGGTGGTCGCGCTGATGGCGCGCCACATGGCCGCGCTCAAGGAATTCCCGGTCTTCTTCTACGGCCAGGCCTACATGGGGAGCCTCGAACCGGCGGCCAGCGCGCTGATGGTGCGCCTGCTGGGTTCGACGGGTTTAGCCGTCAATCTCGGACCCGTGCTGTTTGCGGCAGCGGCGCTGGCGTTCCTGTGGCGCTGGGCGCGCGATGCGGCGGGGCCGTGGGGCGGGTGCGCGGCCGCGTGGGCGGGGTGCTTCGGCCCGCTGGCCTATTTCCAGTTCCAGTTCGCGGCGCGCGGCGGCTACATGGTGGCGCTGGCCGTGAACGCGCTGGCGATCGTCGCGGCGGCGCGGATGGCCGCGCGGCTGCGCGCCGGGGAGTCCGTCGGCTGGGCCCGCTGGTTCGGGCTGGGGCTGCTGGCGGGCGTGGGCGCGTGGTCGAACCTGATCGTGGCGGCCGCGCTGGGCACGGCGGCGCTGCTGCTGCTGCACGGGCTGCGCGGGAAATTCTGGCGGCAGCCGGCGGGGATCGCGGCGGGGTTGGCGGGATTCGTCGCGGGCTTCTCCCCGTGGCTGGCCTGGAACGCGCGCCACGGCTGGGCGTCGCTGGCGATGTCGCAGATCGGCGGCCACGCGCCGCTGCGCGAGGCGCTGCGGAATTCCTGGAACCGCCTGCTGCTGCTGCAGGATTCCGGTGCGCTGGGGGCGGATTCGCGCGGCCCGCTGCTCCTGGCCGCGGGCGGGCTGGCGCTGGCCGCGCTGGGCGCGGTCGCGGCGTTCGCGCGCCGCCGCGCGGCGACTCCGCGCGAACGGTATGCCCGCGCCGGCGCGGCGCTGTTCTGCGCGATCTTCGCGCTGATTTTCGTCACCTCCGGCTTCACCCGCACGCACACCGCGCGCTACTGGGTGCCGCTGGTGCCCGGGCTGGCCGTGCTGGCCGGCATCGCCTGCGCCGCGCCGCGCCGCCGGGGCGTCCGCGTCGCGGCCAGCCTGGCGCTGGCCGCGCTGGTCGTCTGCCAAGGCGCGCTGGCGGGGGCGGCGCTGGCCGGCGCGAACCGCAAATCCGTCGCGACGTTGGCCGGCCACCGCGAGCTCGGCGCCGCGCTCGACCGCACCGGCGCGACGGCCCTGCTGGCGCCGCTCCAGCTGTTTCCGCTGAACTTCGCGCTGGACGAGCGCTACGCCGTCTCCAACGGCAAACAGCGGTTCTACGAACCCATTTTGCGCCGCGCGGAACTGGCCGCGGCCCCGGCGTATTCGTCGGACTTCAACGGCCTCGGCCCGTTCCTGGCGCAGGCCGGAGCCGCCTTCGAATCCATTCCGGCCGCCGGGCGCAGCATCGTCTGGAACGTGCGGCATGCGCCGCCGGATTTGCGCGCGATCCCCGCGGACGCAATCGCCGCGCTGCGGGACGGCGCCGGCGCCGATCTCGCCGGCGTCCTGGCCGACGGCAACCTCGATACGGTCTGGGCGCCCGGCGCGCGGCGCGACGCGACGCTGGAGTGGACCTTCGCCGAGCCGCGCGACGTCCATTCCATCCAGTTCCTGTTCGCCCACGCGATGGGCGCGGAGGCGTTCGATTTCCCGCGGCGGGTGAGCCTCGCCGCCGAGATCGGCGGCGAGTGGCGCACGCTGCTGGTGTCTGCGCCGTTCATTCCGCTGGAATGGTCCGGCCCGCGGCTGTTCTATCCCTCCGGATTCGCGCGGCCGGCCTTCCGCCTCGAAGCGCGAGGCGTGCGGGCGTTGCGGGCGACGTTCCCGGGCGAGCCGCGCGCGGGGCGCGGGCTGGCCTGGCGGCTGGCGGAAGCGGATGCGCTGGAAACGGCGGGGCGCTTCCAGCGGCGCTACACGTCCAAAGCGGTGGCCGCGCTGGCCGCATGGCTGCGCGCGCAGGCGCCGGCGGGGGACGTCTACGCGCCGCGCTGGATTTCCAACCAATTGCTGGCGGAGGGCGGCATTCCCGAAGAGCGGCTGGCGGGGCTTGTCCCGCGCGTCTTCGCCGCCGGCGACGTTCCGCGCGACGGCTCCGTCGCGGCGGAGCGGGCGGGCCTCTTCATCGTGGAGCCGCGCCACGAAGCGGCCGCGCGCCGGACCCTCGCCGCGCATGGCGCGAAATATTGGGTGAAGGCGGTCGACAAATGGCAGGTTTTCACCGTGGCCGCCGGCGGGTGGGGCGCGGACGGATTGGATTTGCCGCCGGCCGCGGTCTGGACCGGCGAGACCCTGGTGGCCGGCCGCGCTTCCGCGCGCGTCGCCGCCGCGCTGCGCCGCCTGCGCGCGGGCGGCGGGAGCGACGAAACGCAGCGGGCGCTGCTGGCCGAGATCGTCCGCTGGCGCCCCGCGGCGCTTTCCGCGCTGCCGGCGGAGCACGTCTGGCGGTTGGGCGGCGCGGAAGCCATCCGGGTCCGGCTGGCCTCCGCGCAAGTGCCGAAGCCGGCCTGCGCGACGGCCTTCGCCAACGGCGCGCGCCTCGAAGGCGTCGCCGTCGCGCCCGCGGAGATCCGCGCCGGCGGCGAGCTCGAGGTGCGCCTGCACTGGTCTGCCGGCGAGGATTTCGCGCCGGGGCAGGAGATCGTGTTCCTCCATCTGCGCGACGCGCGCGGGAAGATCGTCGCGCAGGACGACTACCGCGGTTCGGCGCTGCTGTGGGGCGATCCGTCCCTGCGGCCCGTGCCCGGCGAATGCGTCGCCGAGACGCGGCGGATCGCGTTGCCGGCGGAGGTGCCGCCCGGCCCGCTCGATCTGGCGGTCGGCCTCTACCAGCCCCAGAACGGCCGCCGCGTGAAGGTGCTCGCGAGCGAAGCCCCCGCCGTCCGCCGCCGCGCCGCCGTTTGGCCCGCCGCCGTCCGCGTCGTCCCCTGACGCGCCCCGCAAAGTTTTTACGTTCCACGTAAAACGGCGCGAAAGTTTTTACGTTCCACGTAAAAATCGCGGAAAGTTTTTACGTTGCACGTAAATTCCGGGGCCGATTTTTACGTGCTACGTAAAACTCGCGCCGGCGGGCTACTCGCGGATGACGAAGAGCTTTTCGACGGTCCAGAAGAGGCCTTTGAACAGGTAGCCGAGGGGGCCGAGGATTTTCCTGGGCTTGAGTTCTTTCGGGCGGAGATGCAGATGGAGCGCGGCGTAGTCCACGCGGCCCTTGAGCGATTTGAGGCGCGCTTCCATGGAATCGACGTCGCCCTGCACGCGGTTGAGTTCGGTTTCGATGGCGAGGATGTCCTTGACCTCGGTGGCCTGGTCGAGCAGCTGGCGCAGCCGGTCGCGCAGGACGAGCTTGTTTTTCAGGCGCGCTTCGACGTCGACGTACGGCTCCGTCACGTCTTCGCTGGAAAGCCGGCGGCCGGCGACGTCGCCGAGGGTTTCCAGCGCGCCGATGGCGTTCGTGAAAGCCTGGGCCGGAATGCGCAGCTTGAGGGTCGTGCCGGAATAGGTGCTGTCGGAACGCGATTCGAGATAGCCGCCGCTCCGGTGCGCGATGGCGATCGCCCGGTCCGCGGCGTTGGCGACGTCGGCGGTCTCGAGGGTCAGATCGCCCGTCCAAACCATCAGGCGGTTCTCGCCGACGGCGTCGCCGGCGGATTCGTTGGCGTAGAGCGGCGAACCGGACGCGTCGTAGCCGACGACGACGTGGTCTTCCATGGGTGCCATTTCCATCGCCTGGCGGGATTTCTTGTGCGAGATGCAACCGGTGGCCAGCAGGGCGAGGCAGAGCAGGATCGTCGGACGTCGAAGCAGCGCGTGCATGGGTTCTCCTTGGCTGATGGATCCGAAAATACCCCCGGGCCGAAGAAGCCGTCAACTTTACTCCGCCGGCGGGATGAAAATGGTTTCGCCGGGGAAGACGTCGCGGCCGCCGACGCTCGGATTGGCGCGGCGCAGGTCGTCGATGGTCACCACGAACAACCGGCCGATGCCCGCGAGGGTGTCGCCTTCCTGGACGACGTAGTTCAGCCGTTCCGAATCGCCGGAAGCGGTTTGGTCGGGAGGCGGAAGCGGCGGTTCCGTCCACGCGGCGGCGGGCGCGGAGCCGCGGGGCGTTTCCCCGTCGCGGATCACGAACAGTTTGCCGACGGTCCAGGAGAGGCCCTTGAAGAGATAGCCGAGCGGTCCAAGGATCGGTTTGCGGTTTGCGGGGGCGGAGTGAATATCCAGAACGGCTTTTCCCCAGTCGATCCGGAACTTGTAGGACTGCAGGCGGGCTTCGGCCGAATCGACGCCGGCTTGCGCTTGGTTCAGTTCGGCTTCGACGGCGAGGGCATCCGCTGCGGCCGCGGTCCGGTCCAGCAGGGCGCGGAGGCGGTCGCGCCGGGCGATTTGGCCGTTCAAGTGCGCTGCGGCTTCGGCGCAGGAATCGGAGACGTCCTGGTTTTCCACTTGCCGGGCAACGACGGTGCCGACGGTTTCCAGGGCGGCGAGGATATCCATGAATTCTCGGGCGGGGAGAAGGAGGTGGAGCGTGGTTCTGGCCCCGTCGTTGTCGGTTCGGTTTTCCACGCGGCCGCCGCGGAGTTCCGCCAGGGCGATGGCTCGGGTCGCCGCGCGGGCGGAATGGTCCGCTTCGAGGGTCATGCTGGCGGTCCAGATGCGGCGGGGAAGCGGGTCGCCGGCGGTACCCGCCGGCTGGGCATTGGCCATGGCAAAACCCCCGCCGGCCCAGGCTGCGAGGCAAAGAAGCCATGCGCGGTTCGGGCCGGTCTTCATGGACGTCCTCCGGTTCAGATCTGGTCGAGCAGGCGGTGGATGCGCCCGGGGTCGAGGGGATTTTCCCACTGGCCGGCGCGCTTGAAATAGGAACCGACGATGAAGGCGTCGGCGATCGGAAGATAGTCCTTCGCGTTTTCCGCGGTGAGGCCGGAGCCGACGAGGACGGGCAGCTTCGTCGCGGCATAGACGGCGCGGAGTTCTTCGACGCTGGCGGCCTCGCCGGTGGCGGCGCCGGTCAGGATCAGGCCGTCGGAGAGGAAGAATTCGGCGGCGTGCGCGGTCTGGACGATATCGACGTCGGCGGTGACGGCGTGGGCGGAGTGCTTCTTCTTGATGTCGGTGAAAATGGCGACGTGTTCCGCGCCGATGGCCTGGCGGTGGCGCAGGAGGTCGCCGGCGCAGGCGTCCAGGTAGCCTTCGTCGGCGACGTGGCCGAAGACGAAGCCTTCGGCGCGGATGAAGTCGGCGCCGGCGGCGAGGGCGGCGCCGAGGGCTTCGCGGTTGGCGCCGGCGAGGATCTGGATGCCAAGGGGCAGCGCCGGGTGGGCGCGTTTGACTTCGCGGGCGACGACGGCCATGGCCGCGAGGATTTCCGGCCCGGGGCGCTGGACGTAGGGAACGTCGTGCATGTTCTCGACCATGAGGGCGTGGATGCCGCAGCTCCGGTAGATTTCGGCCTCCTCGAGCGCGCGGTCGAGGAGGGGGGCGAAACCGCCGGCGTGCCGGGGCGTGCCGGGCAGGGCGCGGACGTGGATCATGCCGACGACGGTCTTGCGGCGTTCGCCGAAGATGCGGGCGAAGGTGGGCGTGCGCATGGCGGAGCGGGGGCTAGTCCTGGGCCGGGGCTTTCGCCTTGGCCTTTTTCTTGGGCGTGGCGATGGGCTTGGCCTCCCAGCCGGTGGAAACGGTGCCGTCGAGGATGCGGCGCTGGATGTCGACGATTTCCTTCTGCAGGCGCTCGGGGATCTGGTCGGCGAAGTCGTGGTAGGGGGCGAGGCCGACGCCGTGGTTGGCCAGATTGCCGACGTAGCGCGTGCCGCCCCAGAATTGGTTGTCGAGCGCGGCGGTCACGGTCTGCACCACCGCGCGGTCCATGCGCTTCAGGCAGGAGGTCAGGATCACGTCCTGCTGTTCGAGCAGGGTGTTGTGCTGGTCGGTGTCCACCCCGATCGCCCATTTGCCGCGTTCCTTGGCGGCGGCGATGCCGCCGTTGCCGGAAATGGACCCGACGCCGAAGATCACGTCCGCGCCGGCGTCGAGCAGCTGGCCGGCGACCTGCTGCCCGCCCGCGAAGTCGTCGAAAGAGCCGACGTAGTCGCCCAGGACGCGGACCTGCTTGCTTTTCACCTTGTTGAAGTGCTCCGCGCCGTTGCGGAAGCCGACGACGAACTGGTTGACGCTTTCGACGTCCAGGCCGCCCACCCAGGCGACGGCGGGATCCTTGGGATCCTGCAGGTCGGCCCAGGCCGCCGCGAGGTAGCCGGCGGGAAAGGCGCATTCGTCCACCTGGAAAGTCAAGGCCTGGACGTTGTGGGGGATGTCCTCGTAGTCGCCGTCGATGCAGGCGAAGAGGGTGCGGGGATAGTCGGCGGCGACGGCGGCGATGGCCGGGGCCATGCGGTAGCCGACGCCGAGGATGAGGCGGTAGTCGCGCTCGGCGAGGGCGGCGAGCTGGCGCTCGAAGTTGAGCGGCGAGAGCGGTTCGGCGAACTGCACGAAGATCGGCGCGCCGGAATACAGCATTTCCTCGAGGCCTTCGCGGGAGTTCTGGCTGAAGGAGCTGTCGGCGAAGGTCCCGCCGTCGGCCAGCATGGCCACGCGCATGGGCCCGCTGCGCCGGGCCGGGTACTGGGCGGAAGCGGCCACGGCCAAGCCGGCGGCCAGCCCCAGAAGCATGACGAATTTTTTCACGGCGGTTCTCCTGCGGCAGATCGGCATCCGATCTCCGGCGGTACATCCTAGGCGCCCGGAGGGGCGAATGCACGCCTTTTCCGGGGGGGCCAAAAAAATCCGCACAAGGGGATTGCCAACGGGCGGGGGGCTTGGTAGGGTGCGCGCTACTTTGTGTCCAAAAGACCGAACGAACAAGGAATGAAAAGAACGATATGCCGACGATCAATCAACTGGTGAAACAGGGCCGCAGCCCGTTGCGCTCCACGCGCAAATCGCCCGCGCTGCAGAAGTGCCCGCAGCGGCGCGGCGTGTGCCTGCTGGTCAAGACGATGACCCCCAAGAAGCCGAACTCGGCGCTGCGCAAGGTGGCGCGCGTGCGGCTGACGAACGGCCAGGAAGTGTCCGCCTACATTCCGGGCGAAGGCCACAACCTGCAGGAGCACAGCATGGTGCTGGTGCGCGGCGGCCGCGTCAAGGACCTGCCCGGCGTGCGCTACCACGTCGTCCGCGGCACCTTGGATTGCCTCGGCATCGAGAGCCGCCGGCGCGGCCGCTCGAAGTACGGCACGAAAACCCCCAAAGCGGCGAAATAGGAGGGGTTGAACCATGAGACGGCGCAGAGCTGAAACGCACGAATTCGCCCCGGACGCCCGCTACGGCAGCGTGCTGGTGACCCACCTGACCAACATCATCATGAACCGCGGCAAGAAGTCCACGGCCCAGCGCACGGTCTACGGCGCGCTCGACCAGATCAAGGAACAGACCGAAGGCCAGGACCCGATCGAAGTCTTCCAGCAGGCGCTGGAAAACATCAAGCCCAAGGTCGAAGTCAAGAGCCGCCGCGTCGGCGGCGCGACCTACCAGGTGCCCGTGGAAGTGGTGCCCACGCGCCAGACCAGCCTCGCGCTGCGCTGGATCGTCGACTACAGCCGCGGCCGCAAGGGCGCCAGCATGCAGCGCGCGCTCGCCCTGGAAATCCTCGACGCCTTCAAGAACCAAGGCAACGCGGTCAAGAAGCGCGACGACACCCACAAGATGGCCGCGGCCAACAAGGCCTTCGCCCATTACCGCTGGTAAACGCCGGGTTCCCGGCCCCGCATAAAAGGACGCCTCCGGGCGTCCTTTTTTTGCGTCGAGGCCAAGCGGTCCGAGGTCGGAGGTCCCAGGTCCGCAGGTAGGGACCGCGCGCCGCGCGGTCCGATCTCTTTCCGGAATTTCCGGCGGATTCAGATTATTTGCAGCTGGCCCCGGCAAGACCGTCCCACCTTGGGCGCATCTGCGATGGGGTGTCGCCTGCATTGGCTTTTGTGGCGTGGGGCTCCCGCCCCGCGCGGTTCCCGGGATTTGCACGCGGCAGGAGCCGCATGCCGCGAAGGCCGGCATGTACGTCCCGATGATGCCAAGAATGCACCCAATCGCAGTTGCGCTGCCCGACCTTCCGATCCTGTTTTCCTGCTTGTTTCCTGTTCTCCTGCCGAACGATCCGAGTTCGGATTCCGCTTGCGCAAAACCGGTCTCCGTTGGAAACTGCCGCCAACCCATGAAGAATCTCGTCCGTCCATCCGTTCTGGAACTCGAAGCCTACGCCCCCGGCGAACAGCCGCAGGTGGCGGGGCTCGTCAAGCTCAATACGAACGAGAATCCGTACCCGCCGAGTCCGGCCGTGGCACAGGCGCTGGCGGACTTCGCGGCCGAAACGCTGCGGCTCTATCCCGATCCGGTCTGCGCGGCCTTGCGGGCGCGGCTCGCGGAACAATCCGGCGTAAAGGTCGAAAACGTGTTCGTGGGCAATGGCTCCGACGAAGTGCTGCGGCTGGTCACGCGCGCGTTCACGCCTCCCGGCGGGGCGGCGGCGGCGTTTGCGCCGTCCTATTCCCTATATCCCGTCCTGGCGGCGGCCGAAGAGGTCGGCTTCCGCACCGTGCCGCTGCCGGACGACTTCGGTTGGACGGAGCCCCCGGCGGATTTGGATGCTTCGCTCTTTTTCCTGGCCAATCCCAACGCGCCGACGGGCGTTTTCTATCCCTTGGACGCCATCGAGTCGTTTTGCCGGCGGTTCCCGGGCGTCGTGCTGGTGGACGAGGCCTACGTGGATTTTTCCGGCGGGCGGAACGCCTTGGAACTGGCCAAAACCCTGCCGAACGTCCTGGTGGCGCGCACGATGTCCAAGTCATTCTCTCTGGCCGGGTTGCGCATCGGATGGGCCATCGGTTCCGCGGAGCTGATCGGGGCGCTCTACAAACTCAAGGATTCCTACAACGTGGACCGGCTGGCGCAGGCCGTCGCCCTTGCCGCGCTGGGCGATAGGCCCTGGATGGAGGCCAACGCCAGGAAGATCGTGGCCACCCGGGAACGGACGGCCGCCGAGCTGCGGAAACGGGGCTTCCGGATCGTGCCGTCGGCTTCGAATTTCCTGTTCGTTGCGCCCCCGCCGGGAACGGCCGCGCCCGCGCTGTTCGCGCGCCTGCGCCAAGCCAAGATCCTAGTCCGCTATTTCCCCGGCGGCCGCACCGCCGACTACCTGCGCGTCAGCATCGGCACCGACGCCGAGATGGACGCCTTTTTGGCGGCGCTTTGAGCCCGGCGGACAGCCCGATCAAACTCCGAAATTCGGGCATGTGGTATGTCAAGCTGTTCCCATGACGATTCCGATTTTATCATCTACGAACTGGTGGGCGTTCGCGTAGCCCAGTTCGCGGAGTCGGCCCTGGC
>RZYG01000279.1 GCA_009930415.1 Spartobacteria bacterium | reverse complement strand
TCTCGCTATGTGGGTCTTGGTTCATGTGTCGTGGCTCCTTTCTGGTTGTTCACCACAACGCCATTATACCTGATCTGCAAGACCCCATAGCATCTACCTGGGGATTTGCGGTAGGGCGGCCTCGCCGAGGCCGCCGGGCTGTTCGAGCTTGGCGGCGGTCACCCACAGGAAGGTTTCGCCGCCGATGGCGCGCGCATCGAAGGTGCGGACGGCGAGGCCGACGTCGGCGAGCTGGGCGCGGAGCTTTTCGGGGGTGGCATGGCTGTAGAACAGCCGCTGGCCCATGAATTCCTTATTCGAGGAAAAAGCGGGGGAACGGCTCGCCGGCGCCGCAGCCGAGATCGAGCAAACGGCCTTTTTCGCGGCCCAGGCCCGCAAAAAAGGGCTCCAGGACGGATTTCATGTCGAACAGGCCCCGGTTGGCCTCGTAGGTGGCCGCGAATTCGTCGTAGATGTCCCGAAGAGTCGGTTTCATGGCCAAAAATGTGCCAATTCTTGTTCTTGATGTCAAAAAGAAAGAAAAAATGATCAAAAAAGAGATAATTTTCTTGCATGACGGTCAAAAAGCGATATTTTGGCATCGAAATTCGGACCATTTCCGATTTGGAGGCCTACAATGAGCGAAAATCAGATGAATGGCGCCGAGGCGCTGATCCAGAGCCTGGAAAAGATCGGGATCGAGATCGCGTTCGGCATTCCGGGCGGGTCGGCGATTCCCATCTACGACGCGCTGTACAAGGTGCGGCGGAAGATGAAGTTCGTGCTGGTGCGGCACGAGCAGAACGCGGCGCACGAGGCGGACGGCTACGCGCGGGCGACGGGCAAGCCGGCGGCGGTGCTCGTGACGAGCGGGCCGGGCGCGACCAATACCGTGACGGGCATCTTGACGGCCTACATGGATTCCGTGCCGATGATCGTCATCACCGGCCAGAGCGTGCGCGGCATGCTGGGCAAGGACGCGTTCCAGGAAGCGGACGTGTTCAACCTGACGATGCCGATCGTGAAGCACAGCTATCTGGTGAAGAACGCCAACGACGTTCCGCGCGTGGTGAAGGAGGCCTACCACATCGCGACGACGGGCCGGCCGGGGCCGGTGTTGATCGACGTGCCCAAGGACGTGGGCACGGAGGCGTGCACCGCGGGGCTCGAAGCCGAGATGAACCTGCCCGGCTACAAGCCGGAGCCGAAGGGCTACGCCCCCGAGACGATCCGGCAGATCGCGGACGCGCTGGCCAAGAGCCAGCGGCCCGTGATCATCGCCGGCCACGGCGCGGTGCTGGCGCATGCCGAAAAGGAATTGCGCCAATTCGCGGAAACCCTCCAGGCGCCGGTGGCGACGACGCTGCTGGGCAAGGGCGTGTTCCCGGATTCCCACAAGCTGAGCCTGCAGGGGCTGGGCATGCACGGGACGGCCTACGCCAACCGCGCGGTGGTGGAGTGCGACCTGATGATCTCCGTGGGCGCGCGGCTCGACGACCGCATCCTCGGCGTGCCGAGCCAGTTCTGCAAGAACGCCGTGAAGATCCACGTCGACATCGACGCCGCCGAATTCGGCAAGCTGGTGAAGCCGGACATCCGTTGCCGCGGCGACGCGAAAGCCGTGCTGCAGGACCTGCTGCCGCTGCTGAAGAAGAGCGACACGGCCGACTGGATCAAGCGCATCGAAGGCTTCAAGAAGAAATGGCCGATGACCTATGCCAAAAAGAGCGGGTTGCATCCGCCGCAGGTCATCGACGCCTTGAACAAGCTGACGGGCGGCAAGGCGGTCATGACCACCGACGTGGGCCAGCACCAGATGTGGGCGTGGCAGTTCTACCGCTGCGACAAGCCGTGGCAGTTCATTTCGTCCGGCGGCGCCGGCACGATGGGCTTTGGCCTGCCGGCGGCGATCGGCGCGCAGTTCGGGCGGCCGAACGAGACCGTGATCGCCATCGTGGGCGACGGCGGCTTCCAGATGACCATGAGCGATCTGGCGACCGCGGCGATCCACAAGCTGCCGGTCAAGATCATCCTGATGAACAACCACTACCTGGGCATGGTGCGCCAGTGGCAGGACATGTTCTACGACGAGCGCTACAGCGGCGTGGATCTGGAGGGCAACCCGGACTTCGTCGAGCTGGCGAAGGCCTACGGGATCCTCGGCCTGAACCTGAAACGGGCGGCGGACATTCCCAAGGTGCTGAAAAAGGCGCTGGAGCATCCGGGCCCGGCGCTGGTGAACGTGGAAGTGGTGCACCACGAGGAAGTGTTCCCGATGGTGCCGCCCGGCAAGCCGCTGGAAGAGACGGTGCTGTGCCACCCGCGGCGCAAGCCCGGCCGGCCGGCGGGCCGCAAGAATGCTCCGGCGAAGACCGGCGCGAAAAAAGGCTGAGGAGACGAACATGAGCAAGGAAATCCCGACCCACAACCTGAGCATCTACGTGGCCAACCGCCCCGGCGCGCTGGCGCGCATCGCGCAGACCTTCTCGCGGCGCGGTTTCAACATCGAAAGCCTCGTGGTGTCCGCGGGCGCCACGGGCGACTTCTCGCGCATGACCATCACGGCCAAGGGCAACGAAGCCGGCCTGGAGCAGATCATCATGCAGTGCTCCAAGCTGGTCGACGTGCTGGCGTGCCGCGAACACACCGACGAAGAAGTGGTCGCGCGCGAGCTGGCGCTGGTCAAGGTGGCGGTGGACAGCGCGCACCGCGGGGAAGTCCTGCAGATCGCCGACCACTTCCGGGCCAAGACGGTGGATTTGTCCGAGAAATCCATCGTGCTGGAGGCGACGGGCAGCTCCGAAAAACTCGACGCCATGGTCGATCTGCTGCACAAGTACAAGATCATCGAGCTGGTCCGCACCGGCAAGGTGATCATGGCCCGCGGCGAGCGCGAAACCTAGAGCGGTTCCCGAAATCACGTAGCCACGCCGATCCCTCAAACAGCCCGGCTCGGCAAGGATGCCTCGCCCTACCTAAAGCCGGTAATGCGGATTGCGGGTAGGGCGAACCCTCTGGGT
>RZYG01000278.1 GCA_009930415.1 Spartobacteria bacterium | reverse complement strand
AGGGTGGCGACGATCTTCTCGGAGGTCATGTCCTCGGCTTCGGCTTCGAAGGAGGGGATGACGCGGTGGCGGAGGACGTCGGGAGCGATGGATTTGACGTCCTGCGGCGTGACGTAGCCGCGGCCCTGCAGGAAGGCGTGCGCGCGGGCGGCGAGGGTCAGGTAGAGCGTCGCGCGCGGCGAGGCGCCGTAGCGGATGTTGTCCTTGAGCGCGTCGAGCTTGTAGGCGGCGGGATCGCGCGTGGCGAAGACGATGGAGAGGACGTAGTCCTTGATCTTGTCGTCGACGTAGATTTCATCGACGACGGCGCGCGCGCGGCGGATGGAATCGGGTTCGACGACGGCGCGGACGTGGCGGACGACCTCGGTGCGGGCGTTGGCGTCGAGGATGCGGCGCTCTTCCTCGAGGGAGGGATATTTCACGACGAGCTTGAGCATGAAGCGGTCGACCTGCGCTTCGGGGAGGGGATAGGTACCTTCCTGCTCGATGGGGTTCTGCGTGGCGAGGACGAGGAAGGGATCCGGCAGATGGAACGTTTCCTGGCCGATGGTGACCTGGCGCTCCTGCATGGCTTCGAGCAGGGCGGACTGCACCTTGGCGGGCGCGCGGTTGATTTCATCGGCGAGGATGACGTTCGCGAAAATGGGGCCCTTGCGGGTGCCGAAGTCGCCGGTCTTGGGATTGTAGACCTGCGTGCCGACGAGGTCGGCGGGCAGAAGGTCGGGCGTGAACTGGATGCGGTGGAAAGTCGTGTGGATGGCGGACGCAAGCGTCTTGACGGCCAGCGTCTTGGCCAGGCCGGGCACGCCTTCGAGCAGCAGGTGGCCGTTGGCCAGCAGGCCGATCATCAGGCGGTCGATCAGATAGCGCTGGCCGACGATGACCTTTTCCATTTCGGCGCGCAGGGCGGCGACGAAAGCGCTTTCTTCCCTGACTTTTTTGTTGATGGCGGTGATTCCGGTGTCGCTCATAGCTGGCTCCTGGGGCTGGCTGGGGGGTCAAGGTTTGGCGGACGCGGTGGCGTTGGCCGCCGGCTTGGGGATGCGGATGCAGAGGCGGTCGTTGACGTTGGTGATCTGGAAAGAAGCGTCCGCGGCGACGGGCCCCGGCAACAGCACGCGCGAGCTGAAGCTCTGCGAGGAGGACGCGTTGGACGTCCGGCGGTCTTGATGCGAGGAGACGCTGAGCAGGCGCCCGTCGAGGCGAACGTCGAGGGAACCGGGATCGGCGTCGGGCAGGGCCAGCGCGAGCTCGTAGGCGTCGGGCAGTTCGCGCAGATCCATGGCGGGGGAGGCGGGCAGGTTCGCCCAGACGTCGTCCCGGTCGAAGAACGAATCGAAACCGCCGAAGGCCTGGTTGGCCTCGGCCATCATGCGCTGCATTTCGGCGCGCATGCGGTCGGCGGGATGGCGGTAGCGCGGTTGGGGCGCGGGCCGCTGGAAAACCGCCAGGCGCGGCAGGAGCGAAAAAGATGACGGGGCATTCGGTTGGGCGGATGGCTCCAAGGAGGGGGGAGTGTCCGGTTGGGTTGCGACCGCAGGTGGGTTGTGGAGTCTGCGGCTGAATGCCCCGTCAAGATGGTTTTTGGCCAGCCAGGCCAAGATCACGATCTGCAAAACCAAAACCCACCGGAGCAACTTGCGCTCGCCCGAGGGGGCCGGGGTGGGATTGTTGGCGTTGTCTGTCATGGCGCCATCCATGGAGCAGACGGCGTGCCAAGTATGGGGAAGTCCATTGGAACTTCACAAAACTCGAGGCGGGCACGGTAAGATTGGGTCTGCGCCAGCGATAAAAACAGATTGCAGCCAGCTTGCTGGCGCCAAAATGCGCAGCACGGGTGCGACATTTTGTCCGAATGAAGGAAGATGCGCCCCGTCTTGTCGGTTGCTTGCGCGGCCTCGGTTGGGTAGGATGGCCGCATCATGAGCCATCCGAACAAGATCACGATCGTGGTGCCGTTCCTGAACGAGAAGGACAACCTGCCGGTGTTGCTGGAGCGGGTGGCGGGCGTTTTCGCCGCGCGGGAGGAAGACTGGGAACTGTTGCTGGTGGACGACGGCTCGACCGACGGGTCGGCCGAATGGGCCGTGGAACAGGCGCAAACGAACCGCCACGTGCGGGTGGTGCGGCTGTCTCGCAATTTCGGGCACCAGCTGGCCATTACGGCGGGGCTGGATCGCTCGGACGGCAACGCGGTCGTGGTCATGGACGCCGATTTGCAGGATCCGCCCGAGACGATCGGCCCGATGATCGACAAATGGCGCGAAGGCCACGAGGTGGTATATGCCATCCGCCGCAGCCGCGCCGGCGAAACCTGGATGAAGAAATTCCTCGCGGCGGGGTTCTATCGCGTGTTCCGCCGGCTCGCGAAGGTGAACGTGCCGATGGACGCGGGCGATTTCCGGCTGGTGGACCGCTGCGTGGTGGATGCGTTGCGGGACATGCGCGAATTGCACCGCTTCATGCGCGGGCTGACCTGCTGGGTCGGATTCCGGCAGGCCTCGGTCGAATACGACCGGGCCGCGCGGTTCTCAGGCGAGACGAAATATCCGGTGTGGAAAAGCGCGCGCCTGGCGTTCGACGCGATCACGTCGTTTTCGGCGTCGCCGCTGCGGTGGATCGCGGTGCTGGGGGTGGGGATCTGCACCGTGGCGGCGCTGTGGGTGCTCTACGTGCTGGTGCAGGCCATGGCCCATCCGGGCAGCATGCAGAAAGGCTGGGCCTCGACCATCGCGGTGATGGTGTTCCTCGGCGGCGTGCAGCTGGTCAGCATCGGCCTGCTGGGGCAGTACGTCAGTCGCATCTTCGAAGAAGGCAAGCGGCGGCCGCTGTACCTCGTGCGGACGGACACGAAGGCCGAAAAAGCGTCCTGATGGCCGGCGCCGAACCCATTCTGGTTTCGGCGATCGTGCCGGTCTACAACGGCGCGCATTGCCTGCCGCGCTGCCTCGCCAGTCTCCAACGGCAGACCCATCCGCGCGTGGAAATCATCGTCGTGGACGACGG
>RZYG01000277.1 GCA_009930415.1 Spartobacteria bacterium | reverse complement strand
TCAGCTTGCTGAGACCGCAGCTATTCCCAAATTTCTCCAAACCCGGTCCGAGCAAGCTCGGCCCCTACGATTCAGAGCCCGAAATCCGTCTTGCGCCCGCTTTCCGGGGAGCCCATCGGAAATTTTTGCCCAAAAGGGGGGTGGCGTGCTAACCTGATTCCCGTCATGGCCCTTTTCCAGCATTCGGTCGTCCGGGAAAACGCGAAACGGCTCGATGCGGCGGAACTGGACGCGCGCTTCCGGGTCTACGGCGGCTATTTCCTCGAGCCCGGTCGGCAGGCGGAAATCCGGAAGATGAAGGAAGAGGAGTTCAAGCCCCGCTTTCTGCCCGAATTGTTCGGAGACTGCCTCGGCTACACGATCCGCCCGGACGAAGGCTTCAACTTCACGGTCGAGCACAAGAACGTGGATGACGCCAAGAAGGCCGACGCGGCCATCCTGGACGGGGGCAAGACGGTGGGCGTGGTGGAGGTGAAGGGGACCGACACGACGGATTTGGCGAAGGCGGCGGCGCAGGCTTTCGGCTACAAGAACCACCAGCCCGACGCGCGCTACGTCGTCGTCACCAATTTCGAGAAGCTGCGGTTCTACGTGGACAACGCGGTGGCGTACGAGGAGTTCGATCTGTTCCGGCTGGACCGCGCGGGTTTCGAACGGCTGTGGTTGTGCTTGGCGTGGACAAGCGTTCGCGATGGCCTGCCGCTGCGGCTCAAGGCCGCGTCGGTTTCCGCCGAAGACCAGATCACGAAGCGGCTTTATGCGGACTATTCCGCGTTCCGGACCGCCTTGTTCGCCGACATCCGGGCGCGGAATCCGCGGCATGAGCCGTTGCCGCTGTTCAAGAAGACGCAGAAGCTGATCGACCGGTTCCTGTTCATCCTGTTCGCGGAAGACCGCGGGCTGCTGCCGGCGAACCTGACGGCCGCCATTCTGGCGGAATGGCAGGCGCTGAAGAAGGCGCGGGTGGCGACGACGCTGTACGACCGGTTCAAGCTGTACTTCAACGACCTGCTGGAAGGCAGTCCGGCGGCCGACATCTTCGCCTACAACGGCGGGTTGTTCCGGCCGGACGACGTGCTGGACGCGCTGGCCATTTCCGACGACGTGCTCGCCGCGCACGCCTTGAAGCTGTCCAACTACGACTTCGCCAGCGAAGTGGACGTGGACGTCCTCGGACACATCTTCGAGCACTCGCTCGCCGAGATCGAAGAAGTCGAGGCGGGGCTGTCGGGCGCGGCCGCGCCGGAGAAGGTGTCCCGGCGCAAGAAAGACGGCATTTTCTACACGCCCAAATACGTCACGCAATACATCGTGGACAACACGCTGGGCAAACTGTGCGCCGAGAAGAAGCAGGAGCTGGGGCTGGACGTTCCGGAGCCGGTCGAAGCGGGGAATGCGAAGAAGGCGCGCGCGAAACGCGACGCGCGGCTGGCCGCGTGCGACGCCTACCGCGCGTGGCTGCTGGAGCTCTCCATCTGCGATCCCGCCTGCGGGTCCGGCGCGTTCCTCAACGCCGCGCTGGATTTCCTGATGGCCGAGCACCGCGCGCTGGACGTGGAAAAGGCCCGGCTCCACGGCGACGCCCTGATCTTCTCCGACATCGAGAACTCCATCCTCGAGCGCAACCTCTACGGCGTGGATCTCAACGAGGAATCCGTCGAGATCGCCAAGCTCTCCCTCTGGCTCCGCACCGCGCAGAAAGGCCGCAAGCTCTCGACGCTGACCGGCAACGTCAAATGCGGCAACTCCCTCATCGCCGATCCCGCCATCGCCGGCGACAAGGCTTTCGACTGGCCCAGGGAATTCCCCGCCGTCTTCGCCAAGAGCGGCTTCGACGTCGTTATCGGGAATCCGCCGTATGTGTTTGCACGCAGCTTGCCCGAAACGACCAAGCAGTATCTGGCCAAGACGTATGAAACACTGGAATATCAGGTCGATCTATATGTGGCTTTCATGGAAAGAGGAGTCAGACTGCTCAATGAGGGTGGTTGGATAAGCTATATCGTACCCAACCCGTGGTTGAAAAACATGAGGATGTCTTCGTGCAGGAGTTTCATGCTCATGCAGTTTAATCTCACGGATATGATTCCGTATCTGCCAAATGTATTCGCAGAAGCCTCAGTCGACACGTTGATATTCAGCGGCAAGAAAAGCGGAAATGATCCGAAGATAAAAATCTGGAATATGGATGCTGGGAATTTGCGTCTCAGGCATTCCGTCCCCAAGCAGCACATCACCGAAAACAAAGGATTCGTCTTTGATGTCGAGGTGAAAGAGGAAACGCTTCCGATCCTCGAGAAGGTGCAGGCGGGGTCTCAATTGGTTGGGGATATTTTCGATGTCGTGCGCGGCGTGAACCCATACGATAAGGCCACGGGCCAGTCCGAAGAGACAATTGCGACCCGCGCGTATCATGCAACCTACGCAAAGGATTCAACTTTTGTTCCCGAATTAAAAGGACGTCATATTGCGCGCTATGCGACATGCTGGGATGGCGAGAACTATGTCAGCTACGGGGATTGGTTGGCGGCACCGCGGGAGCCGAAGTATTTCACGGGGGAACGTATATATCTCAGGAAAATTGTCGGCACTACGCTTTTTGCGACATATGTAGATGACGCCACGATTGCAGATCAATCGCTTTACATTGCAAAGCGAAAAAATGAGAAGTTCGAAATAAAATATCTTCTGGGGCTGCTGAATTCGCGCCTGCTTACCTACTATTTTCGAGTGAAATCCAATGAGTTTGACGATTTGTTCCCGCAAATCAAGGTCACGGAATTCAAAGAACTGCCGATCAAGGAAATATCGCCTGACGCCCAGCAGCCCTTCATCGCCCTGGCGGACCGGATGCTTGCGCTGAACGCCGAGTTGCAGGCGGCGCGTTCGAATTTCCTGTCGCGGGTGCGGAACAACGTGGCGGGGGTGAAGGTGACGGGGGCGTTGGAGCGGTTCGAGGAGCTGGATTTCGCGGGGTTCCTGAAGGAGCTGAAGAAGCAGAAGCTGCGGC
>RZYG01000276.1 GCA_009930415.1 Spartobacteria bacterium | reverse complement strand
TCGCCGCTGGTCAACGTCGTGGCGCTGCAGCTTTTCGCCTACCACAACGCCAAGCTGCGCGGGGCGGACATCGACAAGCCGCGCAACCTGGCCAAGAGCGTCACGGTGGAGTAGGGACCCCATGGCGCGGCTCGTCATCCGGGGCGGTCGGCGGATCGGTGGCGCGTTCCGGCCGCTCGGCAACAAGAACGCCGCGCTGCCGATGCTGGCCGCCTGCGTCCTCACCGACGACCCCGTCGTCCTCGACAACGTCCCGCGCATCCTCGACGTCGAGAACATGCTCAAGCTGCTGGCCGACCTCGGCGTGGCGGTTGCCCGCAAAGGCCATGCCGTCGAGCTGTGCGCCCAAGGCCTGAAGAAAACCGAGCTGGACCGCGTGCTCTGCGCCAAGGTCCGCGGCTCCATCCTGCTGGCCGGCCCGCTCGCGGCGCGCCGCGGCTCCGCCACGCTCTACGCGCCGGGCGGCGACGTCATCGGCCGCCGCCGGCTGGACACCCATTTCGAGGGACTGGACGCGCTCGGCATCGGCCTCGTCTGGACCGGCGATGCCTTCCGCCTGCGCCGCCGGACGTTCCGCGGCGCGGAAATCCTGCTGGACGAAGCCAGCGTGACGGCCACCGAAAACATCCTGATGGCCGCGACCCTCGCGCCGGGCCGCACGACGATTCTCAACGCCGCCTGCGAGCCGCACGTGCAGGATCTCGGCGCGCTGCTCAACCAGATGGGCTCAAAGATTTCCGGCCTGGGCACCAATCGGCTCGAAATCGAAGGCGTCAAGAAACTCGGCGGCGCGCGGCATCGCGTGGGGCCGGACTATATCGAGATGGGCAGCTTTCTCGCCGCGGCCGCCGCCACCGGCGGCGCGTTGACCGTGACCGATCTGCCCGACGCGACGACGTTGCGGGTGATGCAGCGCGCGTTCGGCCGCCTGGGCGTGCGCTGGACGGTCGAGAACGGCACGCTCCGGTTGCCGGCCCGGCAAAGCCTGCGCGTGCGTCAGGATTTGGGCGGCGCCATCCCCAAGATGGAAGACGGCATCTGGCCCGCCATTCCGTCGGACCTGCTGAGCGTGGCGCTGGTGCTGGCGACGCAAACCCGCGGCGAGGTGCTGTTCTTCGAGAAGCTCTTCGAGAGCCGGATGTATTTCGTGGATCGCCTGCTGGAAATGGGCGCGACGCTCGTGCAGTGCGATCCGCACCGCGTGGTCGTCAGCGGCCCCGCCAAGCTGCGGTCGCAGCTGATCACGAGTCCGGACATCCGCGCCGGCATGGCCCTGGTCATTGCGGCGCTGTGCGCCAAGGGCACCACCGTCATCGAACAGGCCGAGATGATCGACCGCGGCTACGAACGTCTCGAAGCGCGTTTGCGCGCGCTGGGCGCGGACGTCCGCCGCGAAGAATAGCCCGGAGGAACCCGCCATGGCGACGATGCCCCGCAGAGATTTCCTGAAAACAGCGGCGGCGACCGCCGCCGTCTTGGCCTTCGCGCCGCGCCGCCTGTTCGCCGAAGCCGGCGCTTCCGCCGCGCGCGTCGTGGTCGCGCATGGCACGGATATTCCCAAGATGCTGGCCGCCGGTGTTGCCGCCCTTGGCGGCTGGGGCGCGTTCGTGAAGCCGGGCCAGAAAGCGACGCTCAAGCCCAACGCCGGCTGGGCCTCCACGCCCGAGCAGGGCGCCAACACGCATCCCCTGCTGGTCGAAGAAGCCATCCGCGCCATCCGCGCCGCCGGCGCCGCGGAAGTCGTCCTGCCGGAAAATCCCTGTTCGCCCGCCGCGCGGTCGTTCGCGATGAGCGGCATCGGCGCCGCCGCGAAAAGCGCCGGCGGGCGGCTCTACGAGCCGGACGACAAAAGAGATTTCGTGGATGCGGCCGTCCCGCGCGGAAAAATCCTTCGGCAGGTCGCCGTGGTCCGCGACGTGCTCGAAACGGGCTGCTTGATCAACATGCCCGTGGCCAAAACCCATCGCGGCGCCACGCTGACGCTCGGCCTGAAGAACTGGATGGGTTCCGTCCTCGACCGGGGCTTCTGGCACCGCAGCGGCCTGCACCAGTGCATCGCCGATTTCGCCACCTTGGTCCGGCCCAGCTTGACGATCGTGGACGCCACGCGAATCATGGTCACAAACGGTCCGCGCGGCCCGGGCGAACTAAAAACCCCGAACCAGCTCGTGTTCGGCACCGATCCCGTGGCGGTGGATGCCTACGCCGCCACGCTGTTCGGAATGCAGCCGTTCGCCGTGCCGCATATCCAGCTCGCCCACGAGATGAGCGTGGGTTGCGGCGATTTGGCGAAAGTGAACGTGCAGCACCTCGAGGCGTGATGCGTCGCGGGATCCGCATTCTGGCCTTTTTCGTCGCGGCGCTGCTGGCGGTTCAGCTGTTGCCGTGGCGGGACGCGGCGCGGGGATTTCTCGGGCTGAGTCCGGTGCTGGGCGTGGGCGGCGCGCTGGCGGCGCGCTCGGCGACGCCTTGGCTGCTGTTGGCCGTGCCCGTGCTGGTGCTCGCCGGTTTCCGCAGTCGTTGGTTTTGCCGCTATCTGTGCCCGACCGGCTTCGCGGCGGAACTCGTTGGCCGCCTGAACCCGCGCGCTCGCGGCCGGTTTGCCCGCTGGCCGAACGTGGGCCGCGTGCTGCTGGCGATCCTGCTCGGTGGCGCCGCGTTCGGCGTGCCGCTGTTCGTCTGGCTGGACCCCTTGGCGGTTTTCAATGGATTTTTCGCGGCGTGGCGCGCGCCGCTGGCGGCCAGTTCGTTCGCGCTGGCGGCCGGATTTCCGCTGATCTTGCTGCTGAGCGTGTTCGCGCCGAACGCCTGGTGCCAGAAGATGTGTCCGCTGGGCGCGGCGCAGGATCTCGCGGCCCGGCTGCGGCGAGCGGCGACGCAACGGGGCCGTCCGGCACCGGAACAATCCTTCGGACTCGATCTCAGCCGCCGCGAATTCCTCGGAGCCGCGGCGGGCGGGGCCGCGGCGCTGGCGCTGCGCCGGACGGCGGCGGGCGAGCATCCGCCGATTCGGCCGCCCGGCGC
>RZYG01000275.1 GCA_009930415.1 Spartobacteria bacterium | reverse complement strand
GCCCGCGGCCTGACCGTCGCCGGCCGGCTGTTCATCAGCGACCGCGCGCACGTCGTGTTCCCGTACCACCGCATGCTCGACGCCCAGGGCGAGGCGCGCCGCGCCAAGGGCGACCAGATCGGCACCACCCAGCGCGGCATCGGCCCGACCTACGCCGACAAGGCCGCCCGCTTCGGCCTGCGCATGTGCGATCTGCTCGATCCCGAATTCCCCGCGCTGCTGAAGTCCCGCGTCGAGGACAAGAACCGCATCCTGGCCGCCATGGGCGCGCCCGTCGTGGCCTACGAAGACGTCCTCGCCGCCACGCAGCAGGCCATGGAAGTCCTCGGACCGCTGACGTGCGACGTGATTCCGCTGCTGCACGGCGCGGCCGAACGCGGCGAAAGCCTCCTGTTCGAAGGCGCGCAGGGCATCATGCTCGACCTCGATTTCGGCACCTATCCGTTCGTCACCAGCTCCAGTTCCGGCTCCGGCGGCGCCTGCACCGGCTCGGGCTTTCCGCCGGGGCGCATCGACCACGTCGTCGGCGTGCTGAAGGCCTATACCACGCGGGTGGGCGAGGGGCCGTTCCCGTCCGAATTGAACGACGCCGCCGGCGAAGAGCTGCGCCGCGTCGGCCGCGAATTCGGCGCCACCACCGGCCGGCCGCGGCGCTGCGGCTGGTTCGACGCCGTCGTCGCCCGCCACGCCGCGATGACCTGCGGCGTGGACGAATGGGCGCTGACGAAGCTCGACGTGCTCGACGGCTTCGAAACGATCCGCATCTGCACGGCCTACGAGCTGGACGGAAAGCGCATCGACCATTTCCCGGCCAACGTCCGCGCAGTCGCCCGCTGCCGGCCCGTCTACGAAGACGTGCCCGGCTGGCAGGCCTCCACGCGCGAAGTAAGCCGCTACGCCGACCTGCCCGAGAACGCCAAGCGCTACGTCGCCCGGCTCGAACGGATCACCGGCGTGCCCGTCGGCATCCTGTCGCTGGGCCCGCGCCGCGAAAGCACCCTGATCCTGGCGGAAAAGGACGCATGACCGCCCCGGCCGAGATCGCCTGCGTCCCGCGCCACGTCGCCGTCATCATGGACGGCAACGGCCGCTGGGCCAAGCAGCGCGGGCGGCCGCGCCTCTTCGGGCACCGAGCCGGCGCGGAGTCCCTGCGCGCCATCCTGCGCGCCTGCCGCGACCACGGCGTCGAATTCCTCACCGTCTACGCCTTCAGCACCGAAAACTGGGTGCGCCCCGAAGACGAAGTGTCCGGCCTGATGTCGCTGCTCAAGACCTTCCTCAAGAAGGACGAGCACGAGCTGCACGAAAACCAGGTGCGCCTGCGCGTGACCGGCCGCCTCCAGGACCTGCCCAAGGCCGTGCGCAACGAGCTCGAGCGCGTCATGGCCGCCACGCGGAACTACGAAAAGGGGCACCTGATCCTGGCCCTCAGCTACGGCGGCCGGGCCGAAATCGTCGACGCCGTGCGCGCCATCGCTTCCGACGTCCGGGCCGGCAAGCTGGCGCCCGAAGCGATCGACGAAAAAGCAATCGCCGCGCGCCTCTACCTGCCCGACGTGCCCGATCCCGACCTGATGATCCGCACCAGCGGCGAGCTGCGCCTGAGCAACTTCCTGCTCTGGGAACTGTCCTATTCCGAATTCTATTTCACCGAAACCCTGTGGCCCGACTTCCGCGAGCCGGATTTCGCCAAGGCCCTGGAAGAATACGCCCGGCGCCAGCGCCGCTACGGAGCCCCTTCATGAACCTGCCCGCCATCAAACATCGCCTCATCAGCGGATTCTCCATCGCCGGCGCGCTGTTCGCCGCGTTCTTCTTCCTGCCCGACGCGGGCATCCCGTTCGTGCTGGCGGCGCTGGCGGCCGTCATGGCGCTGGAGTTCTACCAGATGATGTCCGCCGGCGGCGTGGCGAACTTCCGGGCCTACGGCACGATCGGCGTCGTCGCGCTCGTGTTCGTCACGTGGTTCACCGGCGTCCGCAACGGCGCCCCGGCCGACGGCTCGTGGGATGCCGTCGTGCTGTTCCTGATCACCATCGGCATTTTCATCCGCCAGTTCCCGCAAAAGGACAATCCGCACCCGTTGCGAACCATCGGCGGCACGCTCTTCGGCGTGCTCTACGTGGGCCTGCTGTGGAATTTCCTGACCAAGTTGCTGCTGTTCGGCCGGCCGCTGGACTTCGCCGGCGGCATCTACTGGCCGGGCCGGTGGCTGCTGCTCTACGCCGTGTTCGCGGCCAAGTTCACGGACATCGGCGCCTATCTGGTCGGCTGCTCCTGCGGGCGCCACAAGCTCATCCCGCGCATTTCCCCGGGCAAATCGTGGGAAGGCGTCTTCGGCGGCATCCTCGTCGGCACCGCGGTCGGCGCGGTCTACGTCTGGGCGCTGCGCGAGACCCTCGCGCCGCTGGGCCTGACCTGGGTCCGCGCCATTCCCCTCGGCATCCTCCTGTCCGTCTGCGGCGTGGTGGGCGACCTGACCGAATCCCTCTTCAAGCGCGCCGCCAGCGTCAAGGATTCCGGCGGCGTCGTCCCCGGCATGGGCGGCATCCTCGACGTCCTCGACAGCATCCTCTTCACCGCCCCCGCCGTGTATCTGTTCCTGCGGCTCGTGGCGTGAAGCGCGGTCGCCAAATGGAAACCCCAATGTTCAATATTCAACATTCAATCTTCAATCTTCAGGTAGGGACGCCGCGCCGTCGGCGTCCGGGCTGTTCACTTGAACATTGGATATTGAATATTGAATATTGGATATTCCGCCCCTCTTCCCAGGTCTCCACATGATGGCGGCCCTGTATGTTTTGGCCATGCTCCTGCTCTTCAGCGCGAGCATTTTCGTCCACGAACTCGGGCATTTCCTCGCGGCGCGGGCGTTCGGCATGGTCGCCGACGTCTTCTCCATCGGCATGGGCCCGGCCCTCTGGAAACGCAAGGTCGGCGCCACGACCTACAAGATCGGCTGGATTCCCTTTGGCGGCTACGTCGCCCTGCCGCAGATGGACCCGAACTCGTTCCTGGAAGGGACGAGTTCAGGGGA
>RZYG01000274.1 GCA_009930415.1 Spartobacteria bacterium | reverse complement strand
GCCCATTCGGCGCGGAACGCCTTGAGGCTGCAGCCGGTGTCGCGGATGGTTTCGCGCAGGACGCGGTTGCGGACGGCGTTGGCGAGGCGGCTGCCGATGCGCTTGGACCAGACGTCCTGCCGGCGGACGCGATAGCCGCAGCAGAGGTCGCAGGTTTCCAGCCCGGCGAGCAGGGCGGGGATATCGGCCGGATCGTTCTGGCCGTCGGCGTCGAGAGTGACGAAGATTTGGCCGCGCGCGGCGCGGAAGCCGGCCAGCAGGGCGGCGCTTTGGCCGGAGTTGGCCGCGAGGCGGATGGCCCGCAGTTCGGCCACTTCGACGCGGAGGTCGTTCAGCCGCCGGGGCGTCCAGTCGGACGAGCCGTCGTCCACCACGAGGATTTCGAACGACCGGCTCTGGCCGTGCAGGACGCAGGCCGTTTCGCGGACGAGCGCGCCGAGGCAGGCATCTTCGTTATAGGCCGGAATCAGGACCGACAACTCCACGGGTCGGCCGCCGTCGGGCAAAGGCCATGGTGCCGGAACTGGAGGTATGTTTTCCATGCGACCTAATCTGGCGCCGGACGCTCCGGCATTCAAAACCGCAATTCTGAAGATTGGTTAAGAAAAACGCGGATAAAAAAAGCGCCCCGGATTGCTCCGGGGCGCGCGGGCCGGCGAGACGCCTAGGCCTTGGGGGCGGCGGGAGCCGCCGGGGCCAGGTCGGCCAGCTTGGCGTACTTGGCCCAATCCTTCGTCACGTTGGCTTGGGCCATTTCAAGCAGCTTGGCGGCGGCTTCGGGGTTGCTCTTGACCAGCATCTTGTAGCGCGTCTCGTTGTAGACGTAGTCCTTCAACGCGATCGAAGGCGCCTTGCTGTCGAGCTGCAGCGGATTCTTGCCCTGGGCGGCCAGCGCGGGGTCGCGGCGGCAGAGAATCCAGTGGCCGGAATTGACGGCGTTTTTCTGCTGTTCGAGGCCGTCGCGCATTTCCTTCATCCCGTGCGCGATGCAATGGGAGTAGGCGATGATGATCGACGGGCCGTCGTGGGCTTCGGCTTCCTTGAAGGCCTTGATGGTCTGCGGCGCGTTGGCGCCGAAGGCGACGCGGGCGACGTAGACGTTGTCGTAGTTCATCGCCATGAGGGCGAGATCCTTCTTGGAGGCGGGCTTGCCGCCGGCGGCGAACTTGGCGACGGCGCCGAGCGGGGTGGACTTGGAGGCCTGGCCGCCGGTGTTCGAGTACACTTCCGTGTCGAGCACGAGGACGTTCACGTTGGCGCCGGAGGCGAGGACGTGGTCGAGGCCGCCGTAGCCGATGTCGTACGCCCAGCCGTCGCCGCCGACGATCCAGACCGAGCGCTGGATGAGGTAGTCGGCCACGGAGAGCAGGTTGAAGGCCTCGGGCTTGCCGTTGCCGGCGAGCTTCCGCTTGAGGGCCGCGACGCGTTCGCGCTGGGCGGCGATGCCGCCTTCATCCTTCTGGTCGGCGCCGAGGATGCCGTCGGCCAGTTCCGCGCCGACGTCCGCCTTCAACGTTTCGACGAGCTGTTCGGCGTAGCGCTTCTGCTGGTCGCAGGTGAGGCGGAAGCCCATGCCGAATTCGGCGTTGTCCTCGAACAGGCTGTTCGACCAGGCCGGGCCGCGGCAGTCGCGGTTCTGGGCCCACGGGGTGGTCGGCAGGTTGCCGCCGTAGATCGAGGAGCAGCCCGTGGCGTTCGCGACGATGGCGCGGTCGCCGAAGAGTTTGCTCAGCAGGCTCAGGTACGGGGTTTCGCCGCAGCCGGCGCAGGCGCCGGAGAACTCGAACAGCGGAATCGTGTACTGGACGTCCTTGACCATGCCGAGGTTGAGCTTGGCGCGGTCCATGACGGGCAGGCTCTCGAAGAACTGGATGTTCTCGCGCTCCTGGGCCACGATCGGCAGCTTGGGCCCGAGGTTGATGGCCTTGCGGGTCGGGTCGGCCTTGTTCTTCTTGGGGCAGGACGCCACGCAGACGCCGCAACCGGTGCAATCCTCGACGTAGATCTGGAGCGTGTAGGCCACGTTGGGCTTGTTGCGCACGGGGGCGTGCTTGAAGCCGGCGGGGGCCTTGTCCAGGAGCTTCTTGTCGTATTCGTTGGCGCGGATGACGGCGTGCGGGCACACGAACGAGCACGTGCCGCACTGGATGCACTCGGCCTCGTCCCAGATCGGGACGTTGAGGGCGACGTTGCGTTTCTCCCAGCGCGTGGTGGCGGAGGGGAAGGTGCCGTCGATCGGCATCTTGGAGACCGGCAGGTTGTCGCCGTCGCCCACCATGATGGTGGCGATGACGTCCTTGACGAACTCGGGCGCCGCGGGGGAGACCGGCGGCGGGACTTCGAGGGTCGAGGTCACCGCGCTGTACGGGATCTCGTGCAGGTTGGCGAGGGTCTCGTCCACGGCCTTGAAGTTCTGCTGGACGATGTCGTCGCCCTTCTTGCCGTAGGTCTTCTTGATGGCGTACTTGATCTTCTCGATCGCTTCGTCCTTGGGCAGGACGCCGGAGATGGCGAAGAAGCAGGTCTGCATGATCGTGTTCACGCGCGAGCCCATGCCGGTGCGTTCGGCGACCGCGTAGCCGTCGATGTTGTAGAACTTGATCTTCTTCTCGATGATCTTGGCCTGGACCTTCTTGGGCAGCTTGTTCCAGACCTCGTCGGGGGCGAAGGGGCTGTTGAGGAGGAACGTGGAGCCGGTGGAGGCGAAGCGGAGCATGTCCGTCTGGAACAGGAACTCGTACTGGTGGCAGGCGATGAAGCTGGCCTTCTGGATCAGGTACGGGCTGTGGATCGGGTTGGGGCCGAAGCGCAGGTGCGACGTCGTGCGCGAGCCGGACTTCTTCGAGTCGTAGACGAAGTAGCCCTGCGCGTGGAAGTCGGTTTCCTCGCCGATGATCTTGATGGAGTTCTTGTTCGCGCCCACGGTGCCGTCGGCGCCGAGGCCGAAGAACATCGCGTTGGTGACGTCGGGGTGGCGGATGAAGAACGTCGGATCGACGTCGAGGCTGGTGTGGGTGACGTCGTCCACGATGCCGACGGTGAAGCCGTTCTTGGGG
>RZYG01000273.1 GCA_009930415.1 Spartobacteria bacterium | reverse complement strand
GCTGTTCATGTCCTCGCCCAGCAATTCCTTCAGGAAGTCGTCGGCATAATTCGCGGCATCGAACGGCACCACGGGCGGCGACATCGGTTGGAACAGCGAGCCCCCCGCCGGCGTGATGCGGTTGAAGAATCGGCGCTGGATTTCCGCCCACTGCGCCAAATTTTGGAGGTCCAACACCTCCTCGGACATGAAATCCGCGTATTGCGCGGTATCGATGGCGGCAGGCTCCGCATCGCCGGACAAATCGGCGGCAAGGGCCACGCAACACAGCGCGGCGATGAAAACGGCGATTCCAATGATTCCGACGGCGGATTTGCGCATCATTTTCATGGGCTTGATCCTTACGAAGATCATTTCGGAACCGCCGAAACTTTCGCAGAAGTTCGCCGCAATGGCGAGATATTATTCAGCCTGATTATCGCCCCGCTTAAAGCGGTTTACACTGGAGATTACAGATTTTTCCCTTCCATCGGCACACCGTTCCCTGGCCTCGGCCTCGGAGGGACCTTCGACCGTTTGCCCTGGTCGACCTCGCGGCGTTCTGCCGCGCGCTTTCGCGGGCTTCGGGTGGGGGCGCGCGCGTCTTCTTCACATGCTGAATCTTCGAGCCATAGAACGCGCCCGGCCGAGAGGCAAGGAAAATGGTGCCCGTCCTAAGGCGATTGGCACTGATATTTAACAAAAGAGGCACCGTTTCCGGTTCCTCTTTCCCCCATTCCCCTACCCCCGTCTGCCCAGCCTCCGCACCCGGCATTTAGCCGAACATGGCGGCCGGCCAAAGGATTGGACCCATTCCTGCGGCGTGATTCCCGACTTGATGTACTCCCGCAACGGGGCTTCGACGTCCGGCATGGCATCTTGAATCAGCGTTCCGACCTCCCAGGCTGCCAACTGTTCCGGCGTGCAGTTCACTTCCAAGGAATGCGTTGCCCCGCTGATCGGGCTCGTTCTCGTAATCAACATTATTGTCCTCCTCGTAAATGATTCACCGCCGGGGAGATTAGGACTCCGCCGGCGGCATTGGTTGGCTGCTTCGTCTAGGCTGCGATTGCGTCCATCGCCATCGTCCGCCACACGGCGAGCACCTCGGGGTGATGGCCCAGTGCGGAGAACAGCCAGTCCCTGTCCTCGAGCGAGATCTGCACGCCGGAGACCTTCCGGGCAATGTGGGATGAGCCATTCACCGTATCGCGTAGCAAGGTCGTGGACAGGATGGAGATCGCCTGCCGGGCAATCCATGCGTCATAGGGCTCGTTCATCGCCGCATCCGGCAGGAACTGCCCGGCCAGCCAATCCAGAGGCTTCTCGGCCCCCGCCTGCTCCCGTACCAGCTCGTTCGTCTGGATGAACTCGGCAATCGGCATGGCCCGGCAGCAGCGTATCGTCGTCGTCTCGGTGTACTTCACGGGTCCTCCTTCTTGTTCACAAAATGAAACCGACTTGGGCCAGCTGTATGCCCAGAGTTTGGGCTAAGAACAGAAAAGCCGCCCGGAGGCGGCTGTGTGGTTATGTTGGATTCAACCCGCTGTGCAGGATGTGGGAGGACGGGTCATGAGTCCAGAACACCCCGCTTCGGGCATATATTTAATGCCATGTTTTGGTTGATACGGATGGCGGCTCTCCAGTCTTTCCCTTCCCGCTACCGCGTCCAGGGAAAGACGAACGGCACTTCCGTGCCGGTTTGTTTTCTTCATGGCAGGGTCCTGACGAGGCGGAATCCGTTGTGGGGGTTATGGTAGTCCGGGGCGTCGTACCGGGGGTCCGGGTTGGGGTCGTTGCGATTCGCCGAGCGACAGTTCGCGGCCCTGTTGCCCCAGTGCCCGCCCCGCGCCATGCGTCTCCAACCCCAACTCGAACCTGGCGGATCGTTCTCCGTCCCGTCGTACGTCCAAGCCCAATCCAAACACCATTCCTTAACATTCCCGTGCATGTCGTACAACCCCCATGCATTTGGCACGTAGCTACCCACCTTGGCTGTACCATAGTTGGTATCGACATTGCTGGTACCGTTCGAACCTCCGTTGTAATAGTATCGCCCAACTGCCGCCACGCTTGCATCGTTGCTGACGCTGGTGAGGTCATCGTCGGAGTTCAAGGCGTTGGTGGTCCCAGCCCGACAGGCGTATTCCCACTGGGCCTCCGTCGGCAGGTCGAAGGTCGAAATCCCCGTCTTCGCCCGCAGCTTGCCCATGAACGAGTCCGCATGCACCTGGCTCGATGTCGGCCAGTTCGGACTGATCGCGCTGTTGGCCGGGTTCTCCCGGATGTTGTAGTAGCTCACCTGCTCAACCGGGCGGGTTTCGCGATAGGTGGCATTGTTGAACCGCCCATACCAGGTGCCCATCACCCGCTCCCATTGCTTCTGCGTCACCTCGAAGACCCCGATATAGAAGTCTTTTGTCAGCGTCACCTGGTGCTGGACTTCATTGCTAGAACGCCCCAACTCGTTCGTCGGCGAGCCCATGGTGAAGGTGCCGGCGGGAATGCGCCGCATCACCAGCTTAGTGGTCATATATTCGTCCGTCCAGCCTCCGCCGGGAACGGCATTGAGATAGCTGACGGGGTAGCTCGACGCCGACGAACCGCCGGAGAGGTCAACCACCATGTAGGTGCCGGTGGGGGCGATCGCATCGTCCGCTGTAACTTTGAACCGCATCTGATCGGAATACTGGACATTCCAATCCATCCCGGCGTTCCAAGAAATGCGGCGCTTCTTGCCCGGTGCGACGTTAGCGCCGATATGCCCGGTCAGGCTACTAGCGGGCACGGTGAAACTGGCCCCCGCATTGCTCGACACGGCCAGCGTCACGGTGGCAGTGGTTCCCAAGTCATAGGTGATTTCCACATATTTGGTTCCCTCGACCTGCCTGGCGTTCACATTTGCGACACCAGAGCCGGCCTCCGAATCAATGACCATCGTTAGAATTGCGCAAAGGTAACCGGCCGACTTCAACCACTGGAATGGGCATTCTCGTATCATCATCGTCACCTATGGCTGGGTTTCCACCTGCACCCCGAGGAAGGTGGCCGACGAAGTGGATGCTTGGGGCGTTTCAA
>RZYG01000272.1 GCA_009930415.1 Spartobacteria bacterium | reverse complement strand
ATCGTGCTGACCGCCCGCGTGCTGGGCGTCCAGCTCGGCGTGGCCCGCGCCGTCGGCGCCGTCGCCTTCAGCGTGGTCATCGGCCTGCTGATGCACCTCATCTTCCTCAAGGAAGAGCGCGCCAAGGCCGCGAATCCCCAGGAAGTCTTCCTTGGCGACGAGGAAAAGGGCGATCGCCCCCTGTGGCAGGTCGCGCTCTATTTCCTCTCGATGGTCGGCATCCTCGTCTTCGCCAACTGGGCCAAGCCGCAGGAAACCGCCGGCGTCTGGTTCGCGATTTTCAAGGCCAAATGGATCCTCACCGCGCTCTTCGCCGTCGGGATGGGCGGCTGCCTGTGGCGGTTCTTCAAGGTCAAGCCGAGCTATATTCTCCTGGCGGCCCTTCCCGCCATCGTGCTGGACTTCGCGCTTCCGGGTTATCCCGTGGCGGCGTTCGCGGCAGGCGCCGCCGGCCTGGCCGCGCTGACGTTCTTCGGCGGCGCCGAACTCAAGGACTGGCGCGATCAGTCGTGGGGCTTCGCCAAGCAGATTCTCCCGCTCCTGTTCATGGGCGTGTTGGCCGCCGGATTCTTCCTCGGCAGCCCCGACAGCGCCGATGCCGGCATCATCCCGAACCGCTGGATCCAGGCGCTGGTCGGCGACTCGCCCGACACCCTGCTCGCCATCCTCGGCCGCTCCGACGGCGCCGCGCCCGCCTGGCTTGCCTTCCTCTGGCCGCTGTGGACCAACCTGTTCGCGTCCGTCACCGGCGCTCTCATGTATTTCGCCACGCTGACGGAAGTCCCCATCCTGCGCGGCCTGCTCGACAGCGGCATGGGCCAAGGCCCCGCCCTCGCCCTCCTCCTCGCCGGCCCGGCCCTCTCCCTCCCCAACATGCTGGTCATCAACTCCATCCTCGGCCCGAAAAAGACCCTCACCTTCATCGGGCTGGTCGTGGTGATGGCCACCGTGAGCGGGATGGGGTTTGGGTGGGTGGCGTCTTGAAAATGGAAATTAGAAACTGGGAGTGGCCACATGAAGGAAATCCACGAGCTGGACGTTTACCGTTTAGCGGAAAGCCTGTCGGATAAGATCTGGATCGTTTTTGACGCTTGGCCCGACAAGGCGCAGCGAACTCTTGGCTACCAAATCATACGCTCGGCCGACAGTATCGCGGCCAACATCGCCGAAGGCTATGGCCGTTTCACGCCCGCTGATCGAAAGCTGTTTTACCGCTATGCTCGCGGTTCATTCGAAGAAACCAAGGCCTGGCTGAGAAAGGCCATCCGCAGGAAGCTCATTCCCCATCCAGAAGTTGAATACTACAAAAACATCATCGACGAACTCGGCCCCAAGCTGAACGCTTTCATCCGCTCGACCAAATAGGATTTTCCCAAGTTTCCAGTTTCCAGTTTCAAACATCATTCCAGAATTCCACCATTCCAGCAAAGGACTCCCCATGAAGAAAATCCAAATCCTCGGTACCGGCTGCCCGAAGTGCAAATTGCTGTTCGCCAACGCCGAGGCGGCCGTGAAGGCCGCCGGCATCGAGGCGCAACTGGAAAAGATCGAGAAGATCGTCGACATCATGAAGTTCGGCGTGATGTCCACCCCCGCCCTCGTCGTGGACGGCGCCGTCAAAAGCGTCGGCAAGGTCCTGAGCCCGGAAGACATCCTGAAACATTTGGCCTAGAGCCTGTTCAAATTTCATATCGCCATGAAGGAAAATCATGAAGTCACGGCTCACCCGGAGGGTTCGCCCTACCGGAAGGCGGGGTTGAGGCAACGGCTGTTGGGTAGGGCGAGGCGTCCCCGCCGAGCCGGGCTGTTGAGACCGGCGTATTCAGTTACATGTTTATGGGGCATGGCATAGGCCTGCTATGACCAACAGCCCCGGCATCCCCGTCGTCCCCTGTTGCCCCGAAAATGGCGGCGGGGATCTGATGCCCCTGTTGCTGGCGGTGGTCGTCCTGCTGGCCGGACATCTCGTCCTCCGCGCATTCAAGAATCGGAAAGGAAATGCTGAAATGAAGAACTTCAAGAATCTGGCCATCGTGGCCGCCGTGGTCGTGGCCGCGGGACTCGTCTTCGCGCTCAAGCACAATCAAGTCAAGCCCTCCGAACCGGCGGCGGCGACCGTCGCGGAAACCGCGCCCGCCTCGGTTCCGCTTCCCCGTCTGGTGGATCTGGGCGCGGACAAGTGCATCCCCTGCAAGCAAATGGCTCCCATCCTCGACGATCTGAAAACCGCCTATGCCGGCCAACTGCAGGTGGATTTCATCGACGTGTGGAAAAATCCGGACGCCGGCGGCCAGTACGGCGTGCGCGTCATCCCCACGCAGATCTTCTATGATGCCGGCGGCCAGGAACTGTTTCGCCACGAGGGGTTCTTCGCCAAGGAGGACATCCTCGCCAAGTGGAAGGAACTGGGCGTAGATCTCATGCCGCAGGCCGCTCCATGATCCAAACGCTGTTCACCCACCTGTCCCGCGCCATCGAGGGCGACCCGGCCATCGCGCTATCCGCCGCCTTCGTCTGGGGCATCCTGAGCATCGTGCTCAGCCCTTGCCATCTCGCCAGCATCCCGCTGATCGTCGGCTTCATCGACGAGCAAGGGCAAATCTCCACGAAGCGCGCCTTCCAGATCGCACTGCTGTTCTCGCTGGGCATCCTCGTCACCATCGGGCTCATCGGGGCGGCCACGGCCATGGCCGGACGGATGCTGGGCGACGTCGGCCGCTTCGGGAACTACTTCGTCGCCGCGATCTTCTTCCTCGTCGGGCTGCACCTGCTGGGCGTGATCCCTCTGCCCTTCACCGGCCCCGGCCAGGTCAAGATGAAGCAGCGCGGGCGCCTCGCGGCCTTCATCCTCGGCCTGGTGTTCGGCGTGGCGCTAGGCCCCTGCACGTTCGCCTACATGGCGCCGATGCTGGCCGTGACGTTCAAGCTCGCCGCCGCCCACATGGCCTACGGCATCCTGCTGTTGCTGGCCTACGGCGTCGGCCACTGCGCCGTCATCGTCCTCGCCGGCACCTTCACCGAAACCGTCCAGCACTACCTCAACTGGAACGAAGCCTCCA
>RZYG01000052.1 GCA_009930415.1 Spartobacteria bacterium | reverse complement strand
AGATACTGCACGACGTGCCCGTCGTCGTAGATGTTGCCGGTGTCGTCGGAGTCGAAGCCGACCCACACGCCGCCCGAGTACAGCTCGGCACCGCTCTTGGGCGTAGCCCAGAGCGTCGCTCCGGCATCGCTGGCGGCCAGATTGCGCACGTTGTAGTAGACGTCGGCGCTGTTCTCCAGCCCCAGCAGGTCCCAGCAGCCGGCCAAGTCGTAGGTATCGCTCGCGCCGGCGTGGCCGTTTGCACCGTCGTTCACGAACAGCGCGAAGGCCAGCACGGCATCCTTGCCGTTGGCCACCGCGCCGGCCGCCTCGTACTTGGCCACGGCGAAGATCTTGGCGTTGTCGCCGCCCGCCTTGAGGCTGAGGAAATACTGGTTCGGGCTTTGCAGCGCCGGGCTGTTGAGCCGCGCCCAGTTGATGCGTCCGTGCCACTGCGCCATCTGGCGCGAGGTGTCCAGCGGCGGGTCGCTCCAGACGCGCAGCCGGTTCCACGCCTTGAAGTGCGGGATGTATTTGCCGAAGTTCAATTCGAACGCATCGAAGCCCGTATTCTTGTCGGCCGTGCCTGCGTAGGGCCCGATGCCCTGTTCCTGGCCGTAGAAGACCATCGGCACGCCCATGACGGCCGAGACCATCGCATAGCGCGACGCGGTCACCCAGCCATCGCTCCACGGCATGACTTCGTCGTGGCCGGTCAGGTTCAGGAGAATCGCCCCGCCGTTGTAGGCCGTGCGGCGGTTTTCCAGCTGCGTGCGCAGCGTCGCCGGATCGCTCACATGCGCCTGCGTGAACTGGAAGACCATGTTCTCGTTGAGGATGTCGAAGTGCCGGTTGGAGCGATAGCCCGGCACGCCGCCGTCGAGGGTCTCGGCCATGAACATGAAATTCCACTTCATGGAGCGCGTGCGGTTGATGATGTATTCCCAGAGCTGCGGCGGCAGGCCCTGGCCGAAGTCGCAGCGCAGGCCGTCGATGCCGTAGTCGTCGTAGGCGACGCCATTGGCGTCCACCTGCCCCGGCCGGTTGGTCAGGCCGTGGCCGGTCTTTTCCAGCCAGTATTCGGTGTATTTGCCGACGTAGGTCCACAGGTCGATCGTGTCTTGGCTCATCCCGGCGAAGTCGTAGACGTCTTCCTCGTTGAGGTAGTCGCCGTTGTTGTCGGGGTTGTGCCGCACGAGGCAGGAATACTTGCCGTAATACAGTTCCGCCACGTCCGCCCACTTGCCGAAATCGCCGCGGTCGGGCGCGGTGGCGATGTCGTTGCTCCACGCGGTGTGGTAGTAGGTCGCCGGCTCGCCGTAGTCCTGCCAGTTCGCGAACCACCCCGGCTTGAACCAGCCGATGCGGTCGTTCTTGTTCGTGCAGAAACCCAGTTCCCCTTCCACGCCCATCTCGCCGAATTCGGCGTCCCACGAGGTGTGGTTGAACACGCCGTCGAGCATCACGTTGATCGTCTCGAGATTCTTGGCGCTGCCCAGCCGGTTCGTGGCGCGGTCGCAGAACGAAACGAAATTCGTGAATTCCGCCAGCGCGCCTTCCTCCGTGCCGGCGCGCCCGAACCAGGCGCCCACGGCGAAATAGTCGCGCGTGGCGTACGGGCTGCCCGGCTCGTAGGCTTCCATGCGGTCGCTGCCGTTCGGATGGATCGGCTGGAACCAGAGGCAGTTTGCCTGGATTTTGTTCAGGTATTCGATGCTGAATTCATCGAAGGTGCCGGCGTTGGCCGGCGCCGGATCGATCAGGTCGGCAAACGTGCTGCGACCGCCCGAGGTGTTGTTGGTGGCTTTCACCGTCAGCGCATTCAGCTCGTACATCGTCTGCTTCAGCACCTTGGTGGGCGAAACCACGATGGCGTGGTCGCGGCGGCCCTCGGAGCTGTACCAAGTCCAGTTGGTCGAGCCGGCCTGCTCGGCGGTCTGGTAGCGCGCCGTCAGGCGGTACGCGCCGCACTTCCCGGCGTTCGTGCTCCAGACGTAGGCCGACCCGTCCCACGCCATTGGGAACGCCGCGAAATAGGCCCCCGCCGTGTTGGTCGTGATGAGATTGCCGTCCGGCGGCTTGATGCCGTCGGGGATGCCGTCGGAATTGACGTCCGCGTCCACCAAATCGCGCCGCCCGACGTTGGAATAAACCTCCACGTTCTGCGCGCCGGCCGGCGGGCTGTAGCGCACGGACACGGTAGCTGTCTCGCTCTCCGCTTCGTCGATGAAGAACTTGGTCGTGGTATAGTCCGCGTTCTGGCCGTTGACGGTCAGGTCGCCGGAACCGCCGGTATAGACCCGGTATTCGAAGAACTCGTCGTTGGCGCCGTCGGCCTGCCATTCCGCCTTGCGCACGACGCCGTTGCCGCCGTTGGCCGCCGAATTCCACGCGGCCACCTGGTACTGCACCAGCGCCTCCAGATTCGTCAGCGCGGCGTCCTGGATCGTCGCCACCCACCACGTCGCGTTGCCGTTGTCGCTCGGATCGTTCTCCGCGTGGCTGTAGGCCATCGCGTTGGTCTCGGTCAGGTCGCCCGCGCCGACCTTGGGCTCGGCCAATTTGCTCAGGCGGGACACGCCCTGGACGGTCCGCGTGCTCACGCCGTTCGTCGTGATCCGGAAGCGCACCTCGGCGTGGTCCGCCCAGCGATAGCCGTTCGTCGCCTCATAGCCGATCTTGGTCCAAATCTGAATCGCGTCGCCCGCAACCTTCACCACGTTGCCGCCGTGGTAGACGAAGCCCGGCTCCAGCCCCGGATCGTCGCCATACGTAAACTCGAACGGCTCCGCCTGGGCCTCGGCCAGCGACGCGAATTTCTGGCTCGTCGTCCCCTCCTCCGTCGCGCCCAGATAGGTGGTTTCGCGGTCCGTGTACGTGACCGCCAGCACGTACTGCACCGTCTGGGTCTTGGCGAACGTGCCTGCCGCGATCGCGGACTTCCAATATTTATTGTTGCCCGATTCCGAGTCGAACGCCAGCGCGTTGCTGCTCCACGCGCCCGCCCCTTCCAGACGATAGACCAGCCAGCCGCCGCTCTGATCCCCCGGCGTGCCCTCGCCCGCAAACTGGTTGCCGTTGTAAATCGTCACCGCGTTCGTCGCATAGGGGTGGCGCGGATTGCGCATATAGGCGCCGACCGGTTCGGCGTTGGCGGGCACGTGCCAGCAGTTTCCCAGAGAAGGCACCCGGTAGGCATAATTCGTCCCGCCCGCATTGGCGGCGCGCAGCGTGCCCAGGTCGTAGTCGGCAGCCAGCACGTTCGTCGGCAGCGTGCTCGTCAGCACGTAGTACGCCACCGTCCGGCCCGCCGGCTGCCCCGGAATCGTCAGCGTCGCCGTCGTCGCCGCGACCGAAGCCGTCGCCAGCGCGCTCATCCCGAAATCGTTCGTCGTCCAGCGCGCATAGACCTTTTCGCCGCTCGGCGCCGCGCCCAGCGTCGCCGTCACCGTCACCGGATTCGTGTTCGCCGTCGCGCTGTCGTCCGACACCGCGGAAATCAAAACCGGGAAATTCGTCGTAACCTGGATTGTAAACTTCCGGTCATACCAATCGTTCAGCCCAGCCAGCCGAAACGTGTATTTCATTCCTGTGCTTTCGCTGAAAAGCAGATTGTCGGGACTGTTGCCCTCGACGTTCTTGCGCGCCTGTCCCATGGAGACATTCGGCACCGCGTTGCTGTAGCCCGGTCCGGTTCCCCACTGATTGGCCCAATCGCCGCTTTGGTCGAACTTGAACAGCGAACTCGCCCGCGTCGTCGTGCTGGTTTCCGTGGCCGACCAAAAGGTGTCGCCGGCAAAACCTTGGTTCGTCGCCATCCAATTGCCGCTGGCCCAACCGTTGAGGTCGCCCCGCACCGCTTCGCCGCACGCATTTCCCGCCCCAATCAGAAGCCCCGCCGCGACCGCCAACCGCCCAAATGATTTCGTTCTCATGCGCACCTTTCGTTGCCCCCGGCCGCTGGCCGGAAATATACGTCGGCAAACTACCAAATGGGACCGCCCGGCATAAAGCGTATTCCGGTCCGACGCGCCGGTCTGACGCGCCGGTCCGCCCGGATTTGCCTCGGGCCTGCCTAGGGCCTTGCGTCCGGCATTTTCCTCTGTCATAGTCGCGTTTCCGTGATGAAACGTCGCGTCATCCGCTGGCTTCTGGCAACGGCCCTTCTGGGTGCCGGCGGCTGCGCCACCCCGAAAACGCTGAAGCCGGAACCCTTGGCTCAAGACGGGGTCGATCAATTTCTCGCCGGCGGGCGGGATGCGCGGACCTACGGCATCACGATCTATCCCGGCGCGGCCGGCACGCGCTTCGAGTTCGCGAACCGCCCCCGCCCGGAACGGCGAACGCGCCTGGATTTCACCGGCCCGCGCTCTTCCTGGCGGCCCGTCGTGAAGGGCCAAAGCGCCATCACGGATCCCTTTCCGATCCTGCTCGACACCTCTTCCCGGCAGTCCTGGGCGACCCTGGCGGCCGCCAAGGGCTTGGAATACCGGACGTTCGCGCCGCCGGAGGGAGAATACGCGGACCACGTCGCCGCCGAAATTCCCGGCTATGCCGGCGCGGGCAACAAACTCATCTTCGACAAGCTGCACGTCGAAAGTCCTGTGTATTACGTCGCGCCGGCCGCGGGCGGACTCGGGGCGCTGGCCCGCGCCGCGGAACGGCCCGACCTGCCCGCCCCCGCGGCAGCCAAACGCGAAAAAGCCGCCGCCCGGCTGCCGCTCGTGCTGGGCAACGAGGCGCTCCGGAACTTCGCCTACGTCCGCTTCGATTTCCCGGCGCGCGCGGTCGAATTGTCCTCCACTCGCGCCTACAAGCCCGCCAACGCGTCGGCCGTCGCGGCCAACCTGCCGATGCTCGATTGGCGCGGCCGGCCCGCCATCCAAGCCGAGCTCGACGGCGCGCCGCTCACGCTGGTGCTCGATACGGCCGGCGATTTCGATCTGGCCCTGCCCGGCGAACCGTCTGCGGAAACGGGCCGCCTGGCGCTCGGCGACTTGGTCCGCGAGACCGCGACCCTCGACGCCCACTCCGCGCTAGGCCTGCCCGAAGCGTTCCCGGCCCGTCTCGGACTCGGCGTTTTGACGGATTATGCCGTCACGCTCGACTTCAAGAACCGGCGGGTCTGGTTCGAGGACCCGTTCCGGGCCGCCGCGGAACCTGCCGACGCCGACGAGGCCGAGATTTCGGAACCGATCCACTACAGAGGAGTACGCCCATGACGATCGCCCCCCAAGCCAAACAGGAATGGAAAGCCCAGCATGAGCATCCCCTCGGCTTCAAGATGCGCCGCGGGCTCAACTGGTTCACGGTGGGCTTGCTCTACGCCATGTTCTACATGTGCCGCTACAATTTCCGGTTCGCCGGCGCCGGCATGCGCGCGGAATTCGGGTGGTCCACCGGCGACATCGCCAACCTCGCCGCCTGGTTTTCCATCGCCTACGGCACTGGGCAGCTGCTGAACGGCCTGTTCTGCGACCGCATCGGCGGGCGCGCCTCGATGCTGATCGGGGCCGTCGGATCGATTCTCGTCAATCTGCTCATCGGGTTTTCGCCGTGGACCTCGTCCTTCGCGGCTTTCGCCGCGATGTGGATGGTCAACGGCTACATCCAGGCCGCCGGCACCCCCGGCATGGTCAAGATCAACGCCGCGTGGTTCAACAAGGAGGAACGGGGGCTGTTCTCCGGCATCTTCGGGTTCATGATCCAATCCGGCCAAGCCATGATCTCCATGCTGGCGCCGTGGATCCTGGCGGGCTTCAGCTTCCTGGCGTTCGTGGTCGGCCCGGGCGAATGGCGCATGCTGTTCTGCATCCCGCCGATCTTCCTGGGACTCGTGTCGATCTGGTTCTACTTCGTGTCGGCGGAATCGCCCGACGCCGCGGATTTCCACGGCACGATCCAGGACGACGTGGACAATTCGGCCGGCACGACCGTCCCGGTGCTGGAATCGTTCCGGTTCGTGTTCTCGAATCCGCTGGTGTGGTTCTACGCGGTGGCCTACGGCTGCACCGGGGCGGTGCGCCACGCCGCCGACCAGCTCTCGCCGCTCTATTTCGAGGACGTGCTCGGCTTCAACATGAAGACGAACCTGCCGCTGATCGCCAGTTTCACGCTGGTGCTGGTGCCGATCGTGGCGGTGTGCGGCTCGGTCCTGTCCGGCTGGGCGTCCGACCGGTTCTTCCGCGGCAACCGCTATCCCGTCGCCATGGTCCTCTATTACGGCGAGGCGGCGGTCATCGCGGCGGCCACCACCGTCATGGCGCTGGGCATCATCGGCCCGACCACGGGCGGAATCCTGCTGGGCTGTCTGTTCCTCGTGCTGATCGCCATCACGGCCAACAGCACGCACTCCATCGTCGGCGCGGCCGCCCCGGTGGACATCGGCGGCAAGAAGATGGCCGGATTCGCCTCGGGCGTCATCGATTCCTTCCAGTATTACGGCGCGGCGCTGGGCCTGTTCATCACCGGCCTGATGCTCGACGTGTCCCTGCCGGGCAACTACACGGTCTGGTTCGGCATCATGACCTGCTTCGCTTTCTTCGGCGGCTGCGCCATGCTGTCGCTGCTGCTGCGGCAGCAGAAAAAACCCTTCGCCAGCCGCGCGGTCATCGCGTTCATGGCGCTGCTGGTCGTCGGCGGCTTCACCGTCGGCACCCGGAAATACGCCGCCATGAAGCCGGTGGCGATCGACCACTATGCCGCGTCCGCCCAGAGCGCCTTCCAGGCCGGCAACGAAGCGAATGCCGCCGAAGAGGCCCAGCGCGTCCTGCGGCTCGCGCCCGGCCATGCCGACGCCCTGCAGATCGTCGGAAGCATCCACGACCGGCACGTGGCGGCCACGCGCGCCGCCCTGGCCGCGGGCGACGCCAAGGCCGCCATGGAAAGCGCCCAAAGCGCCATCAACCTCAAGGGCCGGGACAGCCCCGGCCGCGAGTTGCTGGCCGAAGCCAAAGCCCTGAACAAGACCCTGGAAAAGGCCGACCGCCTCGAACAACGGACGGAAGAATAGGAGTTCCACCATGACGACCGACCATTCGCCCATCCCCCGCCAACTGTGGATCAAACAACGCTGCATCGCGCTGGAAACCCAATTCAACGGCCGCATCGGCCGCGCCGCCTTCGCGATCCGGTTCCTGCCGCTGCTGGCCGTGCTGGCGCTGGCCTACTGGAACGGCCTCCAAACCCCGCCGCGCGTCGCGGCGTGGATCGCCGCGCCCCTCGCCGCGGTGGCCTTCTATTTGGCGCTGCTCGTCCTGTCCCACCGGTTCCACGATCTCGGCCAAAGCGGCGCCAACCTGCTGCAGATCATCCTCCCCGGATTCGTTTGGCTCTGGGTGGGCGGCGACATGATGGCCAAACTGCCGCCATCGATTTGGATCGGCGCGGCCATCGTTCTCGCCGTCTGGCCGGCCATCGTGATCCTGCGGTTGTGCTTCCAGGCCCGCCAGCCGAACGCCTCGAATCCGTAAGCGCCCCGACCCCCGCGCCGGGCAGATACCTTACAGATCCGCCAACCGGGCCGTGAATTCTTCCCGGACCGGCCGCGTCCGCAGGCGCTGGATGCGCGCCTGCTGGGCAGCGAGGACTTCGCCCCGCAGCGCGGCATCGGTCGTGAGCCGATGCATCAGGCACGCCAGTTCCGCGGGCGTCGCCTCGTCGAACAGAACTCCCGCGCCGTCCATGGCTTCGGGCACGCCGCCGACGTTGCGCGCCAGCACCGGCACCCCCTTGGACATCGCTTCGACCACCGGCAGGCAATAGCCTTCGTGGCGGCTGGCGGTGGCGAACAGGTCCGCGGCCTCGTAGTACGCGACCAGCCCCGCCGGCGAGGCATAGCGCACGAAGCTCACGGCCATCAGGTCCAATTCGGCGGCGAACATCCGCAGCATCGCGAAATAGCGCGGGCAGGACCGCTCGGACCCCGCCAAAATCAGCTCGCTGCGGCGCTCGAGGCGCTTGTGGTACCACGCGAAGGCTTCGATCAACTCCTCCACGCACTTGTTCGGCGCCATGCGCCCGACGAACAGGATCTTTTTCGACGGCCCCGACAGCCCCTGCCGCACGACCGGATCGGCCGGCACGTCGAACGCGCCGGCTGAAAACAAGAGCGGGAACGTCTTCACGCCGCGCACGCCCAAGGCAGCGATTTCCGCCGCATTGAAGGCCGAATCCGCCCAGACGGCATCCGCCGCCCGCGCCACCTCCGCCAATTCGTCCCGGGCGGCTTCCAGTTGCGCCGCCAGCGGCTCGTCGAAGGCCCGGAAATAATTCGCCGGCGTGATATTGTGGTACACGACCACCTTGCGCGCCGGCGTACTCCGGAACGCCTCCGTCGCCGGCGACTGGATCGAGTAGTGGAAAATCAGCAGCTCGCCCTCGCCCGGCCGATATTCCTCCAGCGGTCGGACGGCGCCGCGGCAGTCCGGCGCGATCCGCTCGGCCGGCACGTAGATTTCCGAAGCAACGCCCATCCCCCGGCACAGGTCGCGAATCGCGACGGCTTCCAGCGATATGGCGTCGCCCGCCGCGAAACCCGCCGCGATCTGATGGATGGCGGCGAAGCTCACGGCGCGCGGCCTGCCCGTGCCTGTTCCAAGGCCGCCATCCGCCGTTTCAGGTCCGCCAGCTCCCGCTCCGTTTCGTCGCGCTGGAATTCCAGCGCGTCGATCGCCAGCTCGTTCACGGCGTTTTGCTGGAACGCCAGGCGGTCGTGTTGGTAACGGAGCAGCTTCCAGAGGACCGTTTTCAGGGCCAGGGCCACTTTCCCGCGCAAGCCCGGGCCGCGGGGAATATAGTAATCCGCCGTCCGGATGCCATGCCGCAGGCGCAGCAGTTCAAGATACCGGCGCAGGTAGTCCGGGCGGTCCGCCGCCGCTTTCAGCACCAAGGCCGAATGTTCCGGCGACAGCGCGCCGACGCTGCCGGTTGCCTGCAGCCGCGCGGCTTCCGCCGCCACCTGCTGGCCGAGATCCCCGCTCCGGTCCTTGCCCGCGACGGTCAGGTTCATGCGGATCCGCTCAGCCCTTGAGCCCCGCCAGCCGGGCCTGGACGGCTTCCAGCTCCGCCTCGGCCTCGCCGAGCAGCTCCGCGAAGATGTCCTTCATGGGCTGGACCTTGTCGACCAATCCGACGCTTTGGCCGGCCATGCACGAGCCGCGATCCACGTCGCCCTCGACGGCCGCCTTGCGCAGGCCGCCCATCCAGAAGCTCTCCACCTTGTACTGCGCTTCGGAGTGGCCGATCTGGTTGGCGTTCATCTGCTGGAGCAGTTCCAGCTGCAGCTTGCCGAATTCCTCGGTGGACTTGTTCTTCAGCGCGCGCACGGCCACGATCGGCAGGCGCTTGTCGTATTCCGGCGTGCTCATCGCCTCGCGGGCGCGAGCCTTTGCGAAGCGCGCCTTCAGGTTCGGGTGCGCCGTGCATTCTTCGCTCATCACGAACCGGGTCCCCATCTGCACCCCCGCCGCCCCCATCAGCAGCAGGTGCGCGATCATCCGGCCGGTCGCGATGCCCCCGGCCACGAACGTCGGCACGCCCGGATTCTTGAACAGCACCTGTTGCAGCAAAATCATCAGCGACACGTGCCCGATGTGCCCGCCCGCTTCGCTGCCTTCCAGGATCAGCCCGTCCACGCCGAACCGCACCATCTGCTCCGCGATGGAATCCGTCGAAGCGAACGAAAGCACTTTCTTGCCCGCCGCCTTCATCTGCGCGACGTCGTTCTTCTTCGGGAAATTGCCCGCGAAAATCACCGTCTTGGCCTTGGACGCCAGCACGGCCTCCTTGTGGGCCGGGAAATTCGGCGCGATCGTCACCAGATTGACCGCAAAGGGCTTGTCGGTCAGCGCGGCGCACTTGTCGATTTCCGCCGCCAGCGCCTCGCCGGGCATGTTGCCGGCCGCCAGGCAGCCGAAGCCCCCCTGGTCGCTCACCGCCTTCACCAGCGTCGCGTCGCTGATCCACGTCATGGCGCCGCACAGGATCGGATAGCGGGTACCCAGGAAATCGCGCCCTTGCTGCCACAAGCCGTCCAAACAAGTCGTTTTCATGGTATTTGCTCCTTCAACTGGGACGAACCCCATGGATTCGCCTGAGGATCATTTTAAGATATCCCGCACCCGTTCCAAGGCAATCTTGAACCACGGCGTGAAATTTTCCGGCTGCGCGCGCACTTCGGCGTCGAGCGCCTTGGGCTCCACCCACCGCGTCGCGGCCACTTCATCGGGATCCGGCGCGACCGGCCCGGCCCAGGTGCCCGTGAAGACGTGGTCCAGTTCGTGTTCCGTCAGCCCTTCCGCGGCCGACGTCGCCCGGTATTCGAACTGGAAGCGTTCCGTCAGCGGGCAATCGAAGCCGAGTTCCTCGCGCAGGCGCCGGTGCGCGGCGCCCGCGGTGGCCTCGCCGGGCCGCGGGTGGCTGCAGCAGGCGTTCGTCCAGAGCCCGGGAAAATGGTATTTGCCCGCCGCGCGCCGCTGCAGCAGCCAGCGTCCCTGCGGATCGACGATGAACACCGAGAAGGCCCGGTGGCGCGTGCCGCCGCGCTCGTGCGCGGCCAGTTTGCCCAGGACGCCGATCTCGCGGTCGTCCGCGTCCACCAGGATGACCTGATCTTCGGCCACTACGTGCCGCGTTCCAACCGCAGATGCGCGGCCATCAGCTCGCCGGGATTCGTCTGCGCCGCCAGCAGCGACAGCTCGCCGCAGAGCACCGTCGCCGCGCAGATCAGCGCCAGCCGCCGCGCGTTTGCGCCCGGCTCGCGCGCTTCCAGGCAACCCAGTTCCCGCAGGTTCTCTTCCACGAACGGCAGGCCCTTGCCGTTGCCCACCGTCCCCACGATCAGGTTCGGCAGCGTCACCGCAAAATACAGATCGCCGTTACGCGTTTCGGCCGAGGTGAAGCCCTGCGAGCCTTCGACGACGTTTGCCGCGTCTTGGCCCGTAGCGAGGTAGAAGCCCAGCAGCATGTTCGCGAAGTGGGCGTTGGCGCTGCGCAACCCGCCCGCCAGCGAGGTTCCAATCCAGTTCTTGCGCACGTTCAGCTCGGCGATTTTTTCGGGCGTCGTGTGCAGGTAGCGCTCCACCAGCCGGCGCGGGATCGTCGCTTCCGCCACGACGGATTTGCCGCGGCCGAGGATGCCGTTCACCGCCGACGGCTTTTTGTCGCAGCAGGTGTTGCCCGAAATCGACCCATAGGCGCATTCTGGGCGCTTTTCCAAGATCCAGGCCAGCAGGGCATCCGCGGCGCGCGTGGCCATGTTGTGCCCCGCCGCGTCGCCGGTCGTGAACTCGAAACGGACGTAGACCAGATGGCCCACCACCTCATAGTGGACGTCTTTCAGCTGCGCGAACCGGCTCGTGCCCGCGGCGACCTGCGCCAGATCCGCGCGATGGGCTCCGACAAAAGCAACCAGATCCCGCGCGCCGGCCGCGTCCGGCGCATCCACCAGCACCGACCGCGTCATGCGTTCGTCCAGCACCACGGCGCGGATGCCGCCGGCTTGCGCCGTCACCCGCGCGCCGCGCTCGACCGAGGGCCACAGCGGCGTCTCGTACGTCGCCAGCGGCACCAGGAACTCGCCTTCCGCGTCGGGACCGGCCAACCGGACGGGGCCGACTTTCCGCATCGGAACGGAAGCCGCGAGAATTTCGGATTTGGGCTTCATGGCTGGACTCCTTGCCGGTTCCGGTCAGCGACTCTAGGGCAACGGCGGCAGCGGTTGCGCGTCCGCTTCCAGCGCCTGGATTTTGGCCGGGACTTCCGCCGCCCGGGGATCGGCCGGGAACAGCCGTTCGAAATCGCGATAGGCGCCGACGCCCTTGCCGGTCATGCCCAGTTTTTCCCCGTAGGTGGCGGCCAATTCCCACAGCGCGTCGGCGTTGCCCGGCTCGACCTGCACCAGTTGGCGCAACGAAATGACCGTCGTGTCGTACTCTTCCAAGGTGCTGCTCGCCCGCGCCAGATCCAGCAGCACCATCGGGTTTCCCGGCTCCAGCGCCTGCGCCCGCAGCAGCAGGGCTTGCGCTTCCTGCGGCCGGGACTGCCGCATCTCGTGCTCGCCCGCCTCCAGCAGCACCGGCACGCGATCGCCGAAGACCTCGAGGGCGCGCTTGAGGATTTCGCCGGTCTGGGCGGAGTCGCCGCCGCCGCGGGCCAATTCCAGCGCGCGCAGGGTCTTGACGTAGGCTTCGTCCCGGTCGCCGCCGTCGAGCGCTTCCCGCGCCTGCGTCCACAGGACGCCCGCGGTCATTTTCGGCTGAGTCGACGCCTGCGCCTGAAAGGAGGTCTGTTCGATGGCCCGGCCACCGATCCGATCGGACGCCGCCGCCGCGCGCGCGCCCTTGGGCGCCGCTTGCAGATATTGGCGGAAATACTCGTTGGCCTGCTGGCCGTGGCCTTCCGTCTGGGCATGCAGCACGCCGAGGTTGTAGAGCGCCGGCGGGTAGTCCTTGCGGTTTTCCAGCGCCTGCATGAAGAACGTCTCGGCTTGGGGCAGGTTGTTTTCCAGCAGCGCGACCCGGCCCAGACCCGTCAACGCCGCCGCGTTTTGCGCTTCCCGCTTCTGCACTTCGAAATACATCCGCCGCGCGAGATCCCAGCGCCCGTTGCGCGTGGTCCAATCGCCGATGCGCAACAGGGCCTGCACGTCGTTCGGGTCCAGATCCGCCGCGCGGCGCAGCAGGGGAATCCCGCGCGACATGTCGCCTTGTTCCAGACACAAACAGCCCAGATTGTAGACCGGCGCGAAGGCCGCCGGATCCAGCTTGGACGCCCCTTCGAAATGGACGATGGCTTCCGCCGTCTGGCCCAATTCCCAGTTCGCCAGCCCAAGCCAGTTGTGCGCTTCCGCGGCAAAGGGCGCCTCGGGTTTGCGCTCCAGCGCGGCTTCCAGCCGCGCCTGGCCTCCCGCCACGTCGCCTTTGGCCAGCAACGCGACGCCCGCGGCGAACTCCTGATCCGGCGCCGCCGGCCGGCATCCCGCCAGCAGCAGCGCCAACAAGCCAAGGGCAACGGACTTCCGGCCTCCTGTCCCCTGTTCCCTGTCCCCTGTTTCCAGTCCTCTCATCCTGCCTCCTTGACCGGCGTCAGCCACAGTTCGCGCGTGCGCGGCCCGTCGAATTCGCACAGGAACAGGCCCTGCCAGGTGCCCAGCGCCAGCCGGCCGCGCTTCACCGGCACGAGCGTGGAAACGCCCACCAGCGCGGTCTGGACGTGCGCCGCCGAGTTGCCCTCCGCGTGCGCGTAGCCCGCGTTCCACGGCACCAGTTTCGCGAACGTCCGCTCCACGTCCGCGGCCACGTCGGGATCGGCCTGTTCGTTGACCGTCACGCCCGAGGTCGTGTGCGGCGAATGCACGTGCAGCAAGCCGTCCCACGCCGGCAGCTCCGCGAGCGCGGCCTGGACGGCCCGCGTGACCGGCACCAGTTCCGTGCGCCGCGAAGTTGTGATGGATATTTTGACCATGTCCCGGTACTATACGCATTGTTTCAGATGGCGAAAAGTGAAACCTGACGGCAACGACAACTCCGGACGGCGGCCGACGCACCCATGACCACGGTGCTGCTGCTCGGCATTTTTCTGGCGTTGCTGGCCTGTTCGGCCTTCTTTTCCAGCGCCGAAACGGCCTATTTTTCGGTCGATCCCATCCAATTGCGACGCATCGGCGCACAACACCCCGTCACGGCGGAGCGCCTGCGCGCCCTGCTGGCGACCCCCACGCGGCTGCTGTCCACCATTCTCATCGGCAACACGCTGGTCAACCTCGCGCTGGCCAACGTCGGCTATGCCATCGCCGAGCTCTGGGCTCCGGCCTACGCCGAAGCCATCGCCATCCCCGCCGTGACCCTCCTGCTGATCTTCTTCGGCGAAATCGGCCCCAAGAACCTCGGCCTGCTCTACACCGCCGCCCTCGTCCGCTTCTACGGCCCCCCCTTGCGCTTCGCCGAGCGCCTGCTCGCTCCCCTGCGCTTCGCGCTCGATCTCGTCAGCCGGCGCCTCGCCCACCTGTTCCGGCCCGCCGGCAAAACCCTCTCCGAGGAGGAATTCGAAACCGTCCTCGACATCTCCCGCGAGGAAGGCATCCTCAACGCCGACGAGCTCGCGATGATCAAGGCCATCGTGGACCTCGAGGACATGCACGCCTCCGACGTCATGACGCCGCGCGTCGATTTCATCGGCATCGACCTGGACGATCCGGCCGCCGATCCCGTCGCCATCGCCCGCCGGTCCCGCCGCAACTTCCTGATCCTCTACCGCGCCCAGTTCGACGACATCGCCGGCTTCCTCGACGTGCGCAGGTTCCTGCTCGATCCCGCCCACGTCCTCGCGGCCGCCACCCTCCCGCCCGTCTACGTCCCCGAAAGCGTGCCTCTCAACCGCCTGCTCGTCCGGTTCCAGAAGGACAAGATCCGCATCGCCATCGTCGTGGACGAATACGGCGGCGTCGCCGGCGTCGTCACCCGCGGCGACATCCTCGAGGAAATCACCGGCGACATCTACAACGAGCTCTCCAAGCCCCGCCCCATCTTCCAGTCCGCCGGCCCCTACGCCT
>RZYG01000271.1 GCA_009930415.1 Spartobacteria bacterium | reverse complement strand
TGCCGCCGGGCGCCGTGGAAGCCCCGCTCATCCTCGATAAACTCCGCGCCGCGAAAGCCGACGATGCCGCCCTCGCGAAATGGCAGGAGTTCTTCGCGCTCTCCGACCAAATCCGCTATGCGTCGGCGGCCGAATTGGCCCGCGCGGATCTGGAAAGCTGGATCGCCGCCGTCGCCGCGTTGCTTCGGAAAGCGGAAAGGATCAAGTTGTGAGCCTTTTGCAAAACTCTCGCGAAGACGGTCGGGACGGAGCCCGACCCTCCAGAAATCCCTTAATCCGGTTTGTTTTCGCCCCTGGAGGGACGACCTCCGTGTCGTCCGGGAGAGTTTCGCATCTAAGATGGAAACCCGACGCCCTCGTCGGGTGGCTGTTCGCTTTCGTCCTCCTCGTTGCCCCGTCGATCATGGCTGCCCCCGATGCGATCGCGCGCTTCGAGCGCACGTTCGCCGACGCGGCGAAGGCCTACGACGAAAACCGCCTGCCGGACGCGATCGCCGGCTGGCAGGCGCTGGTGGACGAAGGCCAGGCGCAGCCGGAAACGCTGTTCAACCTCGGCAACGCGTACTATCGGAACGGGAATCTCGGACAGGCCATCCTGGCCTATCGCCGCGCGCAGCGCCTGGCGCCGCGCGATCCGGACGTCCGCGCCAATCTCGGCTTCGCGGCGCAATCCGCCGGCATCGAACTGCCGGCGCGCAAGCCGCTGGCGGCGCTGTTGCTGGATTTCAGCCGCGCGGAATGGCTCGGATTCGGCATCGTTTGCTTCTGGCTGCTGGCGGGCGCGCTGGCGGTCTGGATCGCCCGGCCGCGGTTCCGGTTCGTTGCGCGTCCTGCCGCCGCGGTTCTGGCCGCGTTGCTGCTGCTGGCGCTGGCCGGACTGGCGCTGCATCGCGACCTGGAACGCGTGCCGGAAGGCGTCGTGATGGGCGCCGGCCAAAAGGTGCTGTCCAGCCCGCTGGAAACAGCCACGCCGCTGCTCGCGGTGCCGGAAGGCGCCATCGTCCGGATGCGGGAAAGCCGCGGCAATTGGATCGAGATCGAACTCGGCGAAACGCGCGGCTGGCTCCCCGCCGCCGCTCTCGCCCCCGTGCGCTGACTTTACCCGGCACGAGGTCGTGCCGGCTCCAAACAGCCATTGAATCCTGGATTTTGGAGCCCCCGACGACCCCGTCGGGGGAACAGAACGCCTTAGCGCTTCAGGAAATACTTCGCCGCGCTGCGGACGACTTCGGCGCACTGCCACAGGATGTCGCGGCAGAAGCCGTTGGTGATGCCCGGGGCGAATTCGCTGCTGCCGCCCCACGGCCAGTAGACGCCGCGGAGCGCGACGGTCACGTTGTCGTCGTGGATCACCTGACACCACATCGGGCGCGCCTTTTTGAGCACCCGCGGCAGGGTTTTCGGCGCGCCCATCACGGTCTGGCCGCATTCCGGGGCGGACACGAAGCTCTGGAAGGCGTTGTCCGGTTCGCTCCGGACGTAGAAATCGCCCTTTTTCTCGCAGCAGCCGATGGGAAAACTGATGAAGAAACCACGGGCCAGGTCTTGGCCGCCCAGCTGCAACTGCGCCGTTTCCTGCACGAGTTCGATCATTCGCGGATGCAGCGCATCGTCGTTGTCGAGGCGCGTGGTGATGCGGATCTTGGCGGGTTCCTCGCGGCGGCGGATTTCGGAAAGGGCGATTTCCTCGTCGAATGCGGAACAGAAGACCGGACGCAGGAATTCATAGCGGACGGTCAGCGCGGCCATGCGCTCCTTGAAAGCGACCGGCGTGGCCCAATCCAAGAACACCAGCCATTGGAAGGCGCCCTGGGTCTGGCGCTGGAGCGAAGGCAGGCACACGCGCTCGAACAGATCGAACCGGCGCGTCAGCCAGCCGGGATCGATCCCGCGGTGCGGTCCGGGTTTTTCCCCGGCCGGCAAATCCGCTTTCAGCGGCACGTTGAAACGCGTCAGGATGAAATGCTCGAACGGATTCATGGACATCAGGATGCCAGCGCGGAACGGGGCAAACAAGCGTTTTCGGGCTTCAGCGCCGGCGGGCCAGCAGGGCCAGGAAGAGCGGGCCGCCGAGGACGGCGGTCAGGGCGCCGACGGGCACTTCGAGGGGCGCGGCGGCCCAGCGACCGAGGGCATCGCACGCGGCCAGCAGCGCGCCGCCGAACAAAAACGAACACGGCAACACGAGGCGCGCATCGGGGCCGACGATCTTCCGCACGGCGTGCGGCGCGAGCAACCCGACGAAGCCGATGGGGCCGGCCACGGCGGCCACGCCCGCGGAGGCGAGCCCCGCGCCGATGGCCGTCCAGCGGCGCACGCGCGCGACGTCCACGCCCTGCCCCGCCGCCATGTCTTCGCCGAGCCCCAGCGGATTCAGATTCCGCGCCTGGGCCAGCAGGAGCGCGACGCCCGGCACGGCCAGCGCCGCCAAGGCGCCGACGGACGCCCAATCCGCCGCGTCGAGCCCGCCCAGCAGCCAGCGGTGGAATTCGGCGAGCTTCCACGGCGAAATGAACCCGCTGATGACCATGATGGCCCCGCCGCAAACGACGCCCAGCGTCACGCCCGCCAGCAGCAACGTCTGCGCGCCGGTCGCCGAACGCCGCGCCAGCGCCAGCACCAACCCCAGCGCGCCGGCCGCCCCGAGCAACGCCATGGCCTGCGCGGTGTTCAGCGGCCCCAGCGCGAACCACAGGAACGGGCAGACCCGCGCCAGAAACGCGCCGAGGCTCGCGCCGCCGGCGATGCCCAGCGTCCATGGCTCGGCCAGTGGATTGCGGAAAATCACTTGCAGCGCCGCGCCGGCCATCGCCAGCGCCCCGCCCGCCAGCAAACCCAGCAAGACGCGCGGCAAGCGGATCTGGAAGAAAATCATGCCGTCGGCCGTCCAATCGCCCACGACGAACCCAAAAACCTGCCGAAAACCGAGTTTTTCGGCCCCGATCCACGGAAAAACGGCCAAAAACACCGCAAAAACGGCTAAAAAGGCATAAATTTTGCGATTTTTTCTCATTTCTCTGTTTTTAGGTAGATGCTATGGGGTCTTGCAGATCAGGTATAATGGCGTTGTGGTGAACAACCAGAAAGGAGCCACGACACATGAACCAAGACCCACATAGCG
>RZYG01000270.1 GCA_009930415.1 Spartobacteria bacterium | reverse complement strand
CGGAAGCCTCGTTGCCTTGGGGCTATCGACTCAATCTGGGGGCCTACAGCGGCACCGAGCAGGCCAGCAAGAGCCTGACGAACTTCTGGCTGACCGCGTTGACGTTCAACGACGGCGGCGTCGTCAAGGGTTCCAACGTGGTGCTGCGCTGGGCGTCCGGCAACGTGTCCAGCCAGACCGTTACCGTGCAATATTCCCTCGACGGCACAAATTGGGTGGACATCGCCACCGGCCGGCCGGCCGCATTTGGCGAATGCGGGTGGGACACGACGGGCCTGAACGGATTCAACGTGTCCTGGCGCGTCGTGGCCGAAGACGGGTCCGGCGCGGCCGACGAAACGGACGCCGCGTTTGCCTTGCGCAACAGTCCCCAGGATTTCTACGTGGACGATGGCGACCTCACCGACAACGTCACCTGCTCCCAGCCGGGGTCCGCCGCCAACGACGGCTTGACGCCTGAAACGCCCAAGGCCTCCTTGCAGCAGATCCTGGACCAGTACGATCTGGAAGGCGGAGACGTGGTCCACGTCGATACGGGGACCTATGCCACCAACCGGGATCTCCGCGTCATTTGGTCGCGCAGCGGCGACGCCGACGCCGACGTGGTCGTCCAAGGCAATCCCAACAGCCCCTATGCCGCGGCGCTGCGCCGTTCGGGCACCACGAACTTCCCGGCGATCGGGCTCGACGTGAAGGCTTCGTTCTTCCAACTGCGCGACCTGAACGTCGGCGGCGTGGACCGCGCGGTTCTGCTCGAGTCCAACCGGAACGTGACCGTGCAGGGCGTCGTGCTCAGCGATGCCGCCATGGGAATGGACGTGCAAGGCGCCCAAGGGACGGAAGTGCTCAACTCCGGCTTCTGGAAGACCGGCATCGGCGTCAACCTGCAGAACACGCGCACGTCCGTGCTGGAAAACCTGACGTTCGCGCGGTCGACCATCGCGGGCATCCAGTTGCAGAACACGGTCGTGGACGTTTTGCAGAACAACGTCTTCATTCCGGACGCCAACGCCTATGCCTATTCCATCGGCGGCGCCACCTCGCTGCTTTCGCAGGCGGTTATGGATTACAACCTGTACGACTTCGGCGCGACCAACTCGGGATTCTATGCCGGATCGACCAACGTTTATCCCGTTCCGGAAATCGATCCGCTGCGTCCGTGGCACCTCGGCATGGCGCGCGATTACCGCAGCGCCGTCGGGCCGGCCGGTTTGAAGGCCGTCGGCGAATACGACTCGCCGCCCGATCTGCATCCGCTGTCGGCCTATGGCCGCTGGGAAGCCACCGCGCTGGGCGGCGCATGGACGACCGTGGATACCAACGTGTCCTGGGCGGTGGATCACGGCAACCCGACTGCGGACTACGCCCTTGAGCCGGGCGACAACGGCGGCCGCCTCAATATCGGCATGTACGGCAATACCCCGCAAGCCAGCCAGGGCAGCACCAACGTGAGCTACGAGACCCGCACCTTGAACGACGAAGGCATCTTGCTGCAAGGGCTGGATTTGAGTTGGCCGATGGTTTGGTCGGCCCATCTGGTGGACGGCGACGAAAGGGTGGACGTTTGGTTCTCCAACGACGGCGGCACGAACTGGACTTGGCTGGCCAACGTGCCGGCCTACCAGGAATATTACCTCTGGCAGGCCGGCATTGATTCCCAAACGGCGAATGGCCTCTGGCGGATCACCGGGGACTCGGGCGGGGACGTCAGCGACAATCCCTTCATCTTCATTCCCATCCAGTTCGGCATCACCCGCAGCCCGTACAAGGTCTCGGGCCTGATGCGGTTCGATTGGCAGGGCGGACTGCCGGGCAAGCGCTACCTGATTCGGTATTCGGAGGATTTCGGGCAGAGCTGGAGCAACTGGCCCGCGAAGTACAACGGACCGGCGACCCTGAACAAGAGCGACTTCTATATCTTCACGACGTCGACCAACTACGTCTTTGAGGATCGCACGTCGTACTTGCAGCGCCAGCGGTGGTACCGGATCGAGCCGTACGACGAGGTTTATCCGGAAGAACCGTAGGGATGAACCTTCGCGGGCGGGGAGCTGTGGCGGCGGCGCTGGGAGGCGCCGCCACCCTTTTCGTGCTGCTGGGGCCTGTCGGGGGCGAATCGCCGGGAATCGCAGGGCGTGCGCTGGGCGGCGCGGGCCACGTGGGATTGGGGGCGGGTCTGGCTTGGCTGGTCGGGCGGGGGTTGGCGCCGGGGAGGCGTGGCTGGCCGCTTGGATTGGGGGTGGCGACGTTTTGCGGTGTCGTCGAAGGGCTGCAAACGCTTGTCGGCCGCACGCCGGAATGGTCGGATTGGCTTTTCGGAACGGGAGGGGCGGTCCTCGTATGCTCCACGTGGGGGCGAGGCGGATTATTGCGCTGGGGAGGCGTTCTGGCCTTGGCGGCTGTTCCGTTCGCTTGGATGGCGGGATTGCACTGGGGGGAAGTCCGCGCGTTTCCCGTTCTGGCCCGGCCAGGGAGCTTCTGGGCGGCGCGGGGCTGGGAACTCAACGGAGTGGAGCTGGACGTCGAAGTCGGGCGGGGCTTCGCGGCGACGCCGGCGCCGGGTGCCGAATCCATCGCCTATCCCGGCTTGTTCCGCGCGCCCGCCGTCCGAAATTGGCGCGGAGCGCAACGCCTCATAACAAAGATTTACTGGCCCGAAGCCGCGCCGGCCACGTTCGCCATTCGCATCGACGACCGGCCCGGGAATCCTCCCTATGCCGAGCGCTTCCAGAAGGAGTTTGCCGCGACGCAGGGGTGGACTGCCGTCGAAATTTCGGCCGGTGAACTGGCGCACGCGGCGGGCGGGCGGGAAATGCGGCTGGAACGCATCGCGCAATGGGGGGTTTTCCTTGTCTCGGAGGGGCCGTTCGACTACTTTTTGCTGGGTCCCGTGGTGTTGGACATGCAAGAGGAACGCCCGTGAAATTATCCATCGTGATTCCGGTTTACAACGAGGCGGCGACGATTTCCCAGATCGTGGATCTCGTGCGCTCGGTCGACGTCGGCATGGAAAAGGAAATCCTGCTCGTGGACGACTGCTCCCGCGACGGCACGCGGGAGGTGCTGGAAAAGATGGCCAAGGAAAGTCCGGATCTCCAGGTGCGGTTCCACGAGGCGAACCAGGGCAAGGGGGCGGCGCTGCGCACCGGCTT
>RZYG01000269.1 GCA_009930415.1 Spartobacteria bacterium | reverse complement strand
TGGGCCTCGGTACTCAGTCTTCTGGCATCTCTTTTCATCATGCCCGGAATCATACCATGCATGCCTATATGTGCAAGTATTTATATGCCGGATTAATAATTGGCTTGAACGGCGTATTTGGATGGCCGCGTTGGCGCTGGCCGTCCAAACGGTGGGCGCCGTGCCGGCGGCACCTGAGGTGGCGGGCCCCGCGCTGGACGATCCGCGCACGTTGTCCCCGGTCATCAAGCACATCGCAACGGTTGCGGCCGGACTGCGCGGGCCGGACGGCATTGCGCTTGATCCGGAAACGGGCGACGTCTACGTGGCCATGGAAGACGCGGCCATGATCGTGCGCATCCGGCCCGACGGCATCCGCGAAGCCGTCTTCGATTCGAAAACGCCGCTGTATGCCGAAAGCTCCCGCGGCTGGATGCGCGTCCCCGGTCTGACCTCGCCGGAAGGGCTGGCGATCGATGCCAAAGGCCAGCTTTACGTGGTTGAAGACGTGCCCGGCGGCCGTTTGCTTGTGTTCAACCTCCGGGATCCAGCCGTCCTGCGCCAGCCGCGTGGCTTGGTGATCCCGGTGCCGTTCGATGGCCGCCATTTCGCCTGGGAGGCCGTCGACGTGGGTCCAGCCGGCGAGTTGCTGCTCGCCGGTTCTTCCATGGAAGCGTTGCTGCGCGAGTTCGACTTGGCCGGGCAAATCGGCATTTTCCGCGGCGTGGTGTTGTTCCGCGACGCCGCCGGCAACTGGTGGTGGCCCCTCAACCACGCCACGGCCAGCTATTCGGCCGCCGCCTTTTCCGCCGATGGCGCCCACGCCGTTTTTGCCTGCGAGTTTTCCGGCGACGTCGGCGTTCTGGATCTGCGCTCGCGCCAGGTTCGCGTGGCCCGGCCGGAACACGTTTTTCGCGCGCCCGAGGGAGTTTGCGCTTTGCCCGACGGCACGGCGATCGTCGCCGAAGAGGGGGGGGGAATCTATCATTTGGATCCGGCGTCGGGTTTGGTCGAACCTCTGGCGGATCTCGCCACGACCATCGAGTCCGTCCGCTGGGATGCCGCGCGGCGCCGCCTGCTGGTCACCGACGATCGCAACGGCACCCTGCTTGCGCTGGAGTGGCAAACCGGGTGCGAATTCCTGCCGGCGCTGGGCGCACCCCGGTCCGTGCCCTATGCCGACCAGTTCACTTCCGTGGAAATGATTCCCGTCCACTGTCCCCCTTATCTGGCCCGGGTGTTGCGCCTAGGCGGGTTCGGCGCATCCACCAACGAGCCCCCCGTCGAGTTCCAGGACTTCGCCCGCAAATACTGCATCGTCGCCGTGGATGCCGAGGCCCTGGCGTTGCCGCATGCCCATCCCATCGCCGATCCCGTCGCGCGGATCCAGTTCGTGATCGTCGCGCCCTATCTGGTGGGGAGCCGAAGCGGGGAACTGCTGTGGTCTTCCAGCGGGTTCGTCGCCATCCACGATTCCGGCGCCGTCGTCAAAACGCGCCTGGTCCAGCGCGACGTGGCGTTCGGCGATCTTTTGGAGTGCCGCTTCCTGCCCATCGGGGGCAAGACGATCGCCCTGCCGATGCCGTTCTCGAGCCGGATCAGTCCCGATGGAATCGCGACGGTCCATTTCATGGGCATGAACGTCACCGCGGATTATCTTTTCATTCTCAATACGGTCGCTCCAAACGAGAGTTTTCTGCTCGTGATGCCCCCCAACGAACGGCCCCGGCAGTACCGTCTCCAATTGCCCCGCGGACAGGATTCCAGCTATTGGGTCGTCGGGCTGGAGCGCAAGACCCCCGAAGCGTGGCAACCTCTTCCGCCGCGTCCCCCGGAAACGGCCAGATGAGGCCGTCCGGCACGGCCCGTTGCGCGGGCGAAGCGGCCACCTGTTTGGAAAAACGTCGAACGGCGCGTTGCGCGCGTCAATGCGCCGCGAACGGCGGGCTCAGGACTCGCCGGTGATTTCGCGCAAGACGTCCTCGAGGGTGATGAGGCCGATGACCTCGTAGCGGTCGTCGGTGACGAGGAAGAGGGGCAGGCGGGTGACGCGCATGCGGGGCAGCAGGTGATCGACGGGGAGGTAGGAGGCCACGAGCTGGGGCGGACGGAGGTAGTCGGCGGCGGTTTTGCCGGCCGGGGCGTCGTCGGCCAGGACGTCGAAGACGTGCACGACGCCGACGAAGGACTTCTGGTCCGGATCGTAGACGGGCAGGCGGTTGAATTCGCGGACGCGGGCGAGGGCGAGGATTTCGGCGGGGGTGGCGGCGGCGGTCACGAAGGCCATTTTGTCGCGCGGGGTCATGAGGGTGGCGCAGGTCTTGTGGGTCAGATCGAAGACGCCGTGGATCATCTCGGATTCGTGCTTGGTCAGCACGCCGGAGCGCTCGCCTTCGCGGGCGAGATGGAGGAGTTCCTCGCGGGTGACGAGCATCTTGTCGTCGACGCCCTTGCCGTCGCGGCGGGGCAGGACGGCGCGGACGACGAGGTTGACGAGGGAACTGAACGGCCGCAGGAGGGTCGCGGCGGCGCGCAGCAGGCCGGCGAAGGGCAGGGTGCGGCGGGCGGGCGCGGCCTGGAACCAGGCCTTGGGGATGTATTCGCAGCAGACGAGGATGGCCAGCAGCAGGACGCCGCCGGCGGCGGCCGCGCCGGCCGCGCCGGCCACGTGCCGGCCGATGGAGGCGGCCAGGATGGCGCTGACGACGTGGAGGAGATTGGTGCCGATGAGGGTGGTGCCGAGGAGCAGGTCGGAATGGGTGAGGAAATCGCGGATGGTCTTGGCGCCGGGCACTTGGCGGCGCACGAGGTGCTGCAGGCGCAGGCGGTTGATGGAAATGACGCCGGTCTCGACGCCGGCGAAGAACGCGCTGCCGGCGAGGCAGAAGAGCAGCAGGAAGATCTCGAGCGTCATCATGCGGGGGGGCCTCCGCGCGGGGCGTCGAGCTTTTCGACGTGGGCCAGGGTGACGCGCAGCCGGATGGTCTGCATGACGCGGACGCGGACGCCCTGGGTTTCCACGACGTCGTCCTGCTTGGGCACGTAGCCGAGATGTTCGGTGATCCAGCCGGCGAGGCGGTCGGAGGTCTCGGCCTGCAGGTCGAGGCGCAGCTTGCGGTTGATTTCCTCGAGGGAGATGTTGGCGTCCACGAGCCAGGCGTAGGGGCCGGCGGACTGGAAGATGGGGCGGGGCTTGGAGAGCTCGTTG
>RZYG01000268.1 GCA_009930415.1 Spartobacteria bacterium | reverse complement strand
TCGCCGAACGCCAGGGACTTTCGCCGGACCGCATCATGCCGTTGATGACCGACGACGGGGTGTTCGCCGAGACCGCGGCGGCCGTGGCGCGGCAGGCCGCGCGTGATGGCGTGGCGCGGCGCTCCTTGGTTCCCGAGCAGGTGCGGGAGCGCGCGCAGAAAGACATCGCCGATGCGCACCGGGCGATGGAACTGCTGGCGACGTCGGGGCTGATCCCGCCGCCGCCGGAAGACCTGATCCGGCGGTGTCTGGAGCGGGCGATTGGAGCCATTGGGGAATGAGCGTGGACGGGGGCGGGGGGGGGCAGGGGGGAAGCTCAATATTCAATGTCCAACATCCAATTTCCAATGAGTTGGTGCCGGGCCCGGTGGGCCCGGTAAATAAATCACAAGGGGGCGAGGGCTATGGCTGGTGGACCGTGATCTGCGTGAAGGGGATCGTCCAGCCGTTTTCGTTGCAGGCATCCACCAGGATGCGTTGGATTTCGCCGGGGATGCGGTCGGCGACGGGGGCGGCCGCGCCGGCGCAATCCGCCCAGACGGCGTACTCCAGCGCGGATGAATGGGCCTTGGCGAAATGCACCTGGACGTCGCGCAGGGCGTCCGCGCCGATCCGCATGGGCAGTTCGGCCTGCAACTTGGCACGCATTTTGGCGGGGATTTCCGTGGTGGCGAGGGCTTGGTGGCGATAGTCGATCCCGAACGTGCTTTCGATCCGGAAGCCGGCGGAGCGGTTGCGCGGATTCAGCGCGAGGAACGCGGCGGCGGGATAGGCGCAGCGTTCGCCGCCGGGGGCGACGAGTTCCACGACGGCCGGCGTCTGGTTGACGACCTGGCCGAACCGGCCGTCGGCCAGGACGACCCAGTCGCCTTTCTCGCAGGGGAACAAAGCTTCGTCCGGGCCAAGCGGGCGGGAATTCATGCCGACGAGCATGTTGACGGGCATCCGGCGCGTGCCGCCGGCGAGGCGGGGATTGGCGAGGTGCGCGCCGAGCCCCAGCGAATCCACGCGATAGGGCGTGCCATCGAAGACCACGTATTCGCCTTCGCGGACGGCGCCGACGTTGAGCATCATCTTGATGGTTTCGATCTGCTGGGGCAGGGTTTTGATGCTGGCCCAGCCGACGCCGAAGAGGAAGATCACGACGATGCCCAGCAGGAACCAGTCGCCGGCGAGATTGAAGACGAGCATCATGGCCAGGAGGCCGCCGAGCACGCTGAACACGTGGAACAGCAGCGCGGTCAGGCGCGAACTGAAGCGTTTTTCGGTGCCGCGGCGGCGCAGCTTGCGGACGAGGCGCTCGCCGAGGCGGAAGCCGAAGAACACGACGGCGAACGCCAGCCCGCCCAGCAGCAGGTTCAAGCCGCGCGTGCGGAAGAAGGTCTTGGCGTAACCGGTGGTCTGGTCCAGGACCGACTCGCGGGCGGCGATCCGGCTTTGCAATTGCAGATCGAGCGCGGAAAACTCGTTCTGGTTTTCGTCGAGCACGCGCTGCCACGTGGCGCGGCGGGCGTCGAGCCGCGCGCGCAATTCGGCCGAAGCGGGCTGGGCCAGCAGGGCATCCAGGTTGTCCACGGCTTGCCGGGCCAGATCGCGGCGCTTGCCGACGTCGGCCAGTTGCGCGCGGATCTGTCCGATGGCGCGCGATTCGGCGGTGGCGTTTTCGAATTCGGCCAGGATGGGTTCCAGCAGCTTGCCGACCTGTTCCTGCCAGTCGAATTTGGATTTCGTTTCGGGCGAGAACGGGCTCAGATCGACGTCGGCGGCGAACCCGTCGAATTGCCGGCGTTGCTCCTCGATGGCGGAGCGGACGTCCTGCAATTTGCGGAGCAGGTCGTCGCGCTGCAGGTCGTCGCCGGCGGCGGCGAGCTGCGCCTGCAAATCGGCGGCTTCCGTTTCCTTCATGGCCAGCGCCCGCTGCAGGGCTTCGAGGGATTGCAGGGTTTCCGGGCCGCCCTCCGTCGGACTCGCGATGGGATCGAGGGAAGTCTGTGCCGCCGCGGCGTGGGTGAGGAATCCGGCGAGGCAGCAGGCGGCGAGCCCGCAACGGATCAAGCGCATCGTGTTCATGCCGGGATTATGGGGGAGAGCGGATCGAAACACAAGACCCCGGCCCTGGCCGGGAAGCGGTGGGCGCATCTGCGATTGGGTGTCGTCCGCATGGGCCTTGGTGCGCGGGGCTCCCGTCCCGCGCGGATTCTTCCGGCCGCACGCGGCAGGAGCCGCGTGCCACGCAGGCAAGCCTTTACATCCCGATGACGACAAGAATGCACCGAATCGCCGATGCGCCCCAAGCGGCGAGCCGGGGTCGGGATCCGGCGCGACCGGTCGCGCGCGGCACTGCATCCGCTTATTTCTTGCCGAGGAGGTTTTTCACCAAGCCGATGACGGCGATCAGGACGCCGCCGCCGACGCCGCCGCTGGCGATGCTGCCGACCACGCTCTGGACGTTCGTGCCGCCGGTGGCCACGTCGAGTTCCAAGGCTTTCAAGGCCCCGGCCCCGATGCCGCCGCCGACGATGCCCGCGACGGAATTCAGCAAGGTGCCCAGCGAGAACTTCTTCATCAGTTTGCCCGCGGCATTTCCGCCCACGGCGCCGCTGATCAATTGGATGAGCAACGGGAGATACTGTTCCATGATGTTCCTGCCTTTCCACGCGACGTGGACGCGTTCCGCGCCGACTCGGAAATCCTGCTCCCGAAGGCGCAACGTTGTCCAGCGGGAAAAGAATCAGTAGGCGTAATAGAATTCGCGGACGATGCGCGCGGGCGGCACGCCCTTCTCCCCGAGCAGATCCACGACGTCCTTGACGGCGAGGGGATTTCCGCTGAGGTAGAAGAGATCGTCGGGCCGGAGCTCGGCGGTGCGCAGGTAGTCGGTGATGCGGCCGCGGAGCGTGCCGCCGTCCTCGCGGGACACGCACGACACGAGGCGGGCGGGATCGAGGCCGGCGGAGAGCCGCAGGTCGGCCGCGCGGCGGACGCCGTGGACGAGGAGATGGTTGGGGATCTCGTAGCTGCGCAGGTAGGACCGGAAGGGTCCGATGCCGATGCCGGTGGCGAGGAAGACGTGGCGCCCCTTTTCCTTCTCCCGGTAGAAAAATTCGCCGTAGGGGCCGGTCAGGTCGAGCTTGGCGCCGGGCTTCAGGTTCCGCAGGGAGGGGGAAATGGTGCCGGCGCGGTTTTCCTTGATCATGAACTCG
>RZYG01000051.1 GCA_009930415.1 Spartobacteria bacterium | reverse complement strand
ACGACCCGGTCGAAAGCGCGTCCGCGAACGCGGCCATCGCGGCGGTGGCTCCATGTGCATGCGTGCACGCGGCGGACGTATCGTTCGCGGTAGCCACGGCATGTAGCTCCGCGCCATGGTCTTGGCTCGCCGTGGCCCACGCAACGCTTTCGGCCCAACTCGCGGCCGTGCTCGCGTGATCCTGCCCTGACTCGACAAGCATGCCCGCCATGCAGGAAAGTCCGACGGCGCCATCCCTGCGCCAGTGCGCCAAGGCCAAGGCAAGGGCTTCCGCCAAACAACAGCCCGTGGCCGCGTGGGTTTGAGCCGCGCTGGCGACAGTGGCGCTGACGAACGCCATGGGGGTCGCGTTGGCCATGCGATGGCGGTCCGCGATGGCGTCAACACCCGCCATGGCAAAAATTGCGGCCATCGCCCCGTGTCCCCATGTTGCCTGCGCGTCTGGCGCGGCGCGGACAAACGCCTTGGCGAATGCCTGGTGCCGTTGAAGCGCGAACCCCGCGGACATTACAGAAGCGCCCGCCGTCGCGGCGCCGCCCCACTCCCAGTGACCAATGGCCACGGCGTCCGCCGCGACCGGAATAAACGCGGCCCCCATCAAAACCCGTAGGGCCGCCGGCGAAAGCGCGGCGGGCGCTGGCGCCGATGCGCTAGACTGGTGTACATACGTCGCTTCTGGCTGTACGGCAGCCGTGCCCCAAAAGTGCACGGCAACCGGGGCGACAACCACGCCCTGGGCGACCATGGCGATGTCCGAAACTGCCCGTGGATCGGCAAACCCTTCCAACTCGTTGTTTACCGTGGTCTCCACGCGCACGAGCGCGGTGGCGGCCAGGGCGGACAGAGCGGACAGCGCGGAGTCGCCTCGCGCGACGGCGAAGGCTGCGGCCGTGGCCTCCGAGCGAGCGAGGAACCAGTACTCAGCGCTAGCAACCATGGCGACGGCTCCGCCAAGGCCGCGCGTCGTTCCCTGGGCGGCCGTGGCCGACGCCGAGGCGAACGCGCGGCACATGGGCGACGCCTCGCCCATGCACAAGGCGACCGCCGTGCATGCGACGAGCGCCCGCGAACGTGACGCTTCGGCAAGCGCCTCGTGGCGCTGCCGAGCATAGGTGTACATATCCGCCCTGGCTCCGAGCACGGATAGAGACGGCACGCCATACCCTGCTGCCGCGAATCCGGCGCAGCGCACGGCGATCGCGGCCACGCCGGAATAGGCGTAGCCAGCCGACGCGGACGCGGTCGACGCGGCGACGACGGCCGCGGCGACATGCCGCGTCACACAAGGGCTTGCTTCCGCAAGCGCCGTGGCGGGCGCCGCGACCGACGGCTTGGCTATAACCGTATCGTCGGCCGCAAGGCTCGCCCGTGCCGATGCCTGCCCAAACGCGTGCGTCGTCCGCACGCCGGTGGCGGCCAGGGCGGACAGGGCGGTGGCATGGGCGGTGGCGTAGCGCGTAACGTCCGCGATGGCGGCGGACACGGCCTCTGCTCCTGTCGAGGACGAGGAGGCGTGCCGCACCCTTGGTAGGGCCGCGAGAACCGAGACCGCGAGCACGGCGTCGGCTGCCGTGGCGTGCGACTGAAAGGCCGCCGTGACACACCGCGCCAACGCAACGACGGACGCGCGCGGGCGCGCAAGAATGAAGGCCGTGGACGCGGCGGCCGCCCCCGACTCGGCCCAGGCCGAGCCCTGTTGTACCCGACTTCCAGCGGCTGCGTTGAGCCCGACGCCGTTTAGCGCGGACGCGTTAAGCATGCGGCTACTGAAGCGTCACGGTGATGGATCCGACGGCAAACGAAATGACGTCGCCAACCTGGAGCGTCTTGGCCTGCGTGAGTGGCGCATGATACAGGAGGTTACCGCCAATAGACGAGTCGTAGACTCCAATATGCGTGACCGTCACGGCGCCGGCGCCATTGTTCGCCGCGAACGTCAACGCCTTGGCGTTACTGGTGACTCCATCGGACGGCGCGGTCCAGCCGGTCGCCGTGGCGCCGCCCTGGGCGACGTCTTGCCGCACATACGATGGCCACGCGGTCGTATTGACCTCGTTTTCTGTCACATTGGCATCGGTGGGGTCCGCGGTAAACAGCGCCAAAAACGTGCCAGAGGGAACCGACAGGGCTACGCCGCGAAGTGTGGCGTCAACAATGGCGTTTTCGAGATAATTAGAAAACTTGGACATACTAGCTCCTAGATAAAGGACACCGGCCGAACAGCCAATGTGTTGATATTTGGACCGACAAGAGACCGGCGGCGCGCCCTGGCGATTTCGTCTTTGTATCTGCCCAACGCGAGGGCAGAACCTTGTGGGTCGGACCACTCCACGCCGCCGTGCGCCTTGAGGCGCGCGATGGCCCCATGAAGGATCGCTGGGACGAACTCGCGCATATCGTCTGGTATCCCCTGCGACGAAAACGCGGGCTTGAGCGCGGCGGTAGCGGCTATCTCCACGTCCTCCGGAAATGGCCTGGCGAATACGATTGAATTCCCAGCCCCTGCCGCGTCGCGGGTTAGGCGGATCTGGACGGCGTTTGCCTTGGCCGACAAAAGAACGGCAACGGCCGCGCCGGGCGGGAGGTCGAGTTCGGCCGTCGTTTCGCCGGCGACCAGCGTGACCGGGTCCAGGTCTTCAATCCACGCCGACGACCGTTGAAAGAACGCGAGCGCTGATTCGCGCAGCTCTGTTTCCACCCAAGGGATCGGGGCTCCGCGCACCACGGAGACAACGAGCGGCAGCATGTCACGGTAGGTCATGATTGCGGCTCCGCCATGCGCCTTGCCGCCGTTATTGCGGACACGTCCGCGCCAACGGCCATATAAAATGCGTCGTAATGCGACTTAGCCAAGGCAAGATTTGATGCAGAAGAGTCTCCGGAAAGGATATGATACAGCATCATGTGTTCAAGGGCGTCAGAGTACATCTCTGGGATTGGGATGTCGTCATTCGCCGTAGCCACGGTGCCCGCGTTTACGGAATACGATATTTCAATCCACCTCGTTGTTGTTCCAACTCCTGGCAAGGTATAATACGTCTTCTTGTCTACAAGCGGGTCATAATAATAAAAGTCTATTTCGGATCCGGCATACGTCCACGAATACGCTGCAAGGGAATCCTTCCCGGTGGCAAAAATTGGCTTTCCTGGCGTCGAGCCATTGGTTCCCATGTTTCGCGCCACGGAAAGGAGAAAAACTCCGTCCGATGGGATTGTTTGCCGGACGCCTTGCACCAACTGCACGCTTTGTGTTTTTGCGGTGATGTCTGGGCGGGAAAGCACTGTCTGCCGGATCGCGGCGTTAAGGAAGTCCACCAGTGACGCGCGACTGGCCGCGGGATCTTTCTCCCATGGCCACCTTTTATCCATGCCAGGCTCAATGTCCTGGAGCTTAGTGGAAACCAGGAGGAACAGGTCCTTTGCCTTCATGGCCACCTCACTTTACCTGGAACGGATACCGAGGCACGTTCCGCTCTCCGACGATGCGCCCGGCCTCGTCGGTGATGTGTTCCGTGATCACGGCATCGGTCAGGGCGCTGACCACTTCCGGCGGCACGCTAACCTCCACGTCGCGCCGGATCAGGTAGTCGCGACCATTGACCGATGCGAACACGTCGTCGCTGCCGCCCTTGCCGGAGCTGGACGGAATAATGATGGTCACGCGGGGGCGGGCCGGCGCGTTGTCTGTCGCCGACTGGGAGGAATTATCAGGCTGCTTGCTCATGGAGTCTCCTTAAAAAGGAGGGGGCGGACCCCCTCCGCTGTCTATGCGAGTACTGCGACCTCGAGACGGTGCATCCAGGCGTCATTCAAGATCACGGCGGCGGAGGCGGCCTTCCAGCCGCACGAACCGCGCTGACCCAGAGGGTCGCCGCCACGGGGCACGTTGGGATTCAGGACCATTGGCGTCACCGCCTTTTTCCCCTTGAACGGGACGGAGGCGGCGGCGTCGCGGGCGAGGTACAGGATGGGGTACACGTCGGCATTCGTGCCCGTCGTGGACAACATGGTCCCCTTGAGCCCGCCGGCGTCGGCCCAGGGCAGGAAGACCGTCGAGGCGACATAGCGCACGTCCTCGACCTTGCCGATTTCGCCTTCGTAAATCGCGCCGTAATTGCCGTAGTCCTCGACCGGTTTGAAGCCGGCCAGGCCGCGAATGGCGGACTCGCAATCCGTGTGGCACAGGCCAATGAAACTCGGAGCGACGTTGACCGTGCCAAAGTCGGGCGTGGAGCGGACCACGGACGTGAACACGCGGGCATTCTGGCGCTTCAAGGCGCGGGTGACGCGGCGCTGCAGGTCCAGGGTAATGCCGGTATTGACGTCCGTCCGGGCCGCACCGTTGGCGTAGGTCACGCTGGTCCCGGCCTTGAGAACGCCAAAGCGGACGGTTTCCAGCATCAGCGCGGCCTGCTCGCCCAGGATGGCCATTGTCTCCTGAAGGACGGGGTCCGTATGGTGGTCCTGGATGATGTCGGATATTTCGACGAAATCACCGTACTGCACCAAGTCAACGGTCACGTCGGTCTTGGTCAGCTTCTTGCCAGTGGGCGTGACGCCTTCGCTCAAGGGGGTTGGCGTCGCGTCCAGGGCGTTGTAGCGCCGGAAGATCATGGTCTTGGTCGACCGTTCCGACAGGGGTTGGGACTGCAAAAACTTCTCGATGACCAGCAGTGGCTGGGCGCGCTTCAACAATTCCTTGGAGGCGTAACCGCCTGTGCGGGGCGAAATGTCGCCGTATGCCGTGCCTGTGTATGCCATGAAAATTCTCCCTACTCGTTCGGAGCCTCGTTCCAGCCCGCGTCAAAATCGTCTTTCGGGGCGCGGGCCTTGGGGGGAGGTCCGGATCTGCTCGGCACGGCCAGCGCGTCGTCGGCGCTGGCGCGCGGATCGACCCTGGTGCCGGGCTGTTCTGCTTTGTACCGGTCCAGAAGCTCGATAACCTCCGCCGGCGTGCCTTGTTCAATAATACGAAAGAGCCGCGACCCCTCGGCATACGGCTTCCCCTCGGCCCACGACCGCACGCCAAGCATGTATTGCTGGTGCTCGTGCGCGCGCGCGGGGTCCGTGGCCACGCCGACCCAGTCCGCATGTTTGGCAGCCACGGCCGCATAAAATGACTGCACGGCCGTCTGGCGGGCCACGTCGTTGGTCTGCGTCTCGATCCCGGACAATTTTGAATCCAGGTCGCGACGAAGGCGAATCACCTCGGCGCGCTCCTCGACCGCGTCCACGCCAAATTCCTCAAGCGCCTTGCGCAGCCGGGCTCCGTCCTTGGAGTCCTCCAGCACGAGCGCCGCGAGCTGCGGGTCGCGCTGTTGTAATTCCTCGACTTCGGGACGGATGGCGTCCGGGGCGGAAACGGGGGTTGGGGCCTGGGGAGCAGGCTGTTGCCGTGATTGTTCCAACTGACGCAGCCGCTCCTCGATGTCCTTGCGCTGACGGCGCTCGGCTTCGAGGCGGCCCAGCATGGAGTCGTACCCGTGGGCCTTTTTGCGCAGTTCTTCCACGTCGTCCGGCGTGTCCGTTTCCGTGACCGGAGAGCCGGAGGCATGCTCCGGGGCCGGTTGCGAGGACGGTTCGGCGGCGGGCGACTGCCCGTGGATCTGCTCGGAGGCGGGCGAGGCCGGGGCTCCGGGCGCAGGCTCGTTTTCCGCCCATGCGGCGTCAAACTCCTCGTCGGCCTGCTTGTCGTCTAAAATCTCGTCTGGCATAATCGTCTCCGTGGCGGGCGGGCTGGGCCGGGGCCGCCACAGTTTCAGGGTTTGCGTCCGCTCAAATCCTGGGCCAGATCGCGCAGGGCGCGAACCTTGCCTTGGGCGAACAAAATTTTTTCCGGGGCCGCCGTCTCCAGGTCCGCGCGGGCCGATGCCAGCCGGAATTCCACCAGGGCCAGCACGGCGCGGAACGCCGGAGCGCCGGCATGGTCGGTCGCGTCCGCGAGTGGGTTGGCGCTCACGGCCTAAGCTCCGTGGCAAACTCGGACGTGGGCGGCTGCGCTGGCGGGGCTCCGGGAGCGCCGGCCAGTGCCGGGGCCACCTGTTGGGCGACCTGGGCGAACGCCTGGCGCGGATCAAGGCCCGCCTTTTGCGCCTCTTCCATCATGGCCTGGAGCATGGCCTGGGCCTGGGCCTTGGCCTGCATGGTCATCTGCTCCTGCTTCCAGGCGCGGAATTCCTCGTCCGTGCGCACCAGCCCCTCGGGCATGTCGGCGTCGCGGAAGACGTGCTCCAGCCATTTGGCGTCCTTGGTCATGCCCTCAAAGCGCGGGTTGCTGGTCACGCCAAGGAGCACCTGGTGTTGCTGGGCGCGCAGCTCCTTGGCGACAAGATTGGTCGAGCCCTTGGCGACCACGTTGTAGTCGCCCTTGACGGTCGCGTCCGGAGACCACTGAAGGTTCCAGTGATACAGGGCGGTAATGAAGGGGATGGTCACGTCGTCGTCAAAGCTCTTGACCAGACTCTTGATGGCGATGTTGGCCGCGCCCATGAGCATGGACAGGCCGGACGCCGTCTTGCCGGCGCCGCCCACGTTCTGGTCCCCGTACATATAACGGGGCGTGGAGAGCTCGTCGGCGAAGTTCTGGAAGAGTTGTAGAATGGTGATCAGGTCCTGGGAATTCGACTGCAGATTCCAGGTCTTCATCATCTGATCCATGTCGGCCGCGTCATCGAACAGAAAAATCTTCCACGGCGACAGCGCCTCGGGGTCCTGCCCCGGAGCCAGGGCGCGGACGTTGATACCCACGATGGGGCCAGAAGCGATGGCCGCGTTGTCGACCAGCATTCGGACCGACGCATTGATCCCGGACTGGCAGTCGCGCATCAGCTTTGGCGCGCCTTCGCCGAAAAATGACGACTCGTCCTTGGAAAAATGATAGAAGAAATACGGAAAATCGACGCTTTGAAGCGGGTTGAGAACGGCCTTGACAACTCTGTTGCCAACAATCCATATGTTGGCCGAGAACATTTCCGTATCCTGGGACTGGTCGATCTCGATGCCGGCATTAGCCAGCTCGGCGCCAGTCAAATACCCCCAGCGTTCCATGACGCGGTATCTGCCCTTGAGGTCCGGGGCGGAGTATTCCTCGGACAACGAACGCACCGAGGTCTCGTACTGACGCAGCTCGGCGTCGCCGTCCGGGTGCTGGCGGACGTACTCGGCGATGACGTCGCCACGGAACTTCGGGAACCGGATCAAGTCCCGGAGGTCCTTGCCGGTCATCAGGTGTTCCTGCCAAATAAAACGCAACTCGTGGCGATTCGTGGCCGCCAGATCCGGATACACGGCCCATATCGGCACGAATTCAAAATACGGCCACAGTCCGTCCTCGACGTGCTGCAGCGACCAATCACCGTCCGCGCCCTTGGCATAGCTCGTCTTGGTCCGCGTCTCCACGAGCGGCCCCTTCAGGATGCCGGTGCCGTACCGAACGGCGTGGGCAATGACCGCGTCGCAAATTTTGCGGTAACTCTGCCGCTTGGGCGTCTCCGCGAGCTGGTCGCGCATGGCGCGCTCCATGGCCACGCACGACTCGCGGGCGATATCCAGGCGGAAGGCGTCCATGTCGAGCAACGCGGGGTCGCCACCGGACGCGGCATAAGCCCGAAGGCCGGCGGCTACTGCCTCGTCGCGAACATTGGGCACGGGCGTGGGCTCGATGCCCCAGTTCACGGCCCCATTGGCGGGAAAGAGCAAATCCATCAGGCGGGCCTGAATGGCGTCGCACTTGACCTTGGTCAGGCGCAGGTAAATTTTTGACTTCTGGCCTTCCGGGCCGTCGGCGCGGGCCATGCGCGCGGCAACCTCGGGCGCATAGATGCCCTTGTACTGGCGCAGCGCCTCGACCCATTCATCCTCATACGGCCGCCGCAGGGCCGCGGCGTCGTCGAACTCCGCTCGCAGCATGGAGCCCAGCGCGTCCACGGCGGATATCGAAGTCATCGGCGCTCCAGTTGGTCGATGTACAAAAGCAACTCCATGGCATCCTGTCGGTTCATCGTTAGCCCGCCATCATTCGTCGGCTGCATGCTTTCCAGTGTCGGGCGGGGCGGAGGCGGCGCTATCTGGGTTGTAGCGGCGCAGCCATTCGCCAACGGGATCAGCGCCAATGCGATCAGCGTCGGCTTGAGCCTCCGCCAAGGCCTGGGCGCGCCGCCGTTGCCGCCACCATGTGCCCAGTGCGCCCAGGACAGCGCCAAGGCCAGCCAGAAAGGTTTTGATCCAGGCCACACTACTTGACCTTTTTCGAGGCCACGATGCGACCAAGGATGGCGACGGCGGCACCCATACCAGCCGCGACGGAACAGGCGGCATCAACGATCACGGCCTGTTCCTCCGGGGCTATCGCATAGCCCCAAATCCCGGCGATGGACGCGACGAACGCCACGACGCCGCCCCAGACTGTTTTCGACGCCCAGACACTTTTCGTTTCGTTCATATCTCCTCCATGAGGCTCCGAACCCGGCTGGCCCATCCGTCCAAAAACACCCGGCGAGCCTCGCCCTTGCGGCCTCTGCGGCAATACTCGGCCAGCCGGATGGCGCACATGGTAAAGGCCACGCCGTCGGCGTCCGCATGGCGCACGGCCTCGCGCGTGCGCGGGCCGAGGCGTCCGTCGACCAGGACGTATGTTGTTCCGGCAAGGCGATTCAGCGCGTCTTGCAGGCACTGCGCGGCGTACACGGTGCCCATGTTGATCGCGGCATCGCAGAACGCGGCATTGACCCTGGGCGGGAGCGCCTCCCATTCGTGGCCGTACTGGGCGCGATAAAAGACAGACACCAAGCGCTCGAACGCGGGGCCGCTTGTTGTACCGGCGTCAACAAGTTCCCATCCGGCCCAGGCAGGATGATGTCGCCGGGATATCCCCCAGGCGGTCTGCCCGCCGGGGTCGCGGGGGTCGCGATGCACCACGCGCCCCTCCCACCGCATGAGCCAGTCAAAAAATTGTTCCCAGGTCATCGCCCCCCCTCGATCATGTACGCCACTAGCTTGACCACGAGGCCGCCGACCGTCGCGGAGGCGGCGGACACAGCCGATAACACCATCCACCCGCCCTTGGTTTGCGCCTGCCATTCTTCGAGACACGTCACGCGGTTTTCCAGGCCGCTGATAGAATCGAAACGGAGCCCGCACCGTTCGTCGATGCGGTCAAAATGGGCGCGAAGCATCTCCTCGATGCGCGCAAGGCGGACTTCAACTGATTCGCTCAATGGATTTCCTCGAAATAGACCCGCGCAACCGGGAAGAAAGGGGAACTCCCCGGTTGCGCCGGGGTGCCATGGCGCGGATTCACGGCACGACAAAGCGTACCATGGCCTTGGCGCGGCGATGGGTTCGGGAAGGTTTTAGGGGCAGAGGCGGGAAGGAATGGGAAGGAATGGGAAGGGAAAAAATTTTTTTTCGGGATATTGACAGGTTTTAAGATTTACCCTGCAGGGCGGACGTCGTCGCACAGCATGGCAATTTGGCCGTGCTGGACGGTCAGGACAAAGACGCGCCAGCGGCCGTCTGGTCCCTGAAACGGCGGCGTGGACACGAAACATTTTTCCACGATGGACTCGCCGTCGGAATCATAAACCGTGACGCGGACGCGGTCATTGCGGCGAATAGCGGGGCGGGCGGGAGCGGTCGGAGCCAGCCCGGCGGACCGGGCCGCAAGCTCCAGGGCGGCGGTGGGAGTGAAGAAGGTGTATTTCCCCTCGGACATCACCCACTCCCGCCCAACCTTGACCCGAAACAAATCCGGCGGCCCCCCAAACAGGCCCGCCTGATACAGCCGGATCTTGACCACGCCGGACGCCGTGGCCACGCTGACGCGCAGGGCGGGGCTAGGCTTGGGCACGGGAAATAGCGTGCACGACGGCTCGAAAGATATAGTCCTTCGCCTTCTGTTCTACAGGGAGGCTGCTAAACGGGACTAGGCACGGGTGCTCTTTTGTTTCTGCCCGTTTTTCTGGCCCAAACACCCACCCGTCCAAAATTTTTTGTTTCATCCATGATTCGTGACTCGCCTCAGGTCCAGCACCCGGATTTTCAAGATGTAATTTTACCCCAAGGCGTGCGCTGGCTTTTTGCCATTCCGGAGCATACTCCCATGGATCTTGGCTGTTGTCTCCAAGCGCTTGGCAATATGCCCTGTTCACCTCATGACACACACGAGCAATCCGTTCGATGTCTAGGCATTTTATGTTCATTTTCACCCCCTTGTTTTGCGGAGTTTTTAACGCATTTTCGAGCGGAGCGCAATCAATACCCGGCCACGCCGTCGGCCGGAGCCCATCGTCCGCGCGGGCCGTCGCCTTCGCCGCGCCTGGTTTCCAGGGGCGAAAGAGCCATGAGCAGGGCCGTCACTTCCGGGGTCGTGGCCCAGGTCACGTCCGAGAGGTCGCGGCCCAGGGCGGACAGGGCCGCGCGCGTCGCGTCGGACTGGTGGAAGAACAGGGTCTTTTGCGCGCTGGTCCGTAAATGGACGCGCATGGCCAGCCATTCCGGCGTGACGGTGTCGCGCGGAGCCAGAATACGCACTGGCGGCAACCGGCGGCCAGCCTGGGCGCGGTTGTGGGCGCGCAGCTCCGGATAGAATTCCGGCCGGTCCTCGCCCCACCATTCGGCCACGCGGTCCACGCGGCGGATATCGGTCATGGCCTGAAGCATGGACGGCACGCCGAGAAAATTCGCGCCCAGCCAATCCGGGGCCTCGCGCACGACATGCAGGGTGCGCATGTCCGGGAAATCCGGATTGGCGGCCGACTCCTCGCCGACCACGACCAAGAACCCAGGCCGCCCCTTGGACGGCCACCCGACGCCGCCGGACACCCGCCGCAACCGCACCGGCTCCGCGTTCGGCCGCTCCCAGAGAAAGAACGTCTCCCCGGTCAGGGAGTTTTTGTGTTGGGTGATCATCTCGCCTCCTCTAGCTCAAGTCACAATCCCCGAACCCGCTCCCGAGCAGCCGTTGCCGCGCCATCCAGGCGTAGTTGAAGGCGTGCCGGAAGTGATCCGCTCCGAGGCGCTTCCAGACCTTGCGGCGGTTGCCCTCGTCGTCCTCTTCCCATGTGCTGGCCACGTTGTGGCACTGATCGGCGAACTCCCGCACCGGGCCGCAGTCGGCGGGCAGGGCAACCAGCCCGTCCTTCAGGGCGTCGTGGGAGTCGTCCATGGTCTCGGTGCGCGGACTGCCGACCTTGTGGTTCTTCTCGTCCCAGGCCACCAGCTTGCCCTCGTTGTACCAGTTCAGGAACGCCTTGCCGGCCAGCTCCTCGCTTTCGGCCACGCGCTTGGCGGCGCGGGTCTCGGGCATGCCGTCGATGACCGCGCAATGCACGCCCAGGTCCCGCGCCAGCTTGGGCAGGTCCTCCCATTCGCGCAGGATGCCGATGTACACGATCCGGTCCGGAAAGCTCTTACCCACGACCACATGCAGATAGCGCGCGCCCTGGTCCACGCCCATCCAGCACGGGCCGCGATCCTTGGCCGCGATGCCGTGCCCGGCGCACAGGGCCAGAATCTGCTCCTTGCTCAGGCGGGCGTCGGACTCGATGTAGGCCGCGCCGATGACGTAGTTCCAGAAGGGCGGGGCCGTGCGCGTGGTCAGTTTGCCCAGGGCCTCCAGGATGGACGCCGGGGACCGGAACAGGCTCCACAGGTTGGAGTAGGCATAGCCGCGCATGTCCGTGACGCTGGGGTTTTTGGCCACCCATTCGCCTTGGGCCGGGTCCAGGGCAGCGTCGCGGCAGTGCTGGCAGAGGCGGACCACCTCCCCACGCAGCTCGACGATGATGTCCTGATCCAGGCCGATGGACGGGTTGAAAAAATCCTCCATGCAGGTCCATCCGCCGCAGGCCGGGCACTTGAGCATCCAGAAGCGTTGATCCGTCTGCTGGAACTTCCGATCAATGCCGAAGTCCGGAATGGTCGGATTGGACAGATAGTGCTCCCACTTGAAGTCCGAGTGCTCCAGGCGGCCCTGGGCCGCGCCTTCCACGCCCTCGCTCATCAGGTCGAATTCGTCGTAGATGACGAAGTCGGCCGGGTCCGAGCGCAGGCCCTCCTCGGACTTGGTGCCGCGAAAGAGCAGGTTGACGCCGTTGAACCGCTTCAGGCCGACGCTGTCCGTGTCCTTGAGGTGGCGGCCGATGATCTCCGGGTTGCGCTCGACCAGGGGCGCGATGCGCGAGCGGGAGAAGTCGCCGATGCCGGTTTTGGACGGAAACAGATACAGGATGCCGACCATGGACAGATAGCGGGCCGCATGGAACATGCGCAGCATGGCCCGCGTGGAGTTGCCGCGCTGGGTCGATTTGCGCTCCACCTGGCGCGGATGATCATCGGCATAGGGCGTGACCAGATACTCATGCCGCGCAAACGTGAACGGCCCACGGTCCAGAATGATCGGCTGCCCGCCCGCATAGGTCCCGGCCGCCCACTCCCCGACATTGCCCGGAGGGGCCTCGGGGATCTTCACGGCCGAAGCGAGGTTTTCGACGAAGGATGCGAAGAGGTCGCCGGAGGGCTTCGCCATTATTTTCCTCCCGCCGCAGGTTGCGGCATGCCAAGGTCGATCGAATCGCGCAGGGTCCGCGTCTGCACCAGCCGCGCAACGATGCGCTGGGCCGTCTCCGGGCTCTCGCGCTGGATTTCCTCCATGACCGTGCGCTGGAACTCGGCCACCCGCTCCATGTTGCAATACTTCTCCCGCATGGAGAAATGCAGCTCCACCTGCTTGCGCTCCTCGGCCATGAGCGCCACCAGGAACTTGGACGGGTCTCCTGGGCAGATCCGCTTCATCCTGGAGCGCATGGCGTAATACTCGGAATCGTCAGCGCAGTTCAGGACATCCTGAAGCAGGCCGATCAACTTCCGCGCCTCGTCCGCCAGCCGGACCACCGCCGCCACCTCGTCAAGTTGCTGCCTGATCGCCGCGCTGACCGGAGCGGACAAGGCCATGGCCTTGGCCGTGCGCGCCCGGAACCGCTTCAGACACTTCGACGCGCTGGGTTCGCTCATGCCCAGCCGCGCGCCCGCCTCGCGTTGTGACAGGCCCTCCTCGGACATGAGCCGCAGCAGCTCCGCCGCTCGTTGCTCCCCATTCATACTTCCTCCATCCTTCCGGAATGGCCAAATTTCGCGCCAGGATGACCAGAGACGGTCTCTGCGCAGAAAATCGACCCAACGTCCGCCCGCGCCACATTGCGCGCCCCTGTGGCCGCGTGGCGCTGCAAAATGCCATCTTGCCGCACTGTCTTGACCATTTCGCTTGTCTTCATCTCGACCTGCCTTTTTTCGCGGGCTCTACGTTTTGCGCCCGGACATCCGCCCACCAAACCCTGGCCTTGAACAAAGGACCCTCGCCTCAACCGCCCCATGGCAAAAGGTTTCGGGAAAATTTCCCGGCGCGCTTCAGAGTCACCTATTCAGATGCCGCGCGCCGGCGCGCGGCGTGGGACGACAGGGGTACCCCCTCCCCCCTGCCCGTCACAGCCACCCCCGCCGCTGGCAATGGCCGTGCATCGTGGACCTGGACACGCCCAGGATCTTGGCGATGCTGGCCACGCTCACGCCCTTGGCCAGGTAGCCCCGAATCTCCTCCTCGTGCTGGTCCAGCTTCGACCACCGCGCGCCCTTGGGCGCTCCGAGCTGCGCGCCCTTGGCCCTAGCAGCGGCCAGCCCAGCCTTGGTCCTCTGGCTGATCAGGTCCCGCTCGATCTCAGCCATGAGACCGAACATGGTCACGATGGTCTTGCCGGCAATGTCCAGCTCCCCGGCCAACCGGATCCCCTCCTTGATCGACCAGAGCCCGACCCCTGCCGTCAGGATCTGGTCCACGATGCCCACCACCTGGACCAGTGACCGGCCCAGGCGCGACAGCTCCGCCACGATGATCATGTCCCCGGGCGCGACCGAGGCCAACAGGGCAGTGATGCCCCGCTCGTCCAGCGAGCGCCGCGACGACACCTCGAACGCCTGGAATTCGGCCACGGTCAGCCCGGCCGCGTTGGCCGCGTCCAGGATCTGAAGCCGCTGGCCATCGACGTCCTGCTTGTCTGTGGACACCCGAAGATATCCGACGATTTTCCCCATTTTTTGCCCCAGCGTCTGAATTAACCGCCGCGCACCAGCCAACGCGGACATTTTGTCCCGCTTGCGCCGTCCGTTTCCGGCGTCCGCGTTGTCCGTATTTATCGACCGTCTTTTCCGTCCATAACGGACGTTTTGTCAAGACCAAAAAAAGCCGGGCCGGGCATGCTCGCCCGAACCCGGCTCCCAACCTCCGTCCTTGCCCCGTCTTTCCGGCCCACCCCAGGGCAAAACCAACCCCCTTGCCCTCTATCTACCGCCCCATGCCCGCGCCCGCGCGGAAACTTGCCCCGCCCTTGCCCCTTTGCACTGTCATTCCTGCCAGAGCGCATTCGCGGCTCGGCGTGCGGTCAACTCGTCCTCGGTCAGCGTGTGCGTGACAGTCTGGACTGCCGGCGCTCCGTGCGCCCTGACTGTTTCACGCGCCATCTCAAATTGGGCCAGGCAGTTTTCAAATTTCGTGCTCCCGTTCTTCCCGCGCGTCCGGGCGGACGCCAGGCTCCGCAGATTCCGCGCCCAGAACTCGTCCGTCAGAGCCCACCGGAGCACAGCCTTGACCACCTCCCAATCATGCCCGTCGATCCGCACCAGGGCGTCCAGAGCAGCGGCCCCTTTTTCATCAGCCTGGCTTCCAATTCCTCGCGCGAGGCTCGGGAGAATCGTCCGGATGCGCGCGTGATATTTTTGGGCAACCTCCAGGGCCTCAAGAGAGGGTCGAGGGTCTCTCTTATTCTTATTTCTTTCTTCTAATTGTTGCGAGGCCCTTGATGTGCCATATCTGGCACCTCTTTTGAGGCCTTGATGTGCCATATCTGGCACCTCTTTTGGGCCTTGATGTGCCATATCTGGCACCTCTTTTGGGCCTTGATGTGCCATATCTGGCACCTCTTTTG
>RZYG01000267.1 GCA_009930415.1 Spartobacteria bacterium | reverse complement strand
CAGCCGCTGGCCGATCGCCAAAATGGCCTGGTCGCAGGGAATCGTTTCCAGCGCGTCGTCGCTTTCGGCCCGCGCCGCGCGCCGCCCGCTGCGGTCGAAGTCGCCCAGCGTCATCCGCCGGCAAACCAGCCCGGCGATTTTGCCGCCCTCGACCACGAACTGCTCCGGCGCGCACAGCGTGCGCAATTCCACGCCTTCCTGCTGCGCCTCTTCGATTTCTTCGGCGTAGGCCGGCATCTGCTCGCGCGTGCGGCGATAGACCACCGTGACGCGTTCCGCGCCCAGCCGCAGCGCGGTCCGCGCCGCGTCGATCGCCGCGTTGCCGCCGCCGATCACCACGACGTCCTTGCCCACCGGCGCCGAGCCGCGGATGTTGTACTGCCGCAGGAACTCCATCGAATCCACGACGCCCTGGGCGTCGCTGCCGGGCATCTCCAGCCCGAGCCCGTCGGGCGCGCCGACCGCCAGGAACACGGCCTCGTAGCCGTCGTCCCGCAGTTTCGGCAGCGTGAAGTCCTTGCCCAGCCGCTGGAGGGTCCGGATCTCGACGCCCAGCGATTCGATCATGCGGATTTCGCGCGCGAGGGTTTCGCGCGGCAGCCGATAGGCCGGAATCGCCTGCACCAGCATCCCGCCCGGCCGCGGTTCGGCCTCGTACACCGTCGGCTTGTAGCCCAGCCGCGCCAGGAAATACGCGCAGGTCAGGCCCGCCGGCCCCGCGCCGACGATCGCCACCCGGCGCGCCGCGTTGGCCGCGTTTTCGCGCACCTCCGGCTTCACGATCGTCACTTCCTGATCCACCATGAAGCGCTTGATGCCGCGGATCGCGACGGCCTCGCCGTCCAGCGCCGTGCGCCGGCAGTGGTCTTCGCAGGTGTGGAAACACACCCGCGCGCAGATCGCCGCGAACGGATTGCGCTCGCGGTGCAGCTTGAGCGCCTCCGCATAGCGGCCTTCCGCCGTCAGCGCCACGAACCCCGGCACCTGCACGCCCGCCGGGCACGCGCTCAGGCACGGCGCCAGCACCAGCGACGGACACACGCCCGCCGCGCAATGCTTGTCGCGGATGTGCTGCACGTATTCCTCGCGGAAATGCCGGATCGTCGACAGCACCGGATTCGGCGCCGTCTGCCCCAGCCCGCACAGCGAGGCCTCCTTGATGAACGCGCCCAGCTTTTCGAGGCGGTCGATGTCTTCCAGCTCGCCCTCGCCGTCGCAGATGCGCTGCAAAATCTCGCCCATGCGCTTCGTGCCCACGCGGCACGGCACGCATTTGCCGCAGGATTCCTCCTGCACGAATTCGATGAAGAACCGGGCCACGTCCACCATGCACGTGTCCTCGTCCATCACGATCAGGCCACCGGAGCCCATGATGGCGCCCAGTTCCTGCAAACTTTCGTAGTCCAGCGGCACGTTGAGGTTCTGCTTCGGGATGCAGCCGCCCGACGGCCCGCCGATCTGCGCGGCCTTGTAGGCCTTGCCGCCGCGGATGCCTCCGCCGATGTCGTAGATCAGTTCGCCCAGCGACGTGCCCACCGGCACTTCCACCAAGCCCGTGTTGTTCACGCAGCCGGCCAGCGCGAACACCTTCGTGCCCTTGCTTTTCGGCGTGCCCCACTGGGCGTACCACGCCGCGCCGTTCAGCAGGATCGCCGGCACGTTGGCGTAGGTCTCCACGTTGTTGAGCACCGTCGGCTTGCCCCACAGCCCCTTCTGCGCCGGGAACGGCGGGCGCGGCCGCGGCTCGCCCCGCTTGCCTTCGATGGACGCGATCAGCGCCGTTTCCTCGCCGCACACGAACGCGCCGGAGCCCATCCGGATGTCCAGATCGAACGAAAACGCCGTGCCCAGGATCTTTTTGCCGAGGAACCCGCAGGCGCGCGCCTGTTCGATGGCCTTCTTCAGCCGCGCCACGGCCAGCGGATATTCCGCCCGCACGTAGACGTAGCCCTGCGCCGCCCCGATCGTGTAGGCCGCGATGGCCATGCCTTCGATCACGCTGTGCGGATCGCCCTCCAGCACGCTGCGGTCCATGTACGCGCCCGGATCGCCTTCGTCCGCGTTGCACAGCACGTATTTCAGGTCGCCCGGCGCCCGCCGGGTGAATTCCCACTTCATGAACGTCGGAAAGCCCGCCCCGCCGCGCCCGCGCAGGCCGGAGCCCTTCATTTCCTCGACCACCTGCTCGGGCTGGAGCGCGCCCAGCACCTTCGCCAGCGCCGCGTAGCCGTCGCGCGCGACGTATTCCTCGATCCGCTCCGGATCGATGCGCCCGCAGTTGCGCAGCACGATCTGGGTTTGCTTCGTGAAAAAGGGAATTTCCTTGTCCTGCGCCTGCGGCTTGCCGCTGGCCTCGTCGTGGGCGATCAGCCGGTCCACGACGCGCCCGCCGACGAGATGCTCGCGGACGATTTCCGCGGCGTCTTCCGGCTTCACGCCCTGATAGAACGTGCCGTCGCCGAGGCGCAGCACGGGCCCGCGCACGCACGGCCCCATGCAGCCCGCCGCGCGCACCGGCACCGTTTCCGCCAGCCCCGCCGCGGCCAGTTCCTTCTTGAACGCCGCCGCGATTTCCGGCGCGCCCGAGGCCAGGCAGCTTCCGCCCATGCAGATCCGCACTTCCTGCGCGGCCTTCTCCGTCTTGCGCAATTGGTCCCGCCAGGCCGCCAGATCCGTACCCGTTTCGATCTTCTTGAGATGCTTCGTCACGGCCGGGCCTCCGGTTTCGGCGCGCGGTATTTGTCCAGCAGTTCGCCGAGCTTCGCCGGCTTCACGCGCTGGTACAGGTCGTCGTTGACCATCAGCACCGGCGCCATGCCGCACGCCCCGAAGCAACGGCCGACTTCCAGCGAAAACTGCCGGTCCGGCGTCGTCCCGCCCACGTCGATCCCCAGCTTGTCCTTCATCGCCCGCAGCACCTCGTTGCCGCCGCGCACGTAGCACGCCGTGCCGAGGCACACCCGAACCAGGAATTTCCCGCGCGGCACCGTCGAGAAGAACGAGTAGAACGAGACCACCCCCGCCACTTCGCTGTACGACTTGTCGAACGCCTGCGCCACCCGCCGCAGCACCGTTTCCGGCAGGTAGCCGAAAATGGCCTGCGCCGTCTGCAGCGCGGGAATCAGCCCGCCCGGCTTGTCCTGCTGCTCGGCCAGCACCTCCTCCAGCCGCGCCATCAGTTCCTTTTCGTCCGGCGCGGCTTCCGCGCAGGCACAC
>RZYG01000266.1 GCA_009930415.1 Spartobacteria bacterium | reverse complement strand
CCGTCAGGAACGACAGCGGCAGCGCGATCACGATCGGATCCACCACCGTCCAGGTCAGGCTCCACGTGGGCGGCACCAAATTCGGTTGGCCGAACCAGGTCTGGCACAGGCCGAGGCCGCCCGCCGTCTTGCCGTTCACGAACAGCAGCCAGAACGCGCTCGTCAGGAACCCGACCAGCAGCGACGCCACCGCCGCCGGCTTGGTCATCCGCTTCCAGAACAGGCCGAAGACGAACAGCGGCAGGAACGACGACGCGCACAGGCCCATGAAAATCGCCGTGGCCAAGGCGATGATGTTCCCGCGGACGTATTTGCCCAGCACCAACGCGACCACGATGCCGACGAGAATCGCAAACCTCGTGACGTGGATGGATTTGCTGCCGTGCTCGTGGTGCGCATACTGCTCGAACACGTCGCGGCCCAGCGCCGTGCCCATCGTGTGGAACTGGCTGGACATCGTGCTCATCGCCGCCGACAGCAGCGTCAACATGAAAAGCACCCCGAACCAATGCGGCAGCGCGCTGCGCACGTAGGCGGGAATCAGCGTGTCGGAATTGCCCTGCAGCGTCGTGCCCAACCCCACCGAGCGCATGACGGCGATCAGATGCGGCCGCAGCACGTCCAGCTTGCCGCCCGTCCCGTGCTCGATTTCCGTCTGGTCGGTCCACATCACGTAGTTGAGGGGGGACTCGTCGCTCGCGCCGGGCAGGCGGTAGCTCACGAACCGCTTGGCGCGCGCCTTGACTTCCTCGGGCGCGTTCGCCGGGACCAGCGCCAGCTTGCCTTTGCCGTCCGGTCCGGGATCCAGCCGCGCCGCGTCGTCCACGATCCGGCACGCGATGGCCTCTTTCTGCGCGAAATAGACGTTGGAGAGCGCGCCGACCGTGAAGGCCACGCCCGTCATGAAGAGAATGAAAATACCGCCGGCGGCCGCCGCGCGGTTCAACGCCTGCTTGGACTTGACCGTCATGAAACGGACGATGAGCTGCGGTTGCGCCAGCACGCCGATGCCCACGCCCAGCACGATGGTCGAAACCAGCGTCCACCACATGTGGTAGGCGATGCCTCCCGCCTGGGGCCCCAGGCCCGCCGCGGCGAACCCGAATTTCGGCATCGCCGTCCACCCCTGGTGGCCGATCGCCTTCAGCGCGCCCGGCACCTGGTCTTTCATCGCGCCGAGCGCGACGTGCGCTTCCGTCACGCCGCCCAGCAGCCCGTAGGTCGCCACCAGCAGGATCGCCATGCCCACCAGCATGATGCCGCCCTGCATCGCGTCCGTCAGCATCACGCCTTTGAGCCCGCCCGCGATCACGTAGGCCGCCACGATGACGGCGAAAATGTAGAGCGCCGCGTCGTACGAAATGTGGAAGATCGGCGCCATGAACTCCGCGCCGCCCACCATCACCGCCATCGCGTAGAGCGGCATGAAGCAGAAAATGATCAGCGCGCACAGCACCTGCAGCAGGCGGCTGTCGTAGCGCTTGGCGATCAGTTCGGGAAACGTGTGCGCATCCAGGTGGTGGCCCATCCGGCGCGTGGGATTGCCCAGAAACGTGAACGCGATGAAAATGCCCACGCCGATGTTCAGTACCGTCAGCCACAGCACGCCCATGCCGAGGCTGGCCGCCGCGCCGCCGAAGCCGACGATGGCGGAGGTGCTGATGAACGTCGCGCCGTACGACAGCGCCATGACGATCGGATTCGCGCTGCGGCCGGCCACGAGATAGTCCGCCGCCGTCTTCGTCCGCTGGTAGCCCAAATACCCCAAATACCCCGTCAACATCAGATAGAAGATGACCAATACGATGCTAATCAAATCCATGTCCGGCTCCTTATACCGCGTCCTCGACCTCGGCCTTTTCTTCCTTGGCCCAGTCCACGTCTTCCTTCTTCACCGGCTCTTCGCCTTTGTTCCAGTTGACGATTCCATAGCCCACGCACAGCGCCGCTCCCGCGATGCTCAGCACGTAGGCCAGCCAGACCCCCGTATCCTCGATTCCCAGCACGGTCATCTCGTCCTCCTTATGGTTCGGAACGGCCCGCCGGGTCGCGCCCGGTCGCCGTCCATTCGCGGACATCTTCTCCGCCAACGTTTCTACATAGCAATACAAAAAAAGGGCGCAACCGCATTTTTCCGGATCTCGTCCCGCCCACAAAGGTTTTGTCGAACCGCCCCGCAACCGGTAGGGTTCATCCATGCGCATACTTTCCGCCTGCTTGCTCGCGTTGTCCCTCTTCTCCGCCCGCGCCCCGGCCCAAGATCCCCGCGGTTACCACGGGCGGTGGAACGACTGGGCCCACGAACCCATGGCGCTCGCCCGCGGCGCCTGGCGCGCGACCATCCAAGCCGTCGCCACCAACGACAACGATTTCAAAATCGCCTCTGAAGACTGGTCCTACGAATGGACCCACGATGGCCCCCTGCCCCTCGGCGAAGTCGGCGTTGCCTATACCGGCGGCGAAAACACCGAACTGGAGGCCGTGCCCGGCCGCTTCTACTCCTTCGCCATGGACAACGTGAACTACGGCGTCCAAGGCCGGATGCTCGTGCAGGAAACCGAAAATCCGCCGGTCGAGATCGTTTTCGTCGATTCCTTCGTGGCCGCAAGCAACGCCACGGTTTCCATCGACACCTCGGCCGCGCCCGGCGCCGGCGAACGGATCTTCGTCCGCTACACCTTCGACAACTGGGTATCGTCGAGCTTTGTCGAAGCGACCGCCGCCGACACCAATTGGACCGCGACGATCGTCCCCGCGCCCGAAAACGCCGGCCATACCTGCGCCTTTTACGCCCTGTCCACCACCGTCGCGGCGCCCACACACGCCGCCGCCGATCTCCAAACCCTGCGCTGGAACGATAACGCCGGCTACGGATTTTTCTACGTCGTCCCCGGCGAAGCGCCGCCCGGCCGGCTCTATATCAACGAAGTCCTCTCTTCCAACGATTCCAGCGAGCAGGACGAAGACGGGGACTATTCGGATTGGGTCGAAATCTGGAACGCCGGCGCGGAAGCCGTGGATCTCGCCGGCTGGGGCCTCTCCGACAGCGATTCGAACCCCTTCAAATGGACGTTCGGCGCCGTGACGATCCAGCCCGGCGAATTTCTCGTCGTCTGGGCGTCCGGCAAGAACCGCCCCGCCGTCACCAACGGCAATCAACTTCATACCAGCTTCGCCATCAGCGCCGGTGGCGAGGAAATCGTCCTGACCGCACCCGGCGGCG
>RZYG01000265.1 GCA_009930415.1 Spartobacteria bacterium | reverse complement strand
CCCGCGCCCCTGCAGGCCGCGCTCGAAGAACGCCGCACGCTCTACGGCAACGGCATCATCCTGCTGAACCTCTCCAGCCACGACGAGCCGCTGCCCTTCGGCGATCCGTGGGCCACCGCCTCGCGCTACGCGATGGTCTCCGCCGTCGACGGCGTGCCGATGATCCTCTACGGCCAGGAACACGCCATCAGCCCCTACGCCGGAACCAACGACACCATCAATGCCTGGAAGGGCTTCTACCTCTTCGAACAGAACTTCGGGAAGTGGATTCCCCACTTCAAGAAGTGGAACCAGATGTTCGTCTGGGACGACCCGTGCTACACCAACGGCGACTTCCGCGATTCGCGCGCGATGGCCCAGTTCTACGCCCGCGTCAACCAGGCGCGCCTGGCCAGCCCGGCCCTGCGCAGCAAGAATCGCTGGTTCCTCAACGACAATCCGCGGATGATGACCGTCGCCAAGTGGGAAACCGAAGGCGGCAATCCCAACGTCTCGGATTCCGTCATCGTCAGCGTGCTGTTCATGAACGAAACCGGCGACACGGCCGGCCTGACCGGCAACGCCCAGACCTATGACCTCTCGCCCCTGGCGGACAAGCTGGGGCTGGAGAATCGCGCCGACCGGTTCTACAACATCCGCAATCTGGCCGCGGCCGATACGAATGCGCTGATTTGGCCGGAGGCCAAGGCCGGGTCGGAAATCATCACCAACTTCTATGTCGGCATCGCCGGCGGCGTGGATACCGGCGTGGAATCGCCGGAAATGGTCTGGGAAGACGGCGCGGTCGTGCAGTACCTCCAGTTCGTGGACGTCACCGCCTATCCGGCCCCGACGTTCCAGGTCGGCGCCATCCCCGCGGACAAGGAAGTGGGCGACGCCGTGGCCATCTCCGTGACGGCCACCGGCGACGGCGAACCGGTCGTGACGTTGACCAACGCGCCGGCCGGCTTCGTCTCCACCTACGAGAACGACACGCTGGCCTTCACGCCCAACGACGACGGGACGTTCGCGTTCTACTTCCTCGCCCAGAACCAGCGCAACGACGCCTTCGCCACGACCAACTTCAGCGTGACGATCCTGCCCGGCAGCGGCGGCGAAACACAGGAAGTGGCCATTGCCGAAATTGCCAATATCACCACAGGCGGCGGCCAGTTCGGGTTCCGCGCCACCTTCGAGACTCTGCCGCCGAGCATCACCACCCTGCCCGTGTGGACGGCCGACACGCTGCTGGAAAACGGTTCCTGGAACTGGACCTTCTACACCAACGTCGTCGTCGATGCCGGCATGGCGGACATTCAAGTGCCGGTCGTGGATAAGTGCTTCATCTCCGTCGGCAAGCCTCGCGGCGTGGATTAACTTTCACTTCCTGTCCAAATCTGGAGGGGCAACCTCCGTGTTGCCCGTTTGGGTATGCCACGGCGCTACGAAACCGGGCAGGACGGAGCCTGCCCCTCCAGAAGCGAAAACCATGGAAGTGCATCCCGCATGGATGCACCCCCATCGCAAAAGCTTGCCTTAAAAAAATCGGCTTTGTTTTCTTGGTTTGGCGCATGACGGACCCTAGAGTATGGGCATGAATTCGCCCTGTCCCAGCCTTTGGCCCGGAGGAATCTGTCCATGACCCCCAACGCCCCCGCCGCTCCCGCCTTCACGCTGCTGCAGCCCCTGCGCCAGACCGCCGTCTTCTGGAAGGATTCGGAAATCTCCTACGCGGACCTGCTGGCCCATTCGGCCGCCTTGGCGTCGCTGTACTTTTCCGCCCCCGGCGAGCGCGTCGTCGTGTTTTCCGAAAACCGTCCGGAGTGGGTCACCGCGCTGTTTTCCATCTGGCGCAACCGCTGCGTCGTCGTGCCCGTGGACGCCTTCAGCCCCGCCGCAGAACTCGCCTACATCCTGCGCCAGACCGAACCCGTCGCCGTGTTCTGTTCCGCCAAGACCCAGCCCGTCGTCGCCGAGGCGCTCCGGTCGCTCGCGGACCTCGCGCCGCGGCAGATCTGCTTCGACGCCGAAGATTTTCCGGCGCTGCCCTCCGGCGCCGTCGCCGATGCCCCGCTGGTGTCGGGCCCAAGCGACGCCTTGGCCGCCATCCTCTTCACGTCCGGCACCACCGGCGCGCCCAAGGGCGTCATGCTCACCTTCGAGAATTTCAAAGTCAACCTGGAGTCGGTTTGCGACCGCGTGCCGATCTTCCGTCCTGAATCGCGCACGTTCGCGCTGTTGCCGTTCCACCACATCCTGCCGCTGATGGGCTGCATCCTGGCGCCGCTCTATTCCGGCGGCACGATCATCATGGCCCACTCGCTCGATCCGGCCGACATGGTGGCCACCATGCGCCGCCACCGCGCCACCATCCTCATCGGCGTGCCGCGCCTCTATGCCCTCTTCCGCAAGGCCATCGTCGAAAACCTGTTCAAATCGCCCGTCGGCCGCCTGCTCTACCGCCTGTCCGCCGCCATCGGCCGCCTGCCCGTCTCCCGCGTCCTGCTCTTCCCCGTGCAGAAGAAATTCGGCGGCCAGCTGCGCCAGATGGTCTCCGGCGGCGCGCCGCTCGACCGCGAAGTCGCCCGCGACCTGGTGGTTTGCGGTTTCGAGGTGCTGGAAGGCTACGGCATGACCGAATGCGCCCCCATGATCACCTTCCCGCGACCCGGCGCCGTGCGTCTCGGCGCCTGCGGCCAGCCCTGCCTGCCCGATTCCGTCCGCATCGAGGAAGGCGAGGTCCTCGCGCGCGGCCCCCACGTCTTCGCTGGCTACTGGAAGAATCCCGAAGCCACCGCCGAGGCCATCCAGGACGGCTGGCTGCACACCGGCGACCTCGGCTATCTTGACACCGACAACTACCTCTTCATCACCGGCCGCAAGAAAGAAATCATCGTCCTGCCCAACGGCAAGAAGGTCAATCCCGGCGAGCTGGAAGATAAACTGGCAAGCCTGTCGCCGGACATCAAGGAAGTCGCCGTCACGCTGCGCGACGACCTGCTCCACGCGCTGATCCAGCCCGTGGCCGGTTTCCTCGGCGGCGTGCCCGCCCAGCAGGCCGAGCATTTCCGCTGGAACCTCCTCGAGCCCTACAACCGCGTCGCGCCCCCGGCCAAGAAGATCACCCAGCTCACCATCGTGCAGAACGACCTGCCCAAGACGCGCCTTGGCAAGCTCAAGCGCCACGAACTGGCCGCCCTCGCCGTCGGCACCTTCAGCGGCGATTCCGTCCCCGCGCCCAAGCCCGAGGATCTCGGCGAGGCCTAT
>RZYG01000264.1 GCA_009930415.1 Spartobacteria bacterium | reverse complement strand
GCCGAGCTCGCGGATGGCGCGGTGTTCGGCGCGCATCTGGTCTTTCATCTCGGCGGACATCGGGCCGCCGGGGCGATCGCCGCGCAGAGCCTTGCCGGCCTTGGGGCCGGGGCCGGTCATGCCGCAGTCTTCGGGGCCGGTGCCGTCGCGTTTGGGTCCACGTCCGTCGCCGCGCTGGGCGAAGGCGGTGCCGGCCGCGAGGGCGGCGATGGCAACAATCATCATGGTTTTCTTCATGGGGTTCTCCTGGGGGTTGGGGTTGTTGTTTTCTTAAAGTTCCGAGATTTCGAACGATTCGTCGGCGGCGATGGCGTAGAGCAGTTCTTCGAGTTCGGTGAAATCGGCGTCGAGGGGATCGGTCCACTCTTCGTCCGCGTTCGCGACGGCGGCGGCAACGACCGGGGCGGGGGCCGGGGCGGGGCGGAAGGTCTGGATGCCGAGGAGCAGCGCCAGCGCGGCGGCGGCGGCGAGGGCGGGTTTCCAGACGGGGCGGAACGCAAGCAAGGATTTGCGGTTGCGTTGCAGGCGCGCGGCGATGCGCGCGGCGGCGTCGGGGGCGGGGCCCGCGGCGGGCGGGGGCACGGCGGCGGCGAGGGCACGGAGCTGGTCGCGGAAGCGGCGGGCGTCGGGGGAAGCGGCGAGTTCGGCGGCGAGCGCGCGGCGCTGGGCGGGGGCGAGTTCGCCGGATTGTTCGAGGAGGAGAAGCTGTTCGAGTTGTTTCGGGTTCATGGCCGGGATTCCTGGAGTTCGCGGTAGGCGGGAGCGAGCTCGGCGCGCAGCTTGGCGAGGGCGTACTGCATGCGGGCGAGGGCGGTGTTGACGGAGGTGCGCTGGATGCGCGCGATTTCCTTGAAGGGGAGCCCGGCGTCCATGCGCAGCCAGAAGACTTCGCGCTGCTCGACGGGCAGAAGCGCGGCGGCGGCGGCGACGTGCCGGCCGAGATCGCGGCCGGCGGCTTCGTCGGCGGGGGAGAGCGCGGCGGCGGGAATGAGGTCGGCGAGGAACGCGCCGCCGGCGACGGGCGCGTCGAGGGAGCAGTCCGGCTTTTTCCGGCGCGCCTGGTCGATGATCAGGTTGTGCGCGATGCGGAACAGCCAGCTCAGCAGATTCTTTTGGCGGAAGACGTTCATGTGTTCGATGGCCCGGACCCAGGTCTCCTGGAACCACTCGTCGGCCTCGCCGGGGTTCGCGGCGAAACGGGACAGGAAGGCGAACAGCGGCCGCTTGTACTTCTCGACCAGCTGGCCGAGGGCTTCGGCGTCGCCGCGGCGATAGGCTGCCAGGAGCTGCGCATCTTCGGTTCCTATGGTCGGATCGGTTTCCACGTTGCCTTTCGGGACAGAGAACGGACGGGGGGCGGGGTTTATTGTCCGCCGCCGGAAAAGTTTTCCATGGAACGTAAAAACTTTGCGGCGATTTTACGTGGAACGTAAAAACTTTCACCGGATATTTCCACACTACGTAAAAACCGGCGAGTCGCGATTTGCGGGGCGGGGGAGATGGGGGCGCATCTGCGATGGGGTGTCGCCCGCATTGGCTTTTGTAGCGTGGGGCTCCCGCCCCGCGCGGATTCTTCCAGACGCACGCGGCAGGAGCCGCATGCCACGAAGGCAAGCATTTATATCCCGATGACGCAAGAATGCACCGAATCGCAGATGCCCCCGGGAGATGGGACAGGCCGGACAAAACGTCGCACCCCGGTGCGAGATTTTGTCGCAAGGGGGGCGGGGGCGGGCGGGGAGCAAAGCTGATTTTCCATGGATTGCGGGCGTGATCGCCGATTTGGCATGGGGTCTGCTCCTGCGGAAATTCAAGGCCTGTTGTGGCCGTTTGCATGTCCAAGTCAGGAGAAGCTGCGCATGATCCAGGTGGAACATTTGGTCAAGAAGTTCGGGTTGCGGACGGCCGTGGACGACGTGTCGTTCGAGGTGGGCAAGGGCACGGTGCTGGGGGTGCTGGGGCCGAACGGGGCGGGGAAGACGACGACGATCCGGATGATCGCGGGGTATCTGCCGCCGACGGCGGGGACGGTCGCGGTCAACGGCATCGACGTGGCGGCGGATCCGGTGGCGGCCCAGAAGCAGATGGGCTACATGCCGGAAAACACGCCGCTCTACGACGAGATGACGGTGGCGGGATTCCTGGGCTTTCTGGCGGAGCTGCGCGGGTTTTCCGGGAAGGAGCGCGACCGCCGGGTGGACGCGATTCTCGAGAAGTGCATGCTCGCGAAGGTGCGGCACCAGACGATCGATACGCTGTCGAAGGGCTATCGCCGGCGGACGTCGCTGGCGCAGGCGCTGCTGCACGATCCGGCGGTGCTGCTGCTGGACGAGCCCACGGAAGGCCTAGATCCCAACCAGAAGCAGGTGGTCCGCGACATGATCAACGAAATGGCGCCGGACAAGATCATCCTGCTCTCGACCCACGTGCTGGAAGAGGTCGAGGCGCTGTGCTCGCGGGCGCTGATCATCAGCGAAGGCCGGCTGAAGGCGGACAGCGCTCCGGCGGACCTGAAGAAGCGCAGCGCGAGCTACAACGCGCTGACGGTGGAACTGCTGGCGCCGCGCGCGGAGGCGCTGCAGGCGTTTGGGCGGATCCCGGACGTGGAACGGGTGGAGTTCGTCGCGGGCGACGACCGCAAGCAGGTGCTGCGGCTCGTGCCGCGCGACCGCCAGTCGCTGGCGGTGGGCGCGGTGGAAACCGCGGCGCGCCACAAATGGATGGTGACGGAGATGCGGTCCGATCCGGGCCGGCTCGACGAAGTGTTCCGCCAGATCACGACGACGGCGGACGTGGTGAAGCAATCCGCTTGAGACGGAAGGGAGGAGCAACGTGGAATTCATTGAACGGGCCCGGGCCATCGCGAAGCGCGAATGGAGCGCCTATTTCCATTCGCCGGTGGCGTACGTGTTCATCGTGATTTTCCTGGCGCTGGCCGGGTTCTTCACGTTTTCGGTGGGGGGCTTCTACGAGGCGGGGCAGGCGGACTTGCGCGGGTTTTTCTTCTGGCATCCGTGGCTGTACCTGATTCTGGTGCCGGCGGTGGCGATGCGCCTGTGGGCGGAGGAGCGGCGGCAGGGCACGCTGGAACTGCTCTTCACGACGGCGGTCACGCCGGCGCAGGCGATCGCGGGGAAAATGGTCGCCGCGTGGGGCTTCCTGGCGTTGGCGCTGGCGCTGACGTTCCCGGTGCCGCTGACGGCGGCGTGGCTGGGGCAGCCGGACTGGGGCGTGGTGGCGGCGGGCTACCTGTCGAGC
>RZYG01000050.1 GCA_009930415.1 Spartobacteria bacterium | reverse complement strand
GGGGCGGCGCTTGGCCACCGGACAGGAACGCGCGCCCATGAACGTATTCGTAGCCAGAGAAATGCACCCCGGCGAAACCCGGGTGCCCCTGCTGCCCGCCAACGTCCAGAAGCTGGTCAAGCTGGGCGCCGCCGTGGCCGTCGAGGAAGGCCTCGGCAACGCGCTGAGCTTCGGCGACGACGCCTACGCCAAGGTCGGCGCGGACGTCGTCGCCCGCGCCGCCGGCCTCGCCCGCGCGGATCTGGTCCTGCGGTTGCGCAAACCGCCGCTGGACGACGTCGCGCGGATGCGGCCCGGCGCGGTGCTCGTCGGCCTGCTGGATCCGTTTGGCTCGCCCGATCTGCTGCCGGCGCTGGCCGCCCGCGGCGTCTCTGCCGTCAGCCTCGAACTGCTGCCGCGCACCACCCTGGCCCAGAAGATGGACGCGCTCAGCTCGCAGGCCAATCTGGCCGGCTACGTCGCCGTCGTTCTGGCCGCGAGCCGCAGCGCGAAGATTTTTCCCATGATGAGCACGCCGGCCGGCACCATCGCGCCGGCGCGCGTCCTCGTCGTCGGGGCCGGCGTCGCCGGCCTGCAGGCCATCGCCACCGCCCGCCGCCTCGGCGCCGTCGTCGAGGCCTACGACACGCGCCCGGCCGTCGAGGAACAGGTCCGATCCCTCGGCGCGCGCTTCGTGAAAATCGACCTCGGCGAAACCGGCCAGACCGCCGGCGGCTACGCCAAGGAACTGACCCCCGCCCAGCTCGAGCTCCAGCGCCAGGCCCTCGCCCGGCATTGCGCCGCCGCCGACGTGGTCATCGCCACCGCGCAGGTCTTCGGCCGCCGCGCGCCCGTCCTGCTCACCCACGACGTCGTCATGGGCATGGCGCCCGGCAGCCTCGTCGTCGATCTGGCGGTCGAAAGCGGCGGCAACGTCGAAGGCATCCGCCTCGACGAGGAAATTGAAATCAACGGCGTCCGCCTGATCGGGCTGGGCAACCTGCCCGGCCGCGTGGCCTACAACGCCAGCCAGATGTACGCCAACAACCTGTTCAACTTCGTCGAGCACTTCTGGGACCGGGCCGCCGCCCGCTTCGAGCTGCGCCGCGCCGACGAATTGATCGCCGGCGCGCTCGTGACGCACGGCGGCGCCGTCGTGCATCCCGCCCTCCGCCCCGCATCCCCGAAGGAATCCTGACATGACCTTGCTCGTCTTCGTGTTCGTGCTGTCCGTTTTCCTCGGACTGGAACTGATTTCCAAGGTGCCCTCGCAGCTGCACTCGCCGCTGATGTCGGGCTCCAACGCCATTTCCGGCATCACCGTCGTGGCGGCGCTCGTGGCCGCCGGCCTCGACGACGGTTCGCGCCTGACCGCGGCGCTCGGCTTTCTGGCCTTGGTGCTGGCCACGGTGAACGTGGTCGGGGGCTACCTGGTCACGGACCGCATGTTGGCGATGTTCCGCAAGAAACCCGGCCAGGAGAAATCCCGATGAACGGCGCTTTCGTGGAATTCGCCTACATCGCCGCGGCGGTGCTGTTCATTTTCGGCCTGAAAATGCTGGGGGCCGCCCGCACGGCGCGCCGGGGCAACGCGGTGTCCGCCGCGGGCATGCTGATCGCGATCGCGGCCACGCTGGGCGTCTCGGGCGTCGTATCCTACCCGCTGCTGTTTGCGGGCCTTGCGCTCGGCGGCGCGCTGGGCGCGGTCGCCGCGCGGCGCGTCCACATGACCGCCATGCCGCAAATGGTGGCCCTGTTCAACGGATTCGGCGGACTCGCCAGCCTGCTCGTCGGCTGGGCGGAATATCACCGCGCCCTGCGCGTCGAACAACTGGCCCTTCCGCCGTTCACCGCGGTCTCCATCTATCTGGCGGCCCTCATCGGGGGCGTCACCTTCACCGGCAGCATCGTCGCCTATGCCAAACTGGCGGAAATAATCCCCGGCCGGCCGCTGCTCTTCCGGGGCCAAAAGGCCCTCAACGCCGCGTTGCTCGCGGCGGCGCTGGTCTTGCTGGCCATCGGCGGCGCCGCGCCGGAGAGCACCTACGGGCTCTTCCTCGTCGCCGCCGCCCTCGCCTTCGCGCTCGGCGTGCTGGCGGTCATTCCCATCGGCGGCGCCGACATGCCCGTCGTCATCTCGCTTTTGAACAGCTACTCCGGCCTGGCCGCCTGCGCCGCCGGCTTCATCATCCAGAACACCGTCCTCGTGGTCGCCGGCTGCCTCGTGGGCGCCAGCGGGCTCATTCTGACCCAGATCATGTGCAAGGCCATGAACCGCTCGCTCGGCAACGTGCTGTTCAGCGGCTTCGGCGCGGCGCCGGCGGCCGGCGCGGCCGGCGCACCCCGGCGCGACGTCCAGCCCATTACCGCCGAAGACGCCTACTACCTGCTGGAGGCCGCCCGTTCCGTGGTCATCGTTCCCGGCTACGGCATGGCCGTCGCCCAAGCCCAGCACGTCGTCCGCGAACTGGGCGACCTGCTCGAGGCCCGCGGCGGCGACGTCGCCTACGCCATCCATCCGGTCGCCGGCCGCATGCCCGGCCACATGAACGTCCTGCTGGCCGAAGCCAACGTCCCCTACGAAAAGCTCGTCGAGCCGGGCGACGTCAATCCGCTCATGTCCGCCGTCGACGTCGTCCTCGTCATCGGCGCCAACGATGTCGTCAATCCCGCCGCCCGCGAGGACCCCGCCAGCCCCATCTACGGCATGCCCATCATCCATGCCGACGAAGCCAAGGCCTGCATCGTCCTGAAAAGAAGCATGGCGTCGGGCTTCGCGGGGATTGATAATCCGCTCTTTTTCAAGGACAATGCGCGGATGTTGTTCGGAGACGCCAAGGCCTCGGTGGCCGCGCTCGCGAACCAGCTCAAGGAAACGGAGAATCCATGAAGACGAACCTGCGCCGCGTCCTGCCCCTCGTGTTCCTCGCCTGCGCCCTGTCGGCCGCCGCCTCGGAGAGCGAAGTCGTCCGCGGCCGCGGCGTCCGCACCAAGCCCATCCTCGGCGCGCTCTACGAACTGACCCTCTCCGTGCCGGAATCCCTGAAAACCGCCGATGCCAAAACCCTCATCGAAGCCGACCAGCCCATGGAATTCCTCCTGGAAATCCAGAGCCGGCTGATCACCCGCCAGCGCTTCGTCGAAACCACCACGGGCGGGTTCGAGAAGGCCGCCCAGTCCGGCTACGCGTCTCCCCGGAAGCACGCGTTCCTGACCCAGTTCGCCCAGACCGAATTCAAGAAGGGCGACTTCGTTCTCATGCGCTACGCCGATGGCGCGCTCGCCACGACCTACCGCAAGGCCGACGGCACCGAAACGCTTCTGGGATCCATCCCCGGTCTCGACCTGAAGAAAGCCCTGTTCGCCATCTGGCTCGGCGATGTGCCTGCCCAGGAATCCCTCAAGCAATCCCTGCTGACCGCGCCCTAGGCCATGCGGCGGGTGCTCCACGCGCTGCTCGCCGGTTTGCTGGCCGCGACGGCCGCCAGCGGGGCGGAGCCGTCTCCGCCCAGCAACGACGAACACGACCCCGGCCGCGCCCTGATCGTGCTGGCCGCGCCCAACGCCACCGACGCCTACTACCGCGCCCGCCGCCGCGACGTCCTGGACTTCCAGATCGCCTACGCCAAAAGCATCCTCGGCCGCGACAACGTCGTCGTCCTGTGCGACCGCCCGACCTTGGCCGAACTGGCCGGCGAACTGCCCGACGACGTGCTGCTCGTCGGCCCCATGCGCGACGTCTGGATGCGCGATTTCACGCCCGTCTTGCCCGCCCGCCCCGTGCTGTTCCGCTACTCGGCCGCCGCCCAGGCCGGGAAGCAGCTCGAGGCCGACTGGGTGCAGGCGGGATTCACCCGCTATGCCAAATCCACCGGCCTGGAATTCCGCCGCAGCCCCTACGTCCTCGACGGCGGCAACCTCGTCGACGACGGCGACGCCCGCGCCATCGTCACCGACCGGTTCCTGGCGGACAACGGCCTCGACAAGCCCCAGGCCGTCGCCGTCTTGCGCGAAGCTCTCGGCGTGGACTCCGTGGCCATCCTGCCGGCCGATCCCGAAGACCGGCTGGGCCATGCCGACGGCATGGTGGCGTTCATCGCGAAAAACGTGCTCGCGGCGACCCGCCACGACGAACCCTTTCGGTCCGCCGTGCTCGGCGAGCTGCGCGCCGCGTTTCCGGACGTCGAAATCGTCGAAATCGAATTCCCCGCCGGCGGGCCGCCGGCCGTCGACGCCGCGTTCGGCTCCGCCCACGGCCTCTACGTGAACGCCGTGGTCACCGCGCGCCACGTCTACCTGCCCACGTTCGGCATCCCCGAAGACGCCGCCGCCTTGGAACTCCTGCGCGCCCGCAGCGACCGCGAAATCGTTCCGGTGGATGCCCGTCCGGTTGCCGATCTCGGCGGCAGCGTCCGCTGCCTCAGCGGCCAGTTCCAAGGCGAAAACGCCCGCAAGCTGATCGAAGCCGCCCGCGCGCGCTAGGGCGCCGCGGTCGCCGCCCGCGCGGCGTCGTAGCGGTCGTAGGTCTTGAGCAGGTCGCGCACGAATCCGAAGCCCACGCGCGGCAGCCAGTATTCCCCCACCTCGATCACGACCGCGTCGCGGCCTTGCAGTTCCGCCAGCAGGTCGAGCTGCCGCTTGTCCAGCGGCGCGTTCGGCGCCTCGGGCCAGAAGTATTCCCGGTTGTAGTAGTAGTACGTGTTGCGCTTGCGGTAGAGCCCGTGCCGGTCCATGAAATTCGTCAGCGTGAACACGAAGCTGTCGCCGACGAACAGCAAGTCGGGCACGTGGGTGCCCGGCTGGACTTCCGTCACGGGGTGCACCTGGGGACCCGCCAGCGGCCGGGCCGACCACAGGTTCGCGAGTTCGCCGAGGTCGTTGTCTTCGCCCACGATCGTCCGGTTGGTAACGGCTCCGACGATTTCGACCGTCGGCAGATCCTGGCCCGTCAGGTCGCGCAGGCGCCGGGTGATTTCCGCCACGATGCGCGCCGCGCCGTATTCGTTCCAATGCGTTCCGCCGTCGGCGAACAGCCGCGGCGCGCCGGGTTCCCGCTTCCATTCCTGGAACAGCGCGTGGCCATCCACCACGTTCACGCCGTCGCGCCGCAGATGCTCGATGAAATTCTCGTAGTTGCTGCGGCGCGCGGGACGGCCGGCCACGTCGGCCTCCGGCGGCAGGAATTCCGGATAGATTTCCGCCTTGCTCGGCGCGATCACCAGCAGGAACGCGATGCCGTCCCGCGCCAGCCGGTCCTGCAGGCGCTTGGTGGATGCGCTGACGTGGCGCAGTTCGGACCCCGGCCGCTGGCCCGAACGGTTGTAGGCATCGACGTAGACCTTTTCGAACAGCATGCCTTCGCGACCCAGCAGCACCTGCGTGCCGCTGCGCTTCGGCAGCTCGCCGAACAGGGTGAACCGGATCTGGTTGGCCGTGCGCACCAGCGCGCCCCGCAGCCCGATCCGCTGGGCCAGCCAGGCATCGAAGTCCGTCTGCATCGACCCGTTCCACCATGCCCGCGCGCCGACCGCGGGCCCGGTCGCGGTCGTTTCCACCCCCGCCAGCGGAGCGTCCGGCGGCCAGCCCGTGGCCATCTGCACCAGCGGCAGGGCCAGGAAGAGGCAGAACAGGATCGCGGCGCCGAGGAGGAAATTCTTCATCGCGTCAGAACCGGAAGTAGATGAAAGGGTTGAAGCTGCTTGTGGCCAGCGTCGCCGCCGACCAGACCAGCAGGACCATGGCCACGGCGAACCGTCCCGCCGTCTGGCCGACCGTGGCGCGCGCCGGCTCCAGGCGCATGAAGTCGAACGGATGCGGCTTCAGCGCCGGCCCGAAGCACAGCACGACCGCCGCGACCAGCGTCGCCACGTGCCGCCGGCCGAACTCGATGGCCGCGGCCGCGTCCGGCGACGCGCCGAAGAGGTCCAGCATGCGCCCCGCGTAGGCCATGGCGTGCGCCAGCGTTTCCGCGCGGAACAGCACCCAGCTGAACAGCACCAGCACGAACGTGATCGGCAAGCCCACCCAGGCCGGGGCTCGCATGATCCGCACGTTCTTGAACGCCTTGTCGAGGCACAGGAAGAAGCCGTGGAACGCGCCCCACGCCACGAAGTTCCAGGCCGCCCCGTGCCAGAACCCGGACACCAGGAACACCAGCCACAGGTTGAAATAGGTCCGCGCCGTCCCGTGCCGGTTGCCGCCCAGCGGGATGTACAGGTATTCCCGCATCCAGTTCGACAGCGAGATGTGCCACCGCCGCCAGAATTCCGTGATCGTGCGCGACACGTACGGCCGGTTGAAGTTCTCGAGGAACTCGATGCCCAGCATCCGCCCCAGCCCGATGGCCATGTCCGAATAGCCGCTGAAATCGAAATAGATCTGGAACGCATAGGCCACGGCGCCCAGCCACGCCCAGCCGCACGAAAGCGATCCGGGCGCGGCGCCGAACGCGGCGTCGGCCACTTCCGCCATCGTATTCGCCACCAGCACTTTCTTGCCGAGCCCCTGGCTGAACCGCAGGATGCCGGTGAAGAACCGCGCGCGCGTGTGCTCGCGCGCGATCAACTGCATGGCCACGTCGTGGTAGCGCACGATCGGGCCCGCGATGAGCTGGGGAAACAGCGCCACGTAGAGCAGGTAGTCCCCCGCGTTGCGCGCCGGCCGGGCCGTGCCGCGGTAGACGTCCACCAGATAGCTCACCTTCTGGAACGTGAAGAACGAAATCCCGATCGGCAGCGCCACCGCCGCCCAGGCCAGCGGTTCGGCTCCGAGCCGCCCCAGCCAGGCATTCAGGTTGTCCACGAAGAAATTCGCGTACTTGAAATAGAGCAAGAGCCCGATATTCAGCGCCGTCGCCAGCGCCAGCAGGCCCTTGCGGCGGCCATCCGACAACCTCCCGGCCGGCAGATGACGGCTCAGGACGTAATCCACGAGCCCCGACGCGATGAGCACCAGCACGAACCGCGGCGCGCCCCAAGCATAGAAAAAGAGGCTCGCCGCCAACGCCACCGCGTTCCGTCCGCGGTTTGGACAGGCATAATAGGCCGCCAGCAGCACCGGCAGGAACAGGAACAAGAAGGTGAGCGAACTGAAAACCATGGCGGTACAGGATGCCCATCCCCCCGCCCCTCGACAAGCCGGAAACACCCTTTGGACTTTGGATATTGGTCATTGGGTATTGGATATTCCGCCCCCGCCCGTCCAATCATCGCCCGCGTCGATACCAGACCGGCACGAGGTCGTGCCGGCTCCAAACAGCCGCAGGATTTCTGTCTTCCCCTCTGCCAAGGCTGCGCGGGGCAAGCTCTGGCCACACGTCGGTCCATATTTTAGGTTTTATGAAAACGGTTTAACGCTTTTTCGCGTTTGGGGCAGATAAGGCTTGCCCTTGTCCCGCCATGAGATAAACATACCCCCCGTATGTCGAATCGCCGCTGCAGAATCGCCGTGGGCTCGGACCACGGCGGATATGATTTGAAAGAACAACTGGCCGGCTGGCTCAAGAGCCAAGGCCACAACGTCACCGACGTCGGGACGCACTCCAAGGAGGCCGTGGACTACCCGGTCTTCGCCGCCGCCGTGGCGCGGGCCGTGGCGGCGGGGCGTTGCGACCTCGGCATCGTGGTCGACGGCGCGGGCATCGGTTCGGCCATGGCGGCCAACAAGATCCCCGGCGTGCGGGCGGCGGCGTGCACCACCGAAGCGCTGGCCAAGAATTCCCGCCAGCACAACGGGGCCAACGTCCTGACCCTCGGGTCGGGCCAGATCGATTTCGAAAAGGCGAAAGCCATCGCGGATGTCTTCCTCGCCACCGATTGCACCGAAGAGAGGCACCTTCGGCGCGTCAAAATGATCCAGGACCTCGAAAGCGCCCGGGCGGGGACCCCCGTCATGGCCGCCATGAAGGAGATGAAATTGGAACTAAGCCCCCAAGACGTCGCGCGCATCGCCGAGCGCGTGAAACAGATCGTCGGCGGCGGCGCCGCGGCCGGCGCGGCCGACGGCAACCTGCCCCCCGCCCAGCTGGCCCGCATGATCGACCACACCATCCTCAAACCCGAGGCCACGCAGGCCGACGTGAAAAAGCTGTGCGAGGAAGCCCTCAAGCACAATTTCTTCAGTTGCTGCGTCAACTCCTCGTGGGTCCGCGTCGCCGCCCAGATCCTCCGCGGTTCGTCCGTGAAGGTCTGCGCCGTCGTCGGCTTCCCGCTGGGCGCCGCGGCGCCGGAAATCAAGGCCCTGGAAGCCCGCCGCGCGATCCGCGAAGGCGCCAAGGAAATCGACATGGTCATCAACGTCGGCCTCGTCAAGTCCGGCGACTGGGACGCGGTGACGAAGGACATCCGCGCGGTCTCGGAGGCCTGCAAGGACGGCAACGCCCTGCTCAAGGTCATTCTCGAGACCTGCCTGTTGACCAAGGACGAGATCGCCAAGGCCTGCGAAGCCTCCATGAAGGCGCGCGCGGACTACGTGAAGACCTCCACGGGCTTCAACAAGGGCGGCGCCACGGCCGAGGACATCGCGCTGATGGCCCGCACGGTCGCGCCCAAGCGCCTCGGCGTGAAGGCTTCCGGCGGCGTGCGCACCTACGCGGACGCCATGCTGATGATCCGCAACGGAGCGACCCGCGTCGGGTCGTCCAACAGTGTGAAAATGATGGAAGAAGCCGCGGCCGCCTGCGGCGGAAAGTAAAGGAGCTCCCATGGCAGACCTCAGAACCTACGTATTCATCGACAGCCTGCAGCCGCAGTTCGCGTCGTTCCTGGCGACCGTGGCGCGCGGGTACCTGCCGGTGGAAGGCCAGGCCGCCCTGTTCGTGGAAATTTCCCCGGGCATCGCGATCAACCAGGTCACCGACGTGGCCCTCAAGTCCACGCGCGTGCGCCCCGGCATGCAGATCGTCGAGCGCCTCTACGGCATGCTCGAAGTCCACTCGGATTCCCAGGCGGACGTGCGCCAGGCCGGCGCCGCCATCCTGAAGGACCTCGATCTGGACGAGCACAACCGCATCAAGCCGAAGGTCTATTCGTCCCAGGTCATCCGCAACGTGGACGACCACCAGACGATGCTGATCAACCGCATGCGCCACGGCAACCTGATCACGCGCGGACAGTCGCTCTTCATCATGGAAGTCGCCCCCGCCGGCTACGCCGCGCTCGCCGCGAACGAAGCCGAAAAGGCCGCCGACATCAACATCCTGGAAGTCATCACGTTCGGGTCCTTCGGCCGCATCTGGCTGGGCGGCGAAGAGCGCGACATCGCCGTCGCCTCCCGCGCCGCCGAAGCCGCGATCGATGCCGTGACCGGCCGCGAAGAGGGCGCCGGGGCCAAACACTGAGTTTAAAAAGAAAAACCAACAACAAGAGGTACGAAAATGGCAGATGCATTGGGTATGATTGAAACCCGTTCCTTCCCCGCCACGGTGGAAGCGGCGGATGCGATGGTCAAGGCCGCCAAGGTCGAACTGGTCAGCTACGAGAAGACGGGCGGGGGCTTTACCTCCGTCATCGTCCGCGGCGACGTCGCCGCCGTCAAAGCCGCCTGCGACGCCGGGCAGATCGCGGCCGGCCGCGTCGGCGAAGTGGTCGCCGTCCACGTGATCGCCCGCCCCCACGCCAACGTGGATGCGGCGCTCCCGCTGGGCCGCGCGCCCGCCAAGGGCGCCAAGTAGGGCGCTCTCCCGCGGCGGATCGCCGCCGGCTCCCGCCGGCGGCGTCCGCCCACCCCTTTTTCCCGATCTCGTTATTCCGGAGGCAGCATGAATCTCGGCAAAGTCGTCGGCACCGTCGTTTCCACCCGCAAGGAACCCGTCCTCGACGGGATTCGCTTCCTCCTCGTCCGGCTCGTGGATCCCGACGGCAAGGACACCTCCGGCTTCGTCGTCGCCGCCGATGCCATGGGCGCCGGGCCCGGCGAAATGGTCCTGACCGCGGCCGGTTCGTCCGCCCGCCAGACCACGATGACCCAGAACAAGCCCGTCGACAACGTCATCATGGCCATCGTCGATACCTGGGAAGTCGACGGCGAAACGAAGTACGTCAAATGATTTGAGGTAGGGACGGCTCTCCGAGCCGTCCGCAAACCCAACCCTTCCATTCGCGGGAGCAGCCATGAAATTGACCGATCAAGACATCGAAGCCATCGCCCGGCGCATCGCCGGCGATCTGCACGGGTCCGCCGCCCCGGCGCCCGCCGCCGCTCCGGCCGCTGCCCCGGCCGCCAGCCCCTCGTTCGCGGAAGGCACGCTGGGCGTCTTCAAAACCGTCGATGAAGCCACCGCCGCCGCCAAGGCCGCGTTCCCCGTTTTCTCCGGCCTGTCCCTTTCCAAGCGCGCGCAGATCATCGAAAACATCCGCGCCGTCATGCGCGAAAACGCCACGGCCCTCGCCAAGGCGGCCTACGACGAAACCGGCTACGGCCGCTTCGAGGACAAGATCCTCAAGAACCAGCTCGTCATCGAGAAGACCCCCGGCACCGAGGACCTGCAGCCGACCGCCTGGACCGGCGACCACGGCCTGACCCTCATGGAGCCCGCCCCCTACGGCATCCTCGGCGCCATCACCCCGACGACCAATCCCACCTCCACCATCATCTGCAACGCCATCGGCATGCTGGCCGCCGGCAACGTCGTCGTCTTCAACGTCCATCCCTCCGCCAAGCAGTGTTCCATCCAGACCATCGCTTTGCTGAACAAAGCCATTATCGCCGCGGGCGGGCCGCCCAATACCGCCGTATGCGTGGCGGAACCGACCATCGAATCCGCCGGCCAGCTGATGAAACACCCGAACATCCGCGTCATCGTCGTCACCGGCGGCGGCGCCGTGGTCAAGGCGGCCATGTCCAGCGGCAAGCGCGCCATCTGCGCCGGCCCCGGCAATCCCCCCGTCGTGGTGGATGAAACGGCCGACGTCGAAAAGGCGGCCTCGGACATCGTCCTGGGCGCGTCCTTCGACAACAACATGATCTGCGTCGAGGAAAAAGAAACCGTCGTCGTCGCGTCCGTGGCCGACAAGCTCATCCAGGCCATGCTGCGCAACAACGCGGTGCTGATCGACAAATCCAAGATCCCCGCCATGGAACAGGTCATCTTCTCCAAGATGGCCGGCCCGCGCGGCCACGCCGAGATCAACCGCAAGTGCATCGGCCAGAACGCGGACAAGATTCTTGCCCAGATGGGCATTTCCGCCCCCGCCTCCACGCGCCTCGCGATCGTCGAAGTGCCCGAGGACCACCCCCTGCTCTGGACGGAGCAGATGATGCCCGTCATGCCCGTCACCCGCGTGCCGAACGTGGACTACGCGATCGATATCGCCCTGCAGATGGAAGGCTTCAACTACCACACCGCCCTGATGCACTCGCGCAACATCGACAAGCTCTCCAAGATGGCCCGGCAGTGCAACTGCTCCATCTTCGTCAAGAACGGCCGCTCCCAGGCCGGCCTCGGCTTCGGCGGCGAAGGCTACACCTCTTTCACCATCGCCTCGCCCACGGGCGAAGGCCTCACCACCCCGCGCAGCTTCTCCCGGTGGCGCCGCTGCGCGTTGATCGACCACTTCCGGATCGTTTGATGAAATCCTTCCCCGCCTTCGCCTCCATCGAATTCAACAGCGTGCCCGTCGGCCTCTTCGCCGCCGACGCGCTGCTGAAGAAGTCGCCCATCTCGATGATCCGCACCGGCACCATCGGGGCGGGCCGGTTTCTCATCCTGCTGGCGGGCACCACGGCGTCCGTGGCCGAAGCCCACGCGGAGGCGCTCTTCCACGGCGGCCTGCAGGTGGCCGACGACGTGTTCCTGCCGGACATCCATCCCGCGCTCTACGACGCCATCCTCGGCAACGTCCGCAAGATGGGCGAAGGCCCCCTGCTGGTGTTCGAAACGCCGACCGTCTCCTGCAACGTGCAGGCGATCGAGCGCGCCATGAAGGGCGTGCCCGTCGAACTGCTCGAATTCCGCGCCGGCGACCCGCGCATGGACGGCCGCGGCCTCGCGATCCTGCAAGGCGACCTCACCGACGTCGAGGCCGCGCAGGAAATCGCCCTCGCCGCGCTGGAAACCCGCGGCATTCCCGCCCAGTACCGGATTCTCACCTCGCCCCACGACGCCCTGCTCAAGCAGGTCTCCGTCTCCACCCGCTTCGATCACGCCCAGCCCCTCGCCCTCGAAGGAGAAACCGCGTCCTAACCGACAAGGAAGCCGCCATGCTGCTCGGAAAAGTCATCGGAACCGTGGTCTCCACGCAGGTCTACGAAGGCCTGCAAGGGGTGCCCATGCTGCTGGTCCAGCCGCTGGCCAAGGACGGCGCCGAAAAGGGCGCGCCCGTGGTCTGCGCCGACGGCACGCGCATGGCCGGCCCCGGCGAACGGGTCTACTACGAAGGCGGCCGCGAAGCCGCCATGACCCTGGAACCGTGGTTCGTCCCCGTGGACCACGCCATCGTGGGCATCGTCGACGGCGTCGAAGCGCCGAACTGGAAAGGCGGCCCGACATGATCCTCGGCAAGGTCATCGGCAACCTCCACTCCACCATCAACCACCCGTTCTACGACGGGAAGAAGATGCTGGTGGTGGAAAAGATTGAAATGGACGGCAAGACCGGTTCCGGCTATCTCGTGGCGGTGGATCGCGCGGGCGCCGGGCCCGGCGAAACGGTTTTGATTCTCGACGAAGGCAACGGAGCGCGGCAGGTGCTCGAATCGAAGGACGGGCCGATCCGCAGTGTGATTGTGGGCATCGTGGATTCCATCGACCAAGCGAAAACCCCGTGAAAACGGGGTTTTTCAGTCCAATGAAGATTCAATATTCAATCGTCAATATTCAATCTTCAACGCATTTGGAAAGGCGCAGCTCACTCGATCATTGGACATTGAATGTTGAATATTGAATATTGAGTTCCTCAAACCCCCGCCGCGCCCCGCGCGGCACTAGAAAGAAGGCCGACAATGAAAGCCATCCTGATCATCCTGGATTCCGTGGGCATCGGCGCGGCCCCCGACGCGGCCGAATACGGCGATGCCGGCGCTTCGACCCTCGCGCACCTCGCGGCCGCCGCCGGTGGAGTCCAGCTTCCCACGATGCAGAAAATGGGTCTCGGCAACGTCCCCGCCCTCCTCCACCACCGCCCCACCGAAAAAATAGAAGGCGTCCCGCCCGAGGCGAAGCCGATCGCGTCCTACGGCGCCATGCGCGAAATGTCCGACGGCAAGGACACCATCACCGGCCATTGGGAAATCGCCGGTCTCGAAGTGGATCCCGGCTTCTACGGCTTCCCCCCCGCGAATTCCTTCCCGCCCGACCTGATCGCGGCGTTCGAAAAGGGAACCGGCCGCAAGCTCATCGGCAACAAGGCCGCCAGCGGCACCGCCATCATCGACGAACTGGGCGCAGAGCACCTGAAGACCGGCGCGCTGATCTGCTACACCTCCGCCGACAGCGTCTTCCAGATCGCCGCCCACGAGGAAGTCGTCCCCGTCCCCGAGCTGTACCGCTACTGCGAGATCGCCCGCCGCCTCTGCGACCCCCTGCGCGTCGGCCGCGTCATCGCCCGCCCGTTCGTCGGAAAACCCGGCGCCTTCAAGCGCACCGAGAACCGCAAGGACTTCGCCTATCTGCCCAGCGAGCCCACCATCCTCGAGCGCCTCGTCGAGAAGAAGATCCCCGTCTACGCCGTCGGCAAAATCGAGGACATCTATTGCCACCGCGGCATCACCGAATCCGTCCACACCGGCAACAACGCCGACTCCCAGGCGCTCGTCGAGAAATGGACGAAGGAAAAAGACGACGGCCTCATCGTCGCGAACTTCATCGACTACGACATGGTCTACGGGCACCGCCGCGACGCCAAGGGCTACGCGAAGAGCCTCGAGCTGACCGACCAGTGGCTGGCGAAGTACCTCCCGCTGGTGCAGGAAGGCGACATGCTCATCCTCACCGCCGACCACGGCAACGACCCGACGTTCAAGGGCACCGACCACACGCGCGAATACGTGCCCCTGCTGGTCTACCGCCCCGGCGAGCCCGCCGAAAGCCTCGGCATCCGCCGCGGCTTCTACGACATCGCCCAGTCGCTGGCCAAGTTCTTCAACATCCCCGCCATCCCGCGCGGCGCCTCATTCGTGTGATGACGGGCTGTTCGGTTTCGGACGCCGCGGCGCGGCGTCCCTACCTATGGCTGTTCACTTGAACATTGGATATTGAATATTGGATATTGGACATTGAGTTTTTAAGGAGTTCAAATGGTTCCCCAATGGATTATTGAAAAGAAACGCGACGGCCACGTCCTGACCGCCGAGGAAATCCGCTTCTTCATCAACGGCTACACGCAGGGCACGATCCCCGACTACCAGATGTCGGCCATGGCCATGGCGATCTTCCTCAAGGGCATGACGCCCGAGGAAACCGCCGTCCTGACCGACGTCATGATGCACTCGGGCGCGATGGTGGACACCTCGTCCATCACGCTCCCCAAGGTGGACAAGCACTCCACCGGCGGCATCGGCGACAAGGTCTCGCTCATCCTCGCCCCGCTCGCCGCCTGCGCCGGCCTCGCCGTCCCGATGATCTCGGGTCGCGGGCTGGGCATCACCGGCGGCACCCTCGACAAGCTGGAATCCATCCCCGGCTTCAACGTCAACCTCTCCGAAAAGCTGTTCATCGAGACCATCCACAAGTGCGGGTTCTCGATGATCGGCCAGACCGGCGAGATCGCCCCCGCCGACAAGAAGCTCTACGCCCTGCGCGACGTCACCGGCACCGTGGCCTCGATCCCGCTGATCACGGCCTCGATCATGTGCAAGAAGATGGCCGAAGGCATCGATTCGCTCGTGCTCGACGTCAAATGGGGCACCGGTGCCTTCATGCGCACGATCGAAGACGCCACCGCCCTCGCCCAGTCCATGGTCCGCGTCGGCAAGGCCATGAACAAGGGCATGGTCGCGCTCCTGACGGACATGAACCAGCCGCTGGGCCGCACCGCCGGCAACGCGCTGGAAATCATCGAATCCATGGAATGCCTGCAAGGCCAGTACGCGGACGAGGACCTCATGAACATCACGATGGCCCTCACCGCCGAGATGCTCGTGCTAGGCAAAAAGGCCGCCACGACGGAAGAGGCCGTCGGCATCCTGAAGAAGATCATCGCCTCCGGCGCCGCCTTCGCGAAGTTCAAGGAAATGGCCGCGCTCCACGGCGCCGACGTCTCCGCGCTCGACGATCTGTCGAAG
>RZYG01000263.1 GCA_009930415.1 Spartobacteria bacterium | reverse complement strand
CGTTGCCGAAGGAAAAGCTCCGCAAGCCCCGGCACCCGCTGAATGCGCCGCTGCCGAGATTGGTGACGCTGTCGGGAATCGTGATGGCCGTCAGGCCGGCGCGATTGTAGAACGCTTGATTTCCGATGCGGGTGACGGTCTTGCCCTCAATTGAGAAAGGAATCGCAACCTCGCCGTCGGGACCCGTGTAACCGGTGATGGTAATGGTGCTTGTGTCGGGAGAATTTGTGGTGTAGTTGAACTGAGCCCGCAAAGAGACAGGCAGAGCAAACAAGAGGAGAACGCTCAATTCACGAGCATGAACGATGACGCTGCATTTTGGAATCATGAGGTTTCGCTGCTTTCTTGTCTTTCTTGTTTGCTTTAGCTTTGGGTTTAGTTTTGTATCGAATTCGCCAATTGGCAAGGCATATTTTTCCACGCGGGCGCTATTGACCACAGCGCTTATCGCCGGCTATTTTTCCTCGATCGCCAGACTTTTCAGGGCCACGCCCAGCGGCCTTAGGTCGGCGCCGACCCCCAGCGTCGCCGGGCTGGCTGCGGTCGGAATCCGGAAAGCGATCTGAAGTTCGAAACCGGCCGCCAACTCCTGCGGTACGTCTATGCGGCATTCTGTGTATTCCGCCTGCGTCAGGCGCATGTCCTGATAGTGTTTGCCGTTGACATAGACAGAAACCTCCTGCGCATCAAGCAGATTTGGAACCAGAAAAGGCATCCAGGTGAAAACCACCTGTAGGTCGCTCGACGTAGTGCGGAGGGGAATGCGCAAGCTGGCGTAGGAATGGGTAGACCATACGATGCCATAGCCAAACTCTCCCCAATTCAACTCTAGATAGGGGGCCATCTGGGGGCCGGACAGGATGGTGCCGGGAGCGACGGGAACGGGCCTGTTTCGCAAGGCTCGGCCGGGCCCAAAGACCGTTCCGGACGGCTGCCAGGATTCCTCGTGGCGGCCGGGACCTTCGATCCAGTACTCGGTGAGCGGCGGCAGATAGTCGTTTCCGGACAGCCAACTCCAAGAAAAGTTGTGCCAGAGGCGGCGCCGCGGAGCCTCGGTCTGCGCGGTCTGCGTGAGCACCCAACCGTCAAACGGGTGCTCCACGCCCAGTTCCGCGCACACGGTCGCGGGAATATCCGCCAGCGTGGCTTGTAGATCGGACGTCTTCAGTTCGCCGCGGGCGCCGGCAGGCTTCACCAGCAGCAGCGCCAAGGCGCCGCCCATGAATAGATTGTTATCGTAAAACTTGTCATCCGGCCGTTGACCACGGGCAGGATCATAGATGCCGATTGGTCCAAAGCCGTGGTCGGCGGCGATCACGATCACGGCGTTGTCGTAGGCCCCGATGGCTTTCAGCTTGGCCAAGAAGCGCGCGGTGATCTTCAGCATCGCGATCGCTTGGCGGCGATAGCTGCCGCGCTTTTCGGGCATGTCTTCCGCTTCGAGGTTTTCGTTGAGGTTCAATGGGGCGTGGATTCCGTTCAAATGGTAAAATTTGAACGCCGGAGGCCCCGACTGGACGCACCCCTGTTCTTCCATATCCTCGATGAATGCCACGTCCTTGTTCCGTCGCTTGACCGGCGCGCCGGCTTTCTTTTCGCGGTGCAGGCGGCTTTGCAGGAACCAGTGGTTGTCGGCGAAAATCCGCTTCTTGAGCGGCTGCGGGACCGCCTGGAACCAGGCGACATCCAGCAGGCGAGCCAGAAGGTCGCGATCCCGGTTCCAATCCGGCCGGAGCCGGTTTTTCTTCAGGTTGTCGGCGCTTTCCGGCGTGAGATAGACGGTGATCGGCACCATGGGATACGTTTCGGAGCGGAAGCCCGCGCGCTTCAAGACGGTCGGCAAGGCCGGGCCGTCGAAGCGTTCCTTGACGTAGTCCACGAACCGCACCGAATTGTCGTAGTAGGTGCCGGTCAGGATGACGGGGACGGACGGTTGCGTGACCGGAAACCCGCCGACGGTGTCGGAATAGAACGTGAACCCGTCGAAGCACGCGAACAGTTCCGGGTTTTCGTCCCGCAACTGCTGGAACAGGGTGGTCTGGAACGTGTCCAGGATCAGCACGATGGCGTTGCGGCCCCCCGAAAACGAGAATTTGCTCCGCGCATCCAAAGTGTATTGGTTCCACCACGGCGTCGCGGCCGAAGACAGCGTGGTGAAGGCGAGTTGCGCAGTGCCGAGGAACTGGGTCGCCAGCAGGATCGCGCAGATCTTGCCGACGTGGGGCGCCAGGCGCCGGCGCAGACCGAAGATCAAGCCCGCCCCGCCCAGCCACAGGACGGCTTCGAGCCAGAACGCCCGCCGGTTGGCCGGACTGCTCCAGTCCATCGCGGAGCCGTTCAGCACGCCGAAATCGCCGGGATTCAGCGCGCTTTGCAGCCAAGCCAAAACGCCGAGCGCGAACATGGCCAGCCACAGAGCGCGCCGGACGCGAGGCGGCGCCAGCCGCAGCAGCAGCGCCAGCGCCGCCGTGCCGGCCGCCCCCAGCGCCGCGAAGTATCCCAACAGCCGCGGAAACGTGACGGTGAATTCATAGACGTTGCCGAGGAACAGCCGCAGCGGCACGAAGAGCAGAACCGTGGCCGAGAGCAAAGCGCTAACCGATAGAATGGTCCCCAGAGTGGGAATGCGACACGCAGACGAGGATGGATTAGCCATATTTCGTCTTTACAAGCCCCCGCGCCCCAAGGCAAGCCAAACCACGACAGCCAACGCCTCCGGCCCACGGCTGCGTCAAGGGCGCAGCTGCGATTCTGCGCAAACTGCACGGGAACAGGCCATGGACGCAAGCGGCTGTCATCCAGAGTTTGTCGAGGGATCTCGGCTTCGTCACGGCCCCTCGCTGGCGCCAAGGCCCAGATGTTTCGACTCCGGCGCGGTGCGCCTGCGCTCAACATGACGGGGGGGGCCTTGCACCGAATCGCAGATGCGCCCCTGCGTCAAGAAAACGGCTCACCGGGGATGGTTCGCCCACGCGCCAATGGAAATCCAGAGACTGTTCAAAGCCGAACATTCCGAAGCGCTTGGGCTTCGATATAGCGTCCCGTGGCCCAATTGTACAGATAGGCCATGTGGACTTCCCCGGAAGACGACAGGCGATACCCGAGCCGATAATAGGTGTTGACGGCGCCCGGCGTGGCGGATTCGCGCTGCTCGTGGGTATAGTCCCAGATCGTGGCCCAGTAATAATACCCATTGGCGTCGCAATCGATGACCTGATCGGCCCCAACGCGGGGGGCCGCATTCACCGGCAACGGAAAACACCACAAAACCA
>RZYG01000262.1 GCA_009930415.1 Spartobacteria bacterium | reverse complement strand
ATGTTGGCCAGGGTGATGGCGTGATCCTCGAAATAGGCATGCATCAGGCGCGGGTCCGTGCGGGTGGCGTCGTCCAGGACATGGATGGCTCCGCCGCTGGCCAGAAGCGGAAAGATGCCCCAGGCCGAGGCGTCGAAGGCGAAGCTGAAGACATGGGCCGCGCGGTCCTCGGGGGTCAGCCGGTAGTGTTCGACGTGCCAGGCGCAGAAGTTGGCCAGGCTGCGGTGTTCGATCATGACGCCCTTGGGCCGGCCGGTGGTGCCCGAGGTATGGACGAGATAGGCCAGATCGCGCGGACCGGGGCTGGGCGGAACGCCCGGCGCGGCGTCCAGGGGCGCGGCGATGTCGATGACGGGTCCGTCGAAGCCGGGAACGCGCGCGGCGTGGTCGGCGGTGGCGATGAGGGCGCGGGGCGCGGCGTCGGCCAGCAGCGCGGCCAGGCGTTCGTCCGGATAGCCCGGATCGAGGACGAGATAGGCCGCGCCGGCCTTGAGAATGGCCAGCAGTCCGAGCACGCATGCGGCCGAACGCGGCAGGAGCATGGCCACCACGGATTCCGGGCCGGCGCCCAGTTCGCGCAGCCGATGGGCCAGGGCCTCGGAGCGGGCGTCGAGTTCGGCGTAGGTCCACCGCGCCGCGCCGTCTACCAGCGCGGTGCGGGCGGCGTGGCGGGTCGCGCTGCGCCGGAACAGGTCGACCACGGTTGTTCGCGGCGCCGGGACGCGTTGCGCGACGACGTTGGCCCGAGGCTCGATCAGGCGCACGGTGGCGGTCCGCATGTCCGCGTTGTCGGCGAACTGGCGCAGCACGGTCACGAAATGGCGTCCCAGGCCTTCCACCAGCCAGGGGTCCAGGGCGGCCGCGTTGTATTGGATGCGTCCGCGCAGCTCCCGGCCATGGTCCAGGACCAGGGCCAGATCGTAGGTGGTCTGATTGAACCCCCCGGCCGTCTCGACGGCCAGCGCGCCGCCTGTTTCCAGGGGCGGCAGGTTTTCGAAGACGAAGAGGTGCTCGACCAGGGCGCCGCCCGCGCCGGCCTGGCGCCGGATGTCGGTCAGGGGCACATGGACGTGCGCCTCCAGCGCCCGCGACCCGTCGCGCACCTCGGCCAGCAGCTGGCGCACGGTCCGTTCCGGGTTGACGCGCACGCGCACGGGCACGGTGTTGACAAACAGACCGACCGTTGCCGCCGCGTCGGGCAGGTCGATGTCGCGGCCCGAGTACACCGCGCCAAAGATCACGTCATCCTCGTTCACCGTCCGGCCCAGCGCCACGGCCCAGGCGGCCTGGAGCACGGTGTTGACGGTCACGCCACTCTGGATCGCCAGCGCGCTCAATCGCTCGCTCAGGTCCGGGCCGACCTGCAGCGGCAGATCCCTGTCGTCACGGGTCGAGGCTGCCTTGCGGCCGGGCAGGCTCGCGGAACGCGCCCCTTCCAGATAGGTGGCCCAAAAAGCGAGATGCGCTGCCTGGTCCCGGCCTTGGAGCCAATCCACATAGCGGGCGAAGGGCGGGGCGGGCGCGGGAACGGTCGCGCCGAACAGTTCGCCGGCCAGCACGCCGAGGCTCCAGCCGTCGAGAATGATGTGGTGGAAGGAGACGAGCAGGGCGTGGTGGTCCGGACCGAGGGCGCACAGCGTCAGCCGGAGCAGGGGGCCGCGTTCGAGGTCCAACCCGTCCGCGCGGACCCGCGCCAGCAGGGCGCGCATGCGTTCGTCCTGCTCGGGCGCGGGCAGGGCGGTCAGGTCGGTGCGCTCAAGGACGAGAGCCGCCTCGCCCAGGACGATTTGCCACGGCTGGCTCAGGCCCTTCCACGCGAAAACCGTGCGCAAGCTGCCGTGGCGGCGTCCGGCCTGGGTCACGCGGCGGGCCAGCTCATCGGCGTCGAGGGGACCGCGCAGGTCGAGCCGGCTCTGCTCGACGTAGGCGGGGGAGCCGGGCTCCAGGGTGTGGTGGTAGAGAAGACCTTCCTGCATGGGCGTCAACCCGTAAACGGCCTCCATGCCCTGGCCGAAGCGCGCGGCGAGGGCCGTTGCGTCGCGGCCCGCCGGACGCCGTCCGGGCGACACCATCGCCGCGCCCTCCGCGACTGGAGCCAGGCGCAGTTGGCTGGCCGTGGCGGCCAGGGTCGCGCCGTGCAGCACGTCGCGCGAGGTCAGTCCGTAGCCCATGGCCCGCATGCGCGCGACGACGAGCATGGCCTTGATGGAATCCCCGCCCAGGGCGAGAAAATTGTCCTCCAGGCCGGGAGAGTCCACGCCGAGAATGTCGCGCCAAGCCGCGGCCAGGGCTTTTTCCTCGGGACCGCGCGGCGCGCTGTCCCCGCGAGCGGCGACCAGAGGCCGGGGCAGGGCGTCGCGGTCGATCTTGCCATTGGCCGTCAGCGGCATGGCGTCGAGGAGCACAATGGCCTGGGGCAGCATCCAGCGCGGCAGACGGGCGGCCAGCCAGGCGGACAGCTCGCTTTCCCGCACGCCGGGCAGCACCGTCGCGTACGCGGCCAGCAACGCGGCCTGTCCTTCGGCATGCAGCACGGCCACGGCGGCGGTCACCAGGGGATGGGCCAGCAGGGCGGATTCGATCTCGCCCGGTTCCAGGCGCTGCCCGCGCAGTTTGACCTGTCCGTCGATGCGGCCCAGGAACTCCAGATTGCCGTCCGGCATGAGCCGGCACAGGTCGCCGGTGCGGTAGACGCGGGCGTGGGGACCATCGGAAACGAAAGGATTGGCGACAAACGCCGCGCCGGTCTGTTCCGGCCGGTTCAGGTAGCCGCGCGCCACCTGCACGCCGGACAGGCAGAGTTCCCCGGCCGCGCCGAAAGGTTGCAGCTGGCCGTGACGGCCCAGGATGGAGCAGCGGGCGTTGGCGATGGGCGCGCCGATGGGCGGGGCCGCGCGGTGCTCGGTCACGGGCCAGCTCGTGGCGCAAACCGTGAATTCGGTCGGGCCGTAGCAGTTGCGCACGGTGAAGGGCCGGGGGGCAAGGCGGCCCGGTTTGTCTCCGGCCAGGGTGACCACGCGCAGATCCGGAAAATCATGGCCGTCCAGCACCTGATGTCCGACCTGGGGCGGCAGGAAGGAGACGGACACCCGGTTTCGCCGGAAATAGTCGCGCAGGCCGGACGCATCCAGACGCAGATCCTCGGGCAGGACGTGCAGGGCCGCGCCCGCGGTCAGGGCCGGGAATATCTCGTAGACCGAGGCGTCGAAGGTCCAGGGGGCGTAGGCCGTGCAGACATCGGCGGCGGTCAGGGGAAAGTCGGCGTGCTGCCAG
>RZYG01000261.1 GCA_009930415.1 Spartobacteria bacterium | reverse complement strand
CGCCCTGGTCTACAACCGATCCATGCCCTTCTGTAGCCCGGCGCGTCGAGCCGGGCGGCTGTTTGGCTCGAAGGTAGGGATGCCTCTCCGAGGCGTCCGAGAGGCTCAATTTCCGCACTTCTTGAGCCAGACGGAGAGGATGGCGATGTCGGCGGGGGTGACGCCGGAGATGCGGGCGGCCTGGCCGAGGTCGGTCGGGCGGATGGCGGAGAGTTTCTCGCGGGATTCGTAGCGCAGGGCGCGGAGGACGTGGTAATCGAAATCCGCGGGGATCCGCTGGCGGGCGACCTGTTCGGCCTTTTCGATGTGGCGGCGTTCGCGGGCGACGTAGCCTTCGTACTTCAGTTCGAACTCCACCTGTTCCACCACCTCGGGCGGCAGGTCGGGTTTCCGCTTGGGCATCGTCGCATAATCCATCTCCGGCCGCTTCAGGATTTGCGCCAGGGAGGCGCCTTCGAAGTGGCTGCGGTTCAGATGGTCGATCTCCTGGGCGATGGCGGCTTCCATGGCCCGCACCTCGCGCAGGCGGTCGGCCGGCACGATGCCCAGCCGTTCCGCGTGCGGCGCCATCCGGAAGATCGCGTTGTCCTGCCGCAGCAACAGGCGGTGCTCCGCGCGCGAGGTAAACATCCGGTACGGTTCGTTCGTGCCCTTCGTCACCAGGTCGTCGATCAGCACGCCGATGTAGGCCTCGTGCCTCTTCAGTATAACCTGTTCCCTACCAAGTAAATACAACGCGGCATTCGCGCCGGCCATGAAGCCTTGCGCGGCAGCCTCTTCGTACCCGGTGGTGCCGTTGATCTGGCCGGCGAAATAGAGCCCCCCTACCCGCTTGGTTTCCAGGGTGTGGGTCAATTGGGTGGGATCGAAGAAGTCGTATTCGATGGCGTAGCCGGGGGCCAGGAACTCGGCGCGCTCGAGGCCGGGGATGGAATGGATCAGGTCCAGTTGCACCTCGAGCGGCAGACTGTTCGAGGTGCCGTTGGGATAGACTTCCGGCACTCCCCTGCCCTCCGGCTCGACGAAGACGTGGTGGTCCGAATGGGCCGCGAACTTGACGACCTTGTCCTCGATGGACGGACAGTAGCGGACGCCGGTGCCCTCGATGAGGCCGCCGTAGAGGGCCGAATCCGCTAGGTGCGACTGGATGATCTCGATGGTCCGGGGATTCGTATGGGTCAGCCAGCACGGGATCTGGTTGGACCCCGGGACCCAGGGCGCGAACGGCGGTAGCGGAAATGTTCCACGTGGAACATTCGGAGGTTGGCCGGCGGCCGGACCGGCTCCGGGACCGGATTGTTCCACGTGGAACATCCGGGCGGCGGACCGGCAGCGCCAGCCGAAAAACGGCGGCGGCTCTTCGCCGGGCTGGATCAGCATCCGGTCGGTTTCGATGCTGTCCTTGTGCAGCCTGGGCGGCGTCCCGGTCTTGAGGCGCTCCATCCGGAAGCCCAGATCCTGGAGCTGGAGGCTCAGGCGGTCCTCGGAGGGCTCGTTCAGGCGGCCGCCGTTGACGACGGTCTTGCCGACGTAGATTTTGCCGCGCAGGAAGGTTCCGGCGGTCAGCACGACGGCTTTCGCGGCCAAAAAGCCCGATTTTTGGCCAAAAACGCCCGAAATCCGGTTGTTTTGGACCTGCACGGCCTCGATTTGGTCGGCGATCAGCGTCAGGTTCGCCTGGGCCTGCAGGACGGCGTGCATGCGGGCGGAATAGGCCGGCTTGTCGCATTGAACGCGGTTGGCGCGGACGGCGGGGCCTTTGCGGCGATTGAGCACCCGGAACTGGATTCCGGTGCAGTCGGTGTTCAAAGCCATCTCGCCGCCGAGGGCGTCGAGCTCGAAAACCATGTGCGATTTGGCGATGCCGCCGATGGACGGATTGCAGGACATCCGCGCCGCGGCCGCCGGATCCATCGTGACCAGGGCCGTTCGGACGCCCAGCCGCGCCGCGGCCAGCGCCGCCTCGCAGCCGGCATGGCCGGCGCCGATCACCAAGACGTCGTAGGAGTTCATCGGGAGGGTGGGGGAGGCATGTTATGTGAATATAATCACAATATATGGAATTTGGTAGGGTCGTCTCGCCGAGACGACCGGACTGAGCCATTTCGGACGCCGACGGCGCGGCGTCCCTACCATAATTGAAACCGATTTCATTTTCCTACACAAAACCTTGAAAATAGACGGTCGAGCATGTCTTCGGTGCAGTTTTTTCCGAAAATGAAGCCGATGGGGTCCAACGCGGCCCGTGCATGGGTCGCCGCAGGCAGAAAATCGGCTTCCGAGGCCGTTTTGAGTCGTTTTTCGGTCGATTTAACCTCATCCAAGGCAATCAGAAGCGCATTTCGATGCCGCTCGGAGATCGCAACGGGCTCCTGATCGCTTCCGGAGGGCTTTTGGACGACTTTTTGGAGGATTTTGGACGAAATATCGGCCGTCGGAGGCGATTTTTGGAGCGAAACGGCCATGGAATCGATTCCGGGGAGGTTTTCGGGCCGGATTTGCTGTCCCAGATCGATTTTGTTGAGCAGCACGAGGAGTTTTTGAGGATCGTGGGCGGCCAGGAAGGATTTTTCCTCGGCGGAGAGTTTTTGGGAGGCATCGACGAGGCAAATGCACAGATCGGCCTCCGCCAAGGCGCGGCGGGTGCGGCGGATGCCTTCTTGCTCGATTTCGCACGGGGCGTCGCGCAAACCCGCGGTATCGACGAGTTGCAACGGGTAGCCATGGAGAACGACGGCTTCCTCGATGGTGTCGCGGGTGGTGCCGGGGTGGGGGGAGACGATGGCGCGGTCGCGGCCGGCCAAGAGGTTCAACAGGGTGGATTTGCCGACGTTGGGCGCGCCGGCGATGACGACCCGGGCCCCGTCGCGCAGCACATGGCCCTCGTGCCAGGTGTCCAGCAGGGCCTGGATATCGCCGGAAACGGCCGCCAGCCGGTCGAGAATCTCGTTCGGAACCGATTGCGGCAGTTCATCATCCGGAAAATCGAGCATGGCCTCGATGTCGGCCGAAACGGCGAGCAAGGCATCGTAAAGCGCGCGGATCCGGCGGCCAAGGGCGTCTTCGAGCTGGGCGGTGGCGAGGCGCGCCGCCCGTTCGGAACGGGCCTGGATGAGGTCGAGGACGGCCTCGGCCTGAGTCAGGTCGATCTTTCCATTCAGAAAGGCGCGTTTGGTGAATTCGCCGGGGTCGGCCTGGCGCGCGCCGGCGGCGAGGAGGGCGTCGAGGATGCGCCGGGCGGCCTGCGAGCCGCCGTGGCATTGGATTTCGACCG
>RZYG01000260.1 GCA_009930415.1 Spartobacteria bacterium | reverse complement strand
CTCAGCTTGCTGAGACCGCAGCTATTCCCAAATTTCTCCAAACCCGGTCCGAGCAAGCTCGGCCCCTACGATTCAGAGCCCGAAATCCGTCTTGCGCCCACCCCCATTTTTGGGCTTTGCGCAGGGGAGGGCGGGCGGTAGGATGCGCCGATCGTTTTGTTGCGGAAAGAGAAGAGCGAGATGAGAATTTTGTCGGGTATCCAGCCGTCGGGCAAGCTGCACGTCGGGAATTACTTCGGGATGATGCGGCCGGCCCTGCGGTTGCAGGAGAAGGGCGACGCGTACCTGTTCATCGCCGACTACCACGCGCTGACGAGCGTTTCCGACGCGGCGGCGCTGCGGCAAGGCGTCCGGGACGTGGCGCTGGACTTCCTGGCCTGCGGGCTGGATCCGGAGCGCACGGCCTTCTATCGGCAGAGCGACCTGCCCGAGGTGCACGAGCTGGCCTGGCTGCTGTCCAACGTGACCCCGCTGGCGCTGCTGGAACGCTGCCATTCCTACAAGGACAAGCTGGCCAAGGGCATCGCCCCGAACCACGGCCTGCTGGCCTATCCGGTGCTGATGGCGGCGGACATCCTGATCGTGCAGGCGAACGTGGTGCCCGTCGGCAAGGACCAGAAGCAGCACGTCGAGGTCACGCGCGACGTCGCGATCAAGTTCAACAACGCCTTCGGCGAGACCTTCACGATTCCCGAGCCGCAGATTTCCGACGACGTGGCGGTGGTGCCGGGGCTCGACGGCCAGAAGATGTCGAAGAGCTACGGCAACACGATCGAGATTTTCGGCGATCCGAAGGCGACCCGCAAGCGGTTCATGTCCATCGTGACCGACAGCAAGGCGCTGGAGGACCCGAAAGATCCGGAGACCTGCAACGTGTTCAAGCTCTTCAAGCTGTTCGCGACGCCGGAGCAGCAGGCCGACCTGGCGGCGCGCTACCGCGCCGGCGGGCTGGGCTACGGCACGGCCAAGAAGGAACTGGCGGACCTGTTCGAGGCGCATTTCGCGCCGATGCGGGCCAAGCGCGCCGAACTGGCGGCGAATCCGAAATACGTCGAGGACGTGCTGCAGGCGGGCGCGGCGAAGGCCCGGAAGCTGGCGGCCGAGACCGTGCGCAAGGCGCGGCGGGCGGTTGGGTTGGAATAGCCGGTTCGCGCCGGATTTCAGGAACGGGTCAGGCATGTCGCAAGAGGATTACAAAGTCCGGCTGGAGGTCTTCGAGGGGCCGCTCGACCTGCTGCTCTACCTGATCAAGAAGGACGAGCTGGAGATCCACGACATCCCGATCGAGACGATCACGACGCAGTACGTCCAGTATCTCGAGCTGATGCAGATGCTGGACCTGAACGTCGCCGGGGAATTCCTCGTGATGGCGGCGACCTTGATGATGATCAAGAGCCGCATGCTGCTGCCGGCGGAGGAGCGGCCGGAGCTGGAGGCGGAAGAGGAAGATCCGCGCTGGGACCTGGTGCGCCAGCTGGTGGAGTACAAGAAATTCAAGGACGCGGCGCTGCACCTGGAGGCCTTGGAGCTGCGCCGGGAAGACATTTTCGGCCGCGACGGGGCGGAGGCGGTGCTGGGCAAGGAGCCCGACGTGGCGCTGCACGACGTCGGCCTGTTCGACCTGATCAGCGCCTTCAGCGACGCGCTGAAGAAGGTCAAGAGCGAGGAACTGCGCGAAATCTTCGCGGAGCGCTTCACGGTGGCCGACAAGATCGAGCTGCTGGGCGACCGGCTGCGGCGCGAGAAGCGGTTTTCGATTTCGCGGATGTTCGCGGGCATGCGGTCGCGCAACGAGATCGCCTGCACGTTCCTGGCGCTGCTGGAGCTGATCCGGCTGAACCAGGCGCGGGCGGTGCAGCAGGAAACCTACGGGGAAATCATGATCGAGGCCGCGGAAGGCGTCGTCGAGCGGGTGCCGCCGCTGGTGGAAGAGGCCCCGGCGCCGGACGGCGCGGGGAGATAGAGGAACGGGACGATGAGCGATTTCGTTTTGCCGGAACTGAAGCAGATCATCGGCGCGATGCTGTTCGTGCGCAAGGAGCCGTTGACGGTGGCGGAAATCCGCCGCGTGCTGACCGCGACGGCCGAGCGCCGCGGGGGCATCACGGCCGATTTCGCGAAGGCCAACGAAGCGCTGATCCGCGAAGCCGCGGACGCGCTCGGCCGCGAGCTGGCGGAGCGCAAAGCCGGGTTCCACCTCATCGAGGTGGCCGGCGGCTGGCGGCTGGAGAACGACGCCAATTGCGGGCCGTGGCTGCGGACGATGCTGCAGAAGGGCCGCGGCGCGCGGCTGTCGTTGCCGGCGCTGGAAACGCTGGCGATCATCGCCTACCGCCAGCCCTGCGTGCGGTCGGAGATCGAAGCGGTCCGCGGCGTGGCCGTGGACGCGATCCTGCGCAATTTGCTGGAAATGCAGCTGGTCCGCGTGGTGGGGCGCAGCGAGCTGCCGGGCCGGCCGTGGATGTTCGGCACCACCCAGAAGTTCATGGAACACTTCGGCCTGAAATGCCTCGACGACCTGCCGGGCACGGACGAGCTGCGGCGGCTGGAAGCCGAGCATGCCCGCGCCCGCCCGCCCAAGGCGGCGGAACGTGCGCCGGACGTCCCGCCGGAAGATCCGAACCAGCTGAAGCTGGAGGCGATCGAAGCGGCGGCGCCCGCCGGTCCGACGCCGGAAGAGGCGGTCGGCGGCGGCGCCGGCGAGGAAGCGGCGTTCGAGCGCGAAGGCGTCGCGGAAGAAGACATCGTCGGCGGCGAGGAAGCCGAAGCCGAGGATGAAGAGATCGACGACGAGGACGACGACGACTTCGACGAGGACGACGAAGACGACGACGAAGAAGACGAGGACGAGGACGAGGACGAGGAGGAGGAGGAATGAGTCTCTTTGCGCGCTTGGCGAATCCCTGGATTTCCTCGCAGCGTCCGTACCAGCCGGGGCGGCCCATCGAAGAGGTGGCGCGGGAGCTGGGCCTGGGCGACGTGGCCGGCATCGTGAAGCTGGCTTCGAACGAGAACTCGCTGGGACCCTCGCCGAAGGCGATGGAAGCGATGCGGGCGGCGATCCCGCACATGCACCTGTATCCGGACGGCGGCTCGTTCTATCTGCGCCAGGCCATCGCGAAGAAATACGGGGTTTCCGCCGACATGACGATGCTGGGCTGCGGCTGCAACGAGCATGCCGTGCTGCTGGCGCACGCGTTCATGGACCGAGGCGACAACTGGGTGGTGTCGGAACGGTCGTTCGTGGTCTATAAGCTGGTGGCGGCGCTGTACCACTGTCCGT
>RZYG01000049.1 GCA_009930415.1 Spartobacteria bacterium | reverse complement strand
GCCCTTGTCGCCGGCGCCGCCGTCGTCGCCCGTGAAGTCGCTGGTGGTGTAGACCTGGAACTTCAGGACGTCGGGATTGCCGTTCCAGCCCGCGGCGACGAGCGCGGCGCGGTCGATGCTCCACGCCACCGCATCGAGCTCGGAATTGAAGTAGGCGCCCAGGAAGCCGCCCGGCACCGTCACGACGCCGGCCGCGGCCAGATCGCCGCCGATGTCGGTGGTGTTGTTGGTGGGGATGGTGTCCTTGTAGAAAACGCCGCTGCCGCCGTCATACACGCCGATGCAGGCGTTCCACTGCATATGGCTGCCGGCATTGACCTGGTCGGGCAGGTTGACTTCGCCCGTGCCGTAGTCGCCGAAATTGATGGCGACGTAGACGTTGAGACCGCTCTCCTCGGCGTTGGGCTGCAGGTCGTCGAAGTCCACGCGGAAGTAGAGCTTGCCGTCGGCGGCGCCGCCGTCGTGGAAATAGAACGCCACCACGTCGCGCGAGCTGTTGAAGCCGTCGCCGCGGCGATAGATGTCCGACACGTTGCCGCCCTGGTCGTAGTTGTCGAGCGCAAGCAGGTCGGCGAGGGTCCAGTCCATGAATTCGCGGTAGTAGTCGGTATCGTTGACGGTACCGATGACGGGGCCCTGCCCCACGACGATGGAGCCCTCGCCGCCCGGATCGGCGATGGAATCCACGCGGGTCGGATCGGTGCCGTTCTGGTATTCCAGCAGGTTGACGTAGGGCTGTTCGACGAGTTCCACGTCGAGATAGGTGTCGGCGTCGGGGTTGCCGTCGGCGCCGTTGACGCCGGTGGCGTCGAGCGGATCGAGGCCATAGCGCGCCTCCCAGCCGTCCGGCAGACCGTCGCCGTCGGTGTCGGGGTTGAGCGGATCGGTTTCCGTCCAGGTCTCGCCGGCGTCCCAGACCCGGTCGTTGTCGGTATCGCCGGCGACAAGGCCGTTGAAGTCCTTGTCCTCGCCGTAGCCGTCGCTGAGGCCGTCGCCGTCGCTGTCGGCGACGTTCGGGGAGGTTTCCAGCCAGGTTTCGCCGCTGTTGATTTCGCCGTCGGGCCAGTTGCGGTCATCATAGAATGCCCAGCCCGGACAAAGGGCTTGCCCGTCGCCGTCCACCCAGCCGTTGCGGTTGGCGTCCTCAACGCCGTCAGGGAGGCCGTCGTAGTCGGTGTCGGGATTGGTAGGATCGGTGGCCGTGCCCTGCACGAGCTTGGTGCGGCTGGCGCCGGTTCCGGCGCCGTCAATGCCGGGAATATTTCCGGGATTGCCCTCCAGGGTGTTGTAGAACGGCGGGTCGCAATCGCCGATGAAGTTTGGATAGCCGTCCCCATTGGTATCGACATTGGTGTCCGTTCCCGTGACCCCGGTCTGATAGCCTAGCTCCAGCGCATCGGGCAAGCCGTCGCCGTCGGTGTCGGGGCTGTTTTCCATCGATTTGCCGCGGGCAAAGTAGTTGAAGACCTCGGTCTGGGTCCAATATTCGGCGGCGCTGTCGGGCAGCGGACAGGCATCGGTTTCGTTGGTATTGGCGATGCCGTCGTCGTCCCAGTCGGCGTCGGCCGCGTTCGTCGTGGAGACGAGTTCGCGGAATTGGACGGTGGCGTTGCGCGTGGCCGAGTTGGAGGTGGAACTCAGTTCGGTGCCATTGGTATTGGCCCAGACGGTGGCCGTGAAGCGGTAGGCGCCGGCATTGGTGACGGTCCAGATATGGTTCCAGGTCAGGCTGTCGCCGTTGGTGACGACGTTGTCGAGGACCACGTTGCCGACGTAGCCCAGCGGGCTGTTGAACTGGATGGCCAGGTTGGTCGCGTTGGCATCGGTGAGCACCACGATGGGCGTCTGGCGCAGGGCCGGATTGGTGGCCAGCACCGAAGCGGGCACGTCCTCCATCTGGATGATATATTTCGCGCCGTCGCTGTCGGTCTCGGGCGGCGTGGTGATGATCAGCGTGGGCAGCAGCGGCCCGCGGTGGCGCACGAGGCGCGTCGCGGCCTTGTCGAAGGCGCCGTTCGTATATTCTGCGCGCACGGCATAGAGCCAGTCGTCCTGGCCGTTGTAGACGTTCGGCATCGCGAATTCCAAGGTGTTGAACTCGCCATCCCAGGAATGGGAGTAATTCAGATCGGAGGCCGCGATCAAATCCCCGCGGTTGGTCGAACCGTTCGCGGTGGAATTCACGTATACCTTGGTCCGATCGTAGATTTCCTGGGCCGACAAGCCGCTGGCCATGCTGGCGGAGTATTTCACCCGCAAGCGCCAGCCGGCCTCGACCATCGTGCCGTCGGCGTCCGGCCAATCGAAGAAGAATTCCTCCGCCGGACCGCGCGTGTTGAGCGTGCGGACGAGCTGCGTGAAGTGGCCGTTGGTGGGATTGTCCGCGGACGGATCGGTGGCCGACCAGTCGTTGGTGGCGGAACTGGACCATTCGCGCAGGCGGACGCGGACGGTGGCCGTGCCCGTGGACGGGATGCGGGAATAGTTGAAGCGCCAGATCTTCGGATAGGCCGTATCCTCGGCCATGTCCTCGGTCCAGGCGCCCACGGTCGAGGCCTGCGCCCAGACGACCTTGCCCGACACCATTCCGTTGCCCGGTCCGTCGTTGTCGGCGTTGCTGTCCTCGACGTGATACCACACCTCGCGCGCGGTCGGGTCGGAGCGCACGATGAACCCGTATTCGCTGCCGTAGTAGGTCTCGTCGTCGGCCGCCGGATACTGGACATAGCCCTTGGGCGTTTCGGTGTCGAGATAGAACGTCTGGCGGAAGGTATTGAAGACCGGCGCCCCGTCGGCGCGGTTGAGGAAGGCCTTCGCCGTCAGCAGGTGGAAGCCGTCCGGCAGGCCGTTGGTCGTCCAGCTGTTGTAGTCGTTGTGCCGGTGGTAGGCCTGGGTCTTGAGATTCGTGGCCGTCGTGTTCCACTCGCCCATCATATTGAACTTGCGCGCAACGTCGGCGGCGCTGCCCGGCCAAACGACGTCCCACCCGTTGCCGTCGTAGCCCTGCTGGCGGGCCGAACCGACCTTGTAGCGGAAGACCGTGCCGGCGGGCATCGCGGGGACCTGGAGTTCCCACCAATCGGAAGAATCGCTGCCGTCGCCCACCCAAGCGCCCTCGACCACGCGGGTGTCGGCGTTGGCGCCTTTGCCGCCGGCGCCTTCGGGCCAGGCCGTGCCATTGGTGGTGTAGTAGATATGAACGCGATTTCCGGCAACCTTCGGCGTCTTGACGCCGATGTAGATGGTGGAGCCGGCCGCGTTGGTAACCGGCGGATAGAATTGCGCGTTGCCCGCGCGATCGCCGTCCTGGGTGCCATTGGGATCGTGCCAGATCCAGGACACCGTGTAGGTGCCGTCCCAGTCGTTGCTGCCCGTCGAGAGATTCGTGGTGAAGTTGGCGTTGAGCGTGGCGACATAGGTCTCCGCGCCCGGCGAGGCGATCTTGGCGCGCGCGGAATCCGACGCCGCAAATTTCTCGGGCCAGATGCGCTGGACAAAGTTAACGCCTTCGAAGCCCAGATACATGTCGTAGGACAGAGCCGGCGGATTGTCGCGCAGGTCGCCGTCGCCGTTGTGCTTCAGACCGTTCAGGTCCATGCCGCCATCCAGCCGCATCAACACGTTGTCGGCCGAGCCGTCCACGCGCGCGGTGAAAACCACGTTGGTGCCCTTGGTGATGCGCGGGATGGATTGGCGATAGGTGTAGGGCGTCGGCGTGGCGCCGTCGGGGAAGCCGCGGTTGGAGTAGTTGTAGGGATTGAACTCCGCGTCGCCGTCGGGCCCGTCGCGGCGGTCCACGGAAATGGTTTCAACCAGTTGGCCGTCGTCGGTGATGGAAATCGCGCCACCGGACCAGAGGCTGCTCGGATCGGGATTCTTGTAGCCCCAGACCGAATAGCTGTTGGGAGGCTGGTTCACGTTGTAGAGGTCGCTGGCGTAGACGTAGTCCGCAGCGGGGCCGCTGCCGGTGAAATAGCACTGGTAGGTGCGGGCGTAATTGTAGAGATAGGCGTCGTTCGGGAACGTGCCCTTGGTTGGGATGGTGCGCCAGTCCGCCCACTTCGAATTGAACACCGTCAGGAAGGTGTTGTAGGGGAAGGTCCCGCCGCGTTCCCAGGCGATGACCGCGCCGTCCCAGTGCGTGCCCATCCCGTGGTGGGTATAGCGCGCGCCGTTTTCGTGGATCTTCAGCAGCTCGGGGATGTGGGTCTGGCCCCACTGGCCCAAAAACGCGGTGCTGGCCCAGCGCGGGAAGGCCCCGCCGCTGCCGGAGAGGGTTTCCGCGTGGCGGTTGCCGTCGGTGTAGAGCAGGCCGAGGCCGCCGCGCAGGAAGTAGTAGGCGTGCTGGAGTTCCTTGCGGTCCACGTAGTCGTTGTCGTGACTCTGCGCGTGCATCACGCCCACGGCCGGAGCGAAGCCCCCCGCCCCGGCGTTGTCGTAGCCCCACAAATCGCCGGCGCTGAACCGCCAGTTGAGCTGGTTGCGCAGGTCGTTGTCCACCAGCCGCATCCCGGCGGAGATGTAGCCGCCGTAGCCCGGCGGCTGGCCGAGATGCTCGCCGAACAGCAGCGCGTCATCGCGCGGAGCTTCCGTGTCGAAGTTGCTGTTGCGGTGATTGTCCCAATCGCTGTAGCCGTGCGTCATGTTGAACTGCCATTGGATCTGGCCCAGATAGCCGGCGTCGCTGTCGTCGTCGTTGAAGGCCCCGAAGAAGTAGTCCGGCACGTGCTTGACGGCATCGAGGCGGAATCCGTCGGCCCGGGTGGTTTCCATCATCCAGCGCGCGTTGCGGCAGAGGTAGGCGCCGACGTCTTCCTTGTAGAAGTCGGGATTGGCCGCGATGACGGCTTCCGTGATGGAGGTGCTGTTGAAGCCGACCCACCCCTCGGTGGGATGCCAGTCGTAGAACTCGGGATTGTAGGGATGGCGCACGATGGACGGCTTGTCGTGCCAACTGCCCTCGGTGGGGCCGAAATTCTGGTTGGGCGTTTCGTGGGCGATGTCCAGCAGGTCCGACAACCCCAGATGCATCACCTGCCAGGCGTCCTGCCAGTCGCGGGTGTTGTCCCATTTGCGGTAGAAACCGTCGGAGGTGGTGCGCAGATGGAAATCCTCGGCGACCATGCCGGGAAACACGTCGATCGGCGTGGTTTCGTTGTAGCCGGGCACGTCGTAGGCGCGGTGGTTCATGATGTTGTCGAAGTAGACGCGGATGCCGAAGCGGTGGCACAGCTCGATCAGGTTGTGCAGGTCCGCTTTCGTGCCGTAGCGCGTGGCGATGGTCCCGCGCTGGTCTTTTTGGCCGAGGTCGAACGGATCGAAGAGATCGTAACCGACCGAATAGCCGCCGTTGGCCTTCGCCGGCGGCGGCAGCCACAGCGACGAATAGCCCGCTTCGGCCAGCTCGGGCACCTTGTCCGCGATTTCGTTCCAGCTCGCATTGAAGAACTGGAGCATCGCTTCGCCCCGCGCCAGGCCCGGCAAGAGCAGGCTCGCCAGGCACCAACCGGCCAATACCCGCTTCCCTCTCCGCACGATTTCAGCAGACTTCATATGCGCACTCCCAGGCCATTTTTCCGTCCGGCCGATGCCCCAGCCGAACCCAGACAACGAGACCCTCGCCTATCTTCCAATCAGGTTAACGGCAACGGCGCGAAAGCTCAATGCAAAAACGCTTCACTTCCCGGGATTTTTTTCGGCGTCGGTTTAGCCGAGGGTCCGACCGGTGGACCCGCCTCCGGTCGGCCCCGGGCCCAAGGGCGCATCTGCGATGGGGTGCATTCTTGGCCTCATCGGGATGTAAAGGCATGCCTTCGTGGCATGCGGCTCCTGCCGCGTGCGGCTGGAAAAATCCGCGCGGGGCGGGAGCCCCGCTCCACGCGGAGCCCTTTCTGGCACCGCCCCATCGCAGATGCGCCCTTTCCGGGCCCATTCCGGTTCCATTCCGTCTTTTGCCCTTGTCGGGCACCCATCGGTCGCCTATATTGTTTTGGGAACATCCGGAAAGGATGGTTGCGCCATGCGAAAAATACTGTTGCGAAGTTTAGCGTTTTGCCTGGTGGCCGCCCTGTGCCTCGGCGGCGTGGCGGCGTGGCGCCTCTGGCGCGTGTATGAAACCGCCTCCGGCGGTTTCCAGCACCTGCGCTACCTGCTCGAATCGGGGGAAACGGTCGAAGGCGTCCCCGCCGACGACGTCTTGTCCGACAACTATCTTTTCTCCCTGTTCGGGGACAATCCCGAGCTCGTCGAACGCCTCAAAACCGTCGTGGACCTCGGCATGGCCACCGACGCCAATCTCAAGCTCGGCAACGTGTCGACCATGATCGTCACCTACCGCAAAGACGAAGCCAATCGCGTGTTCGACGCCGCCATCTACGCCATCGGCGGCTTCCCCGACCCCAAAAGCAAGCGCCTCGGGTTCCATTCCTCGGGCTACTTCCGCCAAGAGCTCGACCGCGACATCTGGACGTCGGGCAATGCCATCATGAACCTGTTCGGGCGCGACATCATCGTCTTCTGCGAACAAGACAAGGCGGAAACCCACATGGCCTTGCTCTACGATCTGCTCAACGGGCGGGTTCTGCCGCTGGCCCAGCGCATCGTCGAAGCCCCCCTCCACTACGCCGTCGTCTTCCCCGATCCCAAGGAACTGGCCCCCCCCAACATCCGCAACAGCCTCCAGACCGTCATCCTCAAAGGCGAAATGACCGGCGACGTCGGCCAGACGGAGCTGATGCTCGTCAGCCCCTCGGTCTCGTCCGCCTATCAGGTCCATACCCTCGTCAAGGACATGCGCAACCTGGCCCTCATCACCCTGCGCGACAAATTCAGCGGCTACGTCAAGAAGATGCCGTGGGGTCCGATGAACGACACGTGGTGGGCGGTGGAATACAGCGACCTGATCGGCCAACTCCAGGTCCTGCAGGATCAGGTGCTCGTCGTGGCCCGCACCGAATACGACCGGATCAAGAACAACGCCATCCTCAAGACCGTCGAGCGCGCCGGCCGCGATCTGGCCGCGCAAAAGGCCTTTCAGCTTTCCGGCGACCTGCCCTGGGAATTCGCCTATCGCGAAAAGGACAATCCCACCGGCGGCTATTGGAGCTCGGAACACCGCTGGGGGCCGGAATGGCCGCTGGGCGACGACGGCATCCCCACGCCGGGATCTTTGGCCGCCGCCACCGAGCGCGAACGCATCCGCGTCGAGCGGGAAGCGTTGGCCGCGGAAAAAGCCAAGGCCGCCCAGAGCGCCCCCGCCGCCCCCTCTTCCACCCCGCCCCCAAGCATTTGAGTTTCATGATTCGCCCGAAACCGAGCTCCGCCCTTCGGCTTTTTGCTGTAGCCGGACTGTGCCTCGTGGTTTCCGCCGGGGCCGCCGGCGCGCGCGAGTTTTCCATCCAGCCGCTTTCGGACCCCAAAGGCAACGCCCGCACGCCCACCATCGGCGAAACCGGGCTCATCGCCTGGCAGGGCTATTCCCGGCCTGAAGGCGAATCCGGTTCGGCAACCGGGCCAGCCGCGGCAGAAAGCTCGCCCGGAAGCAGCCGATCCGACATCTACGTCTGGCAAGACGGCCAAGCGCAAAACGTCACCCAAAGCGATTCCGACATCTCGGGGCGCAGCCAGCAGCCCGTCGCGGTGGGCGATGCCGTCGTGTTTCTGGCCTGGTACAAGGACAACGCCGGCGGCGGCTATCCCTTCACGCTCACCCTCCCGCCCAAGACCGACGAGATGCGCGCCATGGAAGCCGATTATCCGTCGCTGTTCGATCCGCCCCTGCCCGCCCCGCTCTCCGCGCTGGAAGCCGCCGATACCAATGCCCCGGCCGACGCTTCGCCCCCGGAGACCGGCACCGGCGCCAAGATCGCCCCCTACCAGAATTGGCGCAGTTCCGGAAAAGCCGGCGACGTCGCCGTCTATCGCCCCGGCAAAGGCATCGAGCGCATCAGTCCCGGCACCCGCCACTTCTGCTCCCCCGCCATGTCCGACGCGGGCCTTGCCTTCCAATGCGCCCGGGGCTGGCCCTACGGTTACGAAATGCTGGTCTGGCGCCCCGGCGCGACCAACCTCGTTCAAATCACCACCAACTATTATTACGCGCTCAACCCCGACGTCCACGGCAACGAGCTGGTCTTCCAAGCTTGGGACGGCTTCGATTACGAAATTTACCGCTATCGCTTCGACACCGGCCATCTCGAACAAATCACCAACAACCAATTCGACGACGTCAGCCCCGTCGTTTGGGACGGCCGCGTCGCATGGGTCGCCCACCCCACCGTCACCGCCGAAATCTTCTATATGGTCGACGGCGCCATCCGCAAGATCAGCGAAGGCACCCAGGACAATGCCGCCCCCTCCATCTGGAAAGACCGGGTGGTTTGGCAGGGCTACGACGACACCGATTTGGAAATCTACTACTTCAACGGTCGCCGCGCCATCAAGCTGACCAGCAACACCTGGGACGACATGGCCCCGCGGATCCGCGACGGCTTGATCGCCTGGATGAGCTACGTGGACAACTGGGATGCCGAAATCATGGCCTTCGACCTGAGCGACAACCTCGCCGTCCAGCTCACGAACAACGAATTCGAAGATTCGTATCCCCAGACCGCTGGCGAAAAAATCGTGTGGCAGACCATCGGCGCCGAGGGCGCCGTCGTCTACCTCGCGGAGCCCGCGGTGCCCCGTGCGGCACCGGTCGATTGAGGGCCCGCAGGGGCGCATCATCGGGTTTGACAAGCCTCCGGCCTTCCCGTAGATTCCCTCACGCATTTCCTTGGCGGGATAGCTCAGTTGGCAGAGCGGAGGACTCATAAGCCTTAGGTCACCGGTTCGACCCCGGTTCCCGCCACCACTTCGCTCCCGTGCATCCACGGGGTTGCCCTGCCCGGCCGTTTCCGCTAGATTCCTTCCATGAGCGCGACTTCCCATCTGGAAAAGGCCCAAGCCGTTTTCGACGTTGAAATCGCCGCGTTGCGGCGGACCCGCGAACGGCTCGACGGCGCGTTCGATGCCGCGGTCGAAGCGCTCCAAGCCACCCTCGCCGGCGGCGGCAAGATCATCGTCACCGGCGTCGGCAAGTCCTTCCACATCGGCCAGAAGATCGCCGCCACCCTCACCAGCACCGGCGCGCCCGCGAACGTCCTGCACCCTTCCGAGGCCATGCACGGCGATCTCGGCCTGCTGCAGGCCGAAGACGCCGTTCTCGCCCTGTCCTATTCCGGCGAATCGGACGAGCTCGTCAACCTCCTGCCCATCCTCAAGCGCACCGGCGTGCGCATCGTCGCCCTGACCGGCGATTTGAATTCCACCCTCGCCAAGCACTCGGACGTCGTGCTGGACGCCGCCGTCGAGCGCGAAGCCTGCCCGTTCAACCTCGTCCCCACCGCCTCCACCACCGTCGCATTGGCCATCGGCGACGCGCTCGCCGTCGCGCTCCTCGAAGCCCGCGGCCTCACCCGCGAGGAATACGCCACCTTCCACCCCGGCGGCGCCATCGGCCGCGCCCTCCTGCTGAAGGTGGACGACATCATGCGCGTCGGCGACCGCCTCGCGTCCGTCCCCGTGTCCGCCACCGTCGGCGCCGCCGTCATCGCCATGACCAAGGTCCAGGCCGGCGCCGTCGCCGTCGTGGACGACGCCCGCCGCGTCGTCGGCCTCTTCACCGACGGCGATCTGCGCCGCTACCTCGCCGGCGGCGCCACCGACGTCCAGACCCGGCCCGTCGCCGATCTCATGACGAAGAATCCATCGTCCGTCCGCTCCGGCCGCCTCGCCGCCGACGCCCTCGCCATCTTCCAGAAGCACCGCTTCGACGATCTCGTCGTCCTGAACGCCGACGGCACGCTCGCCGGCATGATCGACATCCAGGACCTGCCCAAATTCAAGATTCTATAACCTCCGTCCCTGAAAGGAAGCCCCATGAGCACCCGCAAGATTTACATCACCACGCCGGATCGCCAACGCCTGACGTTCATGCTCGAAGAAGCCTTGGCCGGCAAGCACCGCGACGCCGCTTTCTTGAAAGAACTCGCCCGCGAGCTGTCTCTCGCGGAGACGGTCGAGCCCAAGGACGTCCCCGCCGACGTCGTCACCATGAACTCCCGCGTGGTCCTCAAGGACGTCGAAAGCGGCGAAAACTCGGAATATACCCTCGTCTTCCCCGAGCAGGCCGACGTCGCGCAGGGACGGCTCTCGGTCGTTTCCCCCATCGGCACCGCCATCCTCGGCTACGCCAAGGGTTCCACGATCAACTGGCAAACCCCAGGCGGCCCGCGCCAAATCAAGATCGTGGACCTCCCCTACCAGCCCGAAGCCGCCGGCGATTTCCATCTGTAGGCCCCGGCGGCTCCAACAAATCCGCGGGCGAAAACCGACCCCGGCGACTTGGGCCAAGTCGCCCTACCCAGCCGCCATCCGATTGTCCGTGGTAGGGCGGGTTGGCCCAACCCGCCGCACGGCAGGCAGCCGCTGGCCTGCTCGAATCCGGCTTGAACCGCAGGCGCTCCTCGGCTACTTTCGCTCCGATTCCATGAACAAGCCCGCCTTCCTGAAACAGCCCATGATGATGCGCGTTCTCTACGCGCTCATCCCGGTCGCCCTCGCGGCGGTCTACTTGTTCGGCTGGCGCGTCCTCGCGCTCGTGGCCGTTTCCTGCGTGTTCGCCTTCCTGGCGGAATGGGCCATGGTTCCCGCCAAGAACGGCAAGATTTCCCAGGCGGTCTGGGTCACCGCGGCGCTCTTCGGCCTCTCGCTGCCGCCCACCGCGCCGTTCTGGATCGCCGCGGTCGGCGTCGTCTTCGGCATCGTTTTCGGCAAAATGGTCTTCGGCGGTTTCGGCAAGAACGTCTTCAATCCCGCCATCGTCGGCCGCGCGTTCGTCTACGTCTGCTTTCCCGTGGAAATGACCTCGCGCTTCGTGCCCGCCTTCCGCGGCTTGCCCGGCGGGTTCGCCCGCTGGAGCTTCGACGCGCTCAAGGAACTGCCCGCCGAACTCGCCGCGCCCGGCCTGAAGGTCGTCGATGCCGTCACCGCCGCCACGCCCATGTGGTCCCGCCGCGACTACGGCTTCGAGGTCCGTCTCTGGGACCTCGTCACCGGCCGGATCGGCAACCTCTTCGACCACGCCGGCCAGGCCCGCGTGCTGGCCGCCGGCTCCGCGGGCGAAGTCTGCGCGCTGGCGATTCTCCTGGGCGCCGTTTATCTGCTTTGGACCAAAACCGCCAACTGGCGCCTGATGCTGGGCACGCTGCTGGGCGCGGTCGGCATGAATCTCCTGCTCCGCAACGCGCTGGGCATCGCCGCCGTCCCGCCGCTGCCGTTCACGCTCTTCTCCGGCGCGTTCCTCTACGCCGCGGTCTTCATGGTCACCGATCCCATTTCCGCCCCGCGCCTGAAGGAATCCGTCTGGGTCTATTCCGTCTTCATCGGCGCCATGATCGTCTTCTTGCGCTACAAGGCCGTTTTCGCCGGCGGGGTCGCGTTCGCGATTTTGCTCGGCAACGTGCTCGCGCCCTCCCTCGACCTCTGGATCAAGCGCTTCCAGGCGCCGCGGAAACCTGTAGGCCCGGGCGTTGACCGGGCGGGATCGAAAGGGGGCCCGGCGTGAACAAGAAATCCCCCGCCTACGTCCTTTCCTTCATGGCCGCCATCTGCGTCGTCTTCGGCACGGGTATTTCCGTCGTCAACTACGCCACCCAGGGCCTGCTCGCCAAGAACGCGACCCTGCACCGCAACCGCGTCCTGTGCCGCGCGTTCCAGCTCGACGTCGCCGGCACCTCGGCCGAGGCCTACCAGCAGGCCGTCGATGCCGCGCTCCGGGCCACCACCGTCGGCGGCCGCGCCGTCTACGAATGCGTCGCGCCCGGCCGAGAAGGCATCGGTTTCGTCGCCGGCGGCATGGGCTTCTGGGACCGCATCGACGTCGTCGTCGTGCTCTCGCCCGATCTGCGGAACGTCCTGAACGTCCAGGTGCTCGAGCAGAAAGAGACCCCCGGCCTCGGCGCCCGCATCGAAGAACCGTGGTTCACGGACCAGTTCAAGGGCTTGTCCGTGGCCTGGGAAGCCCCGGCCGAAAGCCGCATCCTCGTCGGCGCCTATCCCGCCCCCAACGCGGCCAACGAAGTCGACGCCATCACCGGCGCCACCCAGACGTCTATGGCCCTCATGCGCTTTCTCAACGATGAACTGGACCGGTTCCGCGATTTGAAATTGGAAACAGGAAAAGGGTCCCCTTGAACATTGGATATTGGATATTGAATATTGGATATTGATTTTTCCCCATTTCCGCCATGCCCTCCCCCTACTCCAAAATCCTGAAAGACGGCCTTCTGGTCGAGAATCCGATCTTCCGCCAGGTGCTCGGCATCTGCTCGGCGCTGGCCGTCACCAACCTCGTGGTCAACACGCTCTTCATGGGCTTCGGCGTGACGTTCGCCACCGCGCTCACGGCCTTCACCGTCTCGCTCCTGCGCAACTACATCCCCGTGCGCATCCGCATGATCGTGCAGGTCGTCATCATCGCCTGCTACGTCATGATGATCGACATCCTCATCAAGGCCGTCGCCCCGGACATCCACCGGTTCATCGGCCCCTACGTCGGGCTGATCATCACCAACTGCATCATCATGGGCCGCGCCGAGGCCTTCGCCAGCCAGAACAAACCCCTGCCGGCGCTCGTCGACGGCTTCGCCAACGGCCTAGGCTACACCGCCGTGCTCGTCGCGATCGCGATCGTCCGCGAAATCATGGGGTTCGGCACCGTGCTCGGCTACGTCCTGCCGGCCCGCGATCTCTGGTGGCACCAATGGACCATCATGGTCATGCCCCCCGGCGCGTTCTTCATGCTGGCCATCCTGACCTGGATCGCCCGCGCCCGGTTGGTCAAGGAGGAAGCGAAATGACCCCGCTCGCCGACATGGGTTTCCTTTCGTCCTTCCTGCTGATCTTCGTGTCGGCGGCGTTCACGGACAACATCCTGATGGCGCGCTTCCTCGGCATGTGTTCGTGCCTCGGCGTCTCGAAGAAGGTGGACACCAGCCTCGGCCTCGGCCTGGCCGTCATGTTCGTCACCGCGACCACCGCCGCGCTGAACTACCTCGTCTATACCTACCTGCTCGTGCCCCTGCACCTCGAGTATCTGCGCCTCATCGTCTTCATCGTCGTCATCGCCGCCTTCACCCAGCTCGTCGAGATGATCATCGAGCGGGTCTCGGAAAAGCTCTACAACTCCCTCGGCATCTTCCTGCCGCTGATCACGGTCAACTGCGCCATCCTCGGCATCTCGCTCTTCATGCTCAACAAGCCGTACAGCTTCCTCCAGGCCTTCGCGTTCGGCCTCGGCGGGGGCTTCGGCTGGTTCCTGGCCATCGCCCTCATCGGCGGCATCCGCGAAAAGATCAACGAAGCCGCCCTTCCCAAGGGCCTCGCCGGCCCCGGCATCACCCTCGTCGTCATCGGCATCATGGCCCTCGCGTTCGTCGGCTTCTCCGGCATGATCAAAATATGAAGACCCGCCCCCTCAACGTAAAAGTCCCCATTCAATTCCCCATTTGGACATTGGATATTGAATATTGGATATTGAATATTGACTCTCCTCGCCCCGCGGTTGCGCCGTCTCGACTCTCCGTTCATCGTCGGCTCCTTGCTTCTTAACGATGCTCGTCTCCATCCTCATCTCGGTCGGCTTCCTCCTCGCCTGCGGGCTCGTGCTCGCGGGGCTCCTCGTCCTGGCCGAGAAGAAGATCCTCAACTACGGCACCTGCCACGTCGACGTCAACGCGGGCCGGAAGATCCTCGACGTCGAGGGCGGCTCCTCCCTCCTTTCCTCCCTCGCCGAGCAGAACATTTTCATTCCCTCCGCCTGCGGCGGCCGCGGCTCCTGCGCCTACTGCAAGCTGAAGGTCCACGAAGGCGGCGGCCTGATCGGCCCCGTCGAAGAGCCCTACCTCACGCCCGAAGAGCGCCAGGACCACGTCCGCCTCGCCTGCCAGGTCAAGGTCCGCCGCGACCTCCAGATCGAAATTCCCGACGAACTGTTCTCCGTCTCCCGTTTCCGCGCCAAGCTCGTCCACAAGAAGCCGCTCACCCACGACATCGTCGAGCTGCGCATGGAGTTGCTCGAGCCGGGTTCCATTTCCTTCGAGGCCGGCCAGTACGTCCAGCTCGAGTCCGCCGACTACAAGGGCCACGAGTCCGTCATGCGCGGCTATTCCATCTCCTCCCTGCCGTCGGACAAAAACCATCTCGAACTCATCATCCGCCGCGTGCCCGACGGCATCTGCACCACCTGGGTCTTCGACCATCTCAAAGAAGGCGCGGAAGTCTCTTTCTCGGGCCCCTACGGCTTCTTCCACCTGTCCGACACCGATGCGCCCATCATCTGCATCGCCGGCGGCTCCGGCATGGCCCCCATCTGGTCCATCGTGCGCGACATGAAGGAAAAGGGCATCGCCCGGCCCACCACCTACTTCTTCGGCGCCCTCACCCAGCGCGACCTGTTCTTCCTGGACGAATTCAAGCAGCTCGAAAAAGACTGCCCCTGGTTCCAGTTCGTGCCGGCCCTGTCCAAGGAACCCGCCGATTCCGGCTGGACCGGCGAACGCGGCCTCATCACCGACGTCGTTTCCCGCCATTTCCCCGACGCTTCCAAGCACGAAGCCTACCTCTGCGGCTCCCCCGGCATGATCGACGCTTCCGTCGCCGTCCTGACGAAAAACGGCATGCCCGAACAAAACGTCTTCTACGACAAATTCTCCTGATCACCGAACCAACTACGAATGACACGAATCCTAGGCAAACAGCTCCAAGACCCCCACCCCCTCGCGGGGTGGGTGAATCAGGTCCGCCTCATAGACCCCCACCCCCTTGCGGGGTGGGTGAATCAGGTCAGCCCTGCCCGGCCTTGTGGTCCCAACCTCATTCACCCACGGCACAAGGCCGTGGGGGTCTTCCATTGATCATTGGATAGTGAGGATTTGAAATGCAAGAAACGCCCGAAGACAAAGCCCTCGAAGACCGCCTCGGCGCCTCCAAGTTCTCCGGCGAAGGCTTCCTCGGCACCGACCATCGCCCCGTCGATGAAATCGTCGCCGCCGACCTCCACGCCCTTGCGCAGCTCGGTGTATCGAAAGAGACCCTGTTGGCGGCCCTCCGCGATGCCTTCGAAAAGGCCCGCGCCGCGCTTGGCGGCGAGGTCGCGATCCGCCCGGGCGTGACCGCCGTCGCCCACGAATCCATGGGCCGCATCCCGTCCCCCTTCCGCGGCGACGGCGT
>RZYG01000259.1 GCA_009930415.1 Spartobacteria bacterium | reverse complement strand
TTCGAGGCCCATGCGCTCGCCGTATTCGGGGTTCATGACGATCAGCGCCGGCGGCTTGGGCAGCGGCGTGTCGCGGAAATCGCAGGTATGGAAGCGGATGAGGCTCTCCACGCCGGCCCGGCCGGCGTTTTCGCGGGCGCAGGCGATGGCCTGCGGATCCACGTCGGACGCGGCGATCCAGGTGCGCGGCGCGGAAACGAATTTCGCGCGCGCCTCGGCCTGCAGCTCGCGCCAGGCCGCGACGTCCGCGCCGGCGAGATGCAGGAAGGCGTAGTCTTCGCGCGCGAGGCCGGGAGCGCGGTTCTGCGCGATCCAGGCGGCCTCGATGGCGAGCGTGCCGCTGCCGCACATGGGCCCGATGAAGGCTTCGGCCGGATCTTTCGCCCATTCGGTGGCCAGCACGATGCTGGCGGCGAGGGTTTCGCGCAGGGGCGCCACCCACCCGCGCCAGCGGTAGCCGCGGTGGGACAGCGGCGCGCCGCTGGTATCGAGGAAGATCCGCGCATCGCGGTCTTTCCAGTAGAGCGCGATGCAGGCGGCGCCTTCGGCCGTGGCGGTGGAATCGGGCCGCGCGCCCGTCGCTTCCACGAAGCGGTCGGCGACGGCGTCTTTGCAGCGAAGCACGGCGAAGCGCGGATCGCGGATGGTTTCGTGCTGGGCGACGCCGTGCACGTGGAAGGGCACGTTGCGCCGCAGCCAGTCTTCCCACGGCAGGGTGCGGACCGCTTCGTAGAGGTCGTCGGCGGAATCGATCTCGAAGCCGGCGACCTCGAACAGCACGCGGTTGGCCGAACGCAGCCAGAGATTGAGGCGCATGGCGTCGCGCAAATCGCCCTCGAGGCCGACGGACGTGGCGGAGACGTCCTGCGGGGCGTAGCCCAGCGCCGCCAGTTCGGCCTTCAGCACGCCGGCGCAGCCGCGCCCGCAAGTGGCCACGATCCAGGTTTTCTCGGTCCAGTCCATCAGCCGTCCGCCTTTCGCAAGCCGTTCGCGCAGAATGCCGGCACGCGCCAGCGCCGGAAATAGGCGCGGTTGGGCCGGTCGCGGCGCCGCGCGAGCGCCTGCGGCGCGAGCGAAGGATGCCACAGGTGCAGCGCGCGCGCGGCGGCGATCACGCTGCGCGGCGCAAGGCCGGCCTGATACAGGCGGCGGGCGAAGTCGTCGTCTTCGTAGCCCCAGCCCACGTAGTTTTCATCGAAACCGTTCACGCGCTCGACGTCGGCGCGGAACAGCGAAAAATGGCAGCCCAGCAGCTTGGGCTTGTGCGGGCGGGCGAGATGCCAGCGGCGCAGCGCGGCGTAGCGCGCGAAAAGCTTGTCCGCGGTTTCGGCTTCGGTCAAATCCGCCGACCGCCACGCCAATTCCCAGTCGGCGTCCCGCGGCGCGGGCACGACGGCGAACAGCGCCTGGGTGGCGGTTTCGTCGAGCAGCGCGCGATGGCCGCACAGCAGGCGGCCGGGCGCGGCGTTTTTCTCGTGGATGGCCACGGCGTCCGGCAGCGGCGCGACATCGCAATCCAAAAACAGCAGGTAGTCGCCCGTCGCGGCGCGGATGGCCAAATTGCGGGCGGCGGCAAGGCGATAGCCGTCCTTTTCCTGCCGCACGACCCGGGCCGGAATGCCGCACGCGGGCAGGAAGCGCGCGAGCGCGGCGACAGTCGCGGCGTCGGAGCCGTCGTCGGCCACGACGAGTTCGTCGGGCGGGCGGGTCTGCGCGGCCAGCGCGGCCGCCAGCAGGCGCAGATGGTCGGGCCGGTTGTAGAGCGTGGTGAGGACGCTGATTTTCATGCGGCGGCCTCCGGCGGCGGCTGCGTCAGGGCCAGCCCCAAGCCGATGAAATAGAACAGCGAGGCGCGGATGACGCTGTCGGGAAAATCCCCGACGCCGTAGACGAGAACGTAGACGATGCCCGCCAGCAGCAGGGCCGGCAGGACGCGGGCTTGGAACCGTTCGCGCGCGCCGCCGGGACACGCCGCACACCGCAGCAACCGGGCCGCCAGCGCCAGCCAGCCCGCGCTCCAGAGGAAAAAGCCGACCGCGCCGCCCTGGAAATAGAGCATCAACCAGTAGCTGTGCGCGTGGGGATAGCGCACGGGCACCAGCGGGGAACGCTGGTCGGGATTCTCGTAGAACGCCTTTAAAAACGCCTTTTTGCCGAAGCCGTAGCCCGCAACGGGCCGGCGGTCCGCCAGCAACTTCGAATGGCCCCAGACCGTGTCGCGGTCGTTGAACGTGGCCATCGTGCGGTCGCGGAAGCGCGGATTGACGTGGCCGGCGCACTGCCAGAGTCCCCACCCCAGCGCCACCGCCAGGACCGCCGCGGCCAGCCGCGCGCGCCAGCCCGGCAGCAGGGCCACCGGAAACGCCAGCGCCACCAGCGCGAACGTCGCCTGCGGCCCGCGCGAGGCCAGCGCCACCAGATAGAACAGATCGATCGCGATGCCGAGCGCCAGCAGCGCGCGCCAGCCCCACCCCTTCACGCCCGCCAGCGCGCGCGCCGCGAAAGCCAGCGCGCACAGGCCCGCCATCATGCTGGCCACGTTCGGATGGGTATAGAGATAGGGATGCAGGAACCGCGCCGCCGGGAACGTCCACGACCAGCCCAGCAGGGTGATGATCCGCGCCAGATCCACGGCCAGCGTCGCCGTGACCGCCGTCGCGCTGACCAGCACCGCGGCCCACACGCGGTCGGGCCGGTCGAAGATCGCCGGCAGCGCCAGGACCGCCAGCGCCAGCGGCGCGGACTTGGCCAAATCGCGCAGGCTGCCGGCCGGATAAAAACTCCACAGCGTCGACAGCGCCGCCCAGATCGCGCCGGCGGCGATCAGCGCGCCCGCGGGATTTCGCCAAGCCGCAAACGTCTTCCGCGCTTGGAACAACCCGTACAAGCCGGCGCCCAGCAGGATGGCCGCAGCGACCCCGCTCGACGGATCGAACCACAGCACCGCCGCCGCCGCCAGGCCCAAGGCCCAGCGCCAGCGGACCGCCGGAAGGGCCGGCACCGCGTTCGATTGGATTCCCGCTCCGTTCATCTCGGGGGGCGATCCTGCACCGCCGGAGGCGGTTCCATCAATCCCAAACTGCGCGCACCGGACGCCCGCCGGTCCAGGGCGCGGCCGACGTTCGGCGCCGCCGCCAGCAGTTCCCGCGCATAGGGATGCGACGGATGCGCCAGCACGTCCGCCGCCGGTCCGCGTTCGACCACTTCGCCGGCGCGCATCACGATCAGGTCGTCGGCCATGTGGCGCATCACCGCCAGATCGTGGCCGATCAGCAGCCAGGTGATGCCGCGGGTATCCTGCA
>RZYG01000048.1 GCA_009930415.1 Spartobacteria bacterium | reverse complement strand
CGCCGTGCTGCGCGGGGCCTACGCGCTGTTCTACCGCATCTTGAAGCGCATCGCGAACGTCGACATCCCGCTGGACGCCGGGGATTTTTCGCTGATGGACCGCCGGGTGGTGGACCATCTCAACGCCATGCCGGAGCACAACCGGTTCATCCGCGGGTTGCGCGGGTGGGTGGGGTTCCGGCAGCTCGGGCTGCCCTACAGCCGCGACGCCCGCCAGGCCGGCGCGCCCAAGTACAATTTCGGCCGATTGCTGAACCTGGCCATGAACGGACTGATTTCGTTTTCCTCGGTGCCGCTGCAGGTGGCGTCCTGGATGGGTGCCCTGTCGTCGCTGCTGGGCTTCGCCCTGATGATCTGGGCGGCGATCAGCGGGCTGTTCTACGGCAAGACGCCGCCGGGCTGGGCGTCGCTGGCGGTCATCATCCTGCTGTTCGGCGGGATGCAACTGATCGTGCTGGGCATCATCGGGGAATACATCAGCCGCATCTTCGACGAGGTCAAGCGCCGGCCGCACTACGTCGTCGACCGCCTGGCCGGCTGGGCGAAGACCGCCGCGCGGGATGCCGACGCCGGATGAAATCCGACTACAGCCGCCAATACGACGCGTTCGAACGGAACCATTGGTGGTTCCGGGTGCGGCGGATCATCCTGAAAGGCCTGCTGGACCGCCACGTCGGCTGGAAGCCCGGCCTGCGCGTGGTGGAAGTGGGCACGGGCCCCGGCGAGAACCTGCAAGCCCTGTATCCGGCGGACGTCGCGCTGGCGGGAGTGGAGCCGGACCCGGCCAACGCCGAACTGGCGGCCCGGCGCAGCGGCAAGCCCGTCTACGTCGGCACGGTGGAACGCCTGCCGCCGGAGGTCGCCCGCGACAAGCCGGACCTGGTGTGCTTGTTCGACGTGCTCGAGCATATCCCGGACGACGAGGGGGCCCTGGACGTCTTGCGGGATTGGCTGGCCGAGGGCGGGCAGCTGGCGCTGTCGGTGCCGGCCTACCGATCCATGTGGGGCCAGCAGGACGTGGTCAACATGCATTGCCGGCGCTATACCCGCGGCGAGCTGTGTCGCAAGCTGGAACGGCACGGGTTCGCCGTCGTCCGCGCCACCTATTTCAACTTCGTCCTGTTCCCCGTCATCGCTGCGTTCCGCCTGCTGGCCAAGCTGCCGCCGTGGCGGAACCGGCCGGCCCATTCGGATTTCGACTATTCGGCCGGGCCGCTCGACCGCCTGCTGTACGGGCTGTTCCGGGTGGAGTGGCCGTTCCTGAAATACGTCGATGCGCCGTTCGGCGGGTCGTGCTTCGTGCTGGCGAGGAAAACATGAACGTCCGGTCGGACCGGCGGGCGTGGCTCGTCCTCATTCTGTTCGCGGTGGCGTTCCAGTGGATCAGCCGCTACGCCGGCGCGCCGCGGGTCGATTTCGTGGTGGACGACTGGAAGCTGTGGAAGATCGCGCTGGAATGCGATTCCTTCGGCGAGGCCCTGCTGCAGGCGCGCAACTGGCCGGACCGGCCGCTCGGCACGGGGATGATGATCGGCACCTTCTATCTGCTGGGCGATCGGATCGGCGGCTATCTGCTCGTGGAATCGCTGTACACGGCGTTGTTCCTGCTGGCCGGCACGTGGACGGTCCTGGTCCTGACCCGGGATCGGTTGACCGCGCTGCTGTTCGGGCTGGCGCTGGCGCTGTGGCCGAACCTGACGGAGTCGTTCCAATGGCACACCATGACGGTGTCCTATGGCCTCGGGTTCGCGGCCTATCTGGCCACGCTGGGCGCCTGGGCGCATTACCTGCGCGGGCGGGGCGCGGCCTGGCTGGCCGTGGCGGGCGGGGCGTTCGCGTTCGCGCTGTTCACGTACGAAGCAGGCATCGCCCTGCCGGCCGCGTTCCTGCTGCTGGGGGACCGGGAAAACCGCCGGCGGCTGGCGGCCGGCCTGGCCGTCTTCGCCGGCGTCGTCGGCCTGTATCTGGTCTGGAAGCTCACGGATGGGCTGGGAACGGTGGAAAACCGTTTGTTCCCTTACCGGGGCGTGTCGTCGCCGGATTGGGCCGGCATCCTGTGGAACGTCAAGGAAACCGTGCGGTGGTGGGTCGGCTCGCGCCTGCTGGAATGCCTGGCGAACGGTTTGGACGGCTTCCTGACGCTGTCGTCGCGCGGCATCCGCTGGCTGCTGGTGCTGGACGTCGCGCTCGTCGCCGCGGCCGTCGCGCTCGTGCGGCGGACGCGCGCCGGCGCGCCCGCGCAGGATTCCGCGCCGTTCGGCGCGTTCCGGCTGGCGGCGGTGGGCGTGGCCTGGTGGGCGGCCGCGAACGTGCTGACCGCGCTGTCCTGGACCGGCGGCCGGATGAACTATTTGCCGTCGTTCGGCGCGACGCTGCTGGTGGCGCTGGCCGGCCGCCGCTTCCTGAAAAGCGGCGGGCTTTCCGTCGGCGCGGCGCTGGTCATGCTGCTCTGCCTGGTCGCCAACCAGGGCACGTCGGCCCAATGGCGGGACTCCGGCCGGTTCCACCGCGCCATGTACGACCAGTTGCGGGCCACGGCCCCGGAATGGTCGCAAGCCGACGTCGTGCTGTTCGACACGGCGGGCATCCGCGAGCGCACGACGCGGCGGTTGGCGGGGCCGGCGGGGAACGTCTGGGGCAGCTACGGCAACGCCGTGCTGATGCGCGGCGTGTTTTTCAAGTACATGATGGAGATGGCGGCGCCGGGGCATGGCGTGGGCACCATCTTGCTGGACGCGGAATACGGCGCCCGCATCGAGGGCGACGAGCTACATTGGCACGGGTGGTACGATCCATCGACCCGGCATTCCGCGCCGCTGGCCGACGTCTACCGGATCGATTGCCAGGCGGTGGCCGTCGCCGCGCGAGACGTGGCGGATCCATGAAATACGCAATCCGGAGTGTTCGATGCGCGCCGTGATCGATCGCCTGTTCGCCAGCACCTTCGGCTATCGCTATCTGCGCGGGCTGTTCCATTTCGGCGTGCGGCTCGCGCCGTTGCGGCGGGCCTTGGCGCTGCAGGCGGGCGACCGCGTGCTGGACGTCGGCTGCGGCACGGGGGACTACGCCCCGCTCGTGGACCGCCCCGACTGTGCGTACCTCGGGCTGGATTTCACCGAGTCCTACGTGGCGGAAGCCCGGCGGCTGTACGGCGCGCCCTGGCGCCGGTTCGAGGTCGGCGACGTCCGCACCCTGGCGCTCGCGCCGGGCAGCTTCACCAAGGCGCTGCTCGTCGGCGTGATGCACCACCTGACCGACGAGGAAAACCTCGGCGTGCTGCGCGCGCTGAACGAGGTGATCACGGACCGGCTCGTCGTCATGGACCTGAGCCCGGGCGGCTGGCACGTGGTCAACACCGTCCTGAGCAACCTCGACCGCGGGCGCTATCCGCGGAACCTCGAGGCGCAACGGAAGTTGATCGGCCAGGTGATGGACGTGGCGTCGGTGGACCAGTATTTCGTCCGGTCGGGGGTTCAGCGCTACGCGCTCATCGTGGCGCGGCCGCGGCGGTGACGGCAACGGCCGGCAGCCGCGCGCGATTGAGGTCGAGGAACGCGGCGCGCCAGGGGTAGCAGCGCAGGAGGGCGTCGTCGCGGAGGCCCAGCGTGCAGAGCGCGGCGAAGAGGGCTTCGACGGTGGCCAGGCCGGTTTCGGGATCGGCGTGGGTTTTGGATCGCCGGGGATAGGCGGTTTGCCAGCCGGGGGGAATCGAGCGGGCTTCGACGGGTTCCACGGCGCGGCGCATGGCCGCGGCGTGGCGCCAACTGGCGTCGAGCAGCAGCAGGGGCCGGCCGGCGTCGGCCGGGGTCAGCGGCGGGGCGGCGGGCGCCAGCAGCAGATGGCGCGACAAGTCGGGCCGGGTCCGGAGGGGGTAGGGTAGAAAAACGAGGCCGGGCGTGCCGCGCAGGGGCCGCACGGTGCATTTGCGCGGGTCCTCGCCGCGGCGGACGATGATGAGGACGGGCGGGGGCATGGGAAGCTCAATATCCAATATTCAATGTTCAATATTCAATGTTCAAGTTGCGGCATGGGCCCTTGGTGCGCGGGGCTCCCGACTCGCGCGGATTCTTCCAGCCGCACGCGGCAGGAGCCGCGTGCCACGAAGGCAAGCCTTTACACTCCGAATGGCGCCAAGAATGCAACCATCGCAGATGCGCCCCTGGAAGCCTCCCGAAATTCGGACTTCCGTTTGGCGGCTGGCCCGCTAGACTCCGGGCCGAAATGATCCGCAGGAAAGGATGGGACCGATGAAGCGAAATCCGGACGAATGGGCGGCGAAGCTCAGCCAAATGGCTGCGGCGAGCAGCCAGGTGGATTCCGCGCTCTACGCGAAATACGACGTGAAGCGCGGCCTGCGCGACGTCAACGGCAAGGGCGTGCTGGCGGGCCTGACGCAGATCGGCGAGGTGCAGGCGCATCCCGAGGGCGACGAAACCGGGCCTGGCCACCTGATCTACCGCGGCATGGACGTCGAAGACGTCGTGGCCGGGTTCCTCGGCGAGGGGCGGCCGGGCTACGAGGAGACCGTTTATCTGCTGCTGTCGGGCGAGTTGCCGAACCGGACGGAACTGGCGGATTTCCGGGCGCTGCTGGGCTCGTCCCGGGCGTTGCCCGACGATTTCGTGCACGATTCTTTGCTGAAGCTGTCCAGCCGCGACATGATGAACGCGATGGCCCAGAGCATCCTCGCGCTCTACGTGCTCGACGACCGCGCGGACGACGTGGCGCTGCCGAACGTGATGAGCCAATGCCTGCAGTTGATCGCGCGGTTTCCGCTGCTGGCGGCCTACAGCTACCAGGCCTACGTCTATTATTACGGCAAGGGCAGCCTCGTCATCCACGCCCCGCGGCCGGAACTGTCCGCCGCGGAAAATTTTCTGCACATGCTGCGCAACGACAGCCGCTACACGCCGCTGGAGGCGCAACTGCTGGATCTGGCCCTGGTGCTGCATGCGGAGCACGGCGGCGGCAACAACTCGTCGTTCACCACCCACGTGGTCACGTCGAGCCTGACGGACACCTATTCGGCGATCGCCGCCGCGATGGGTTCGCTGAAAGGGCCGCGCCACGGCGGCGCCAACGCCAAAGTCGTCGGCATGTTCGAGGATCTCAAGCGCGAAGTCCGCGACTGGAGCGACGAAACGCAGATCGAGGACTATCTTCTCGGGCTCCTGAAAAAAGAAGCCTTCGATCGCGCGGGGCTGATCTACGGCATCGGGCACGCGGTCTATTCGACCTCCGATCCGCGAACGACCATCCTGCGCGGGCAGGTCGAGAAGCTGGCTGCGGAGAAGGGAATGGTGGAGGAGATGGCGCTCTACGAGCGGGTCGAGCGGCTGGCGCCGGAAATCATCGGTCATGCCCGCAAGATGTACAAAGGCGTCAGCGCCAACGTGGATTTCTACTCCGGCTTCCTGTATCGCCTGCTGGAAATTCCGACGGAACTGTTCACGCCGATCTTCGCGATGGCGCGCATCGCCGGCTGGAGCGCCCACCGCCTGGAAGAACTGGCCAACGGCGGCAAGATCATCCGCCCCGCCTACAAGTCCGTGGCCCCCCGCCGGCCCTACGTGCCGCTGGCGGCCCGCGCGGAAGTCTGAAGCCCGCCGCGGCGATTCGCGCCTTGCGCCGCTCCGGCGGAGCGGGCAAGATGGCGGGATGGGACCGCGGTACATCCTGATCGCCGGGCTTTGCGCCGCGGCGCTGGCCGGCGCGGCGCGGGCGGATTCGTTCGCGGGCGCGGACTGGCAGGCGCATTTCAACCGCCCGGACCAAAACGCGTTTCCGACGACCGTCCGCGCGGACGAATACCTGCTGCGCGAGCGGTTCGTGGCGCGGCTCGACGCTCTGGCCAGCAACGATTGGGGCTGCCTGGCGACGTACACCTTTTCGGGCAATTCGGCGGCGGCGGGCGCGGCCGGACCGATCCTGCTGGCGATGAGCAACGCGCTGGCGCGCGGCGCCAAGCTGGCGTTCGTGGCGGACAACGGAGTGAACGTCGCCTCCAACTATTGGCCGGGGATTTCGCTGACGGGCCTGGCGACGCGAGCCGGCAACAAGCTCCAGCTGTCGCGCGCCACGAACGACTGGGGCATCATGCACGACAAGGTGGGGGTGTTCTGGTACCGCGCCGCCACGCAGGCCTGGGTGCTGACGGGGTCGTGGAACTTTACTGGCGGCGCCAGTTCCTACCAGTGGAACGTCCTGGCGGAACTCCGGAACCGGGAACTGGCCACGGCCTATTCGAACGAAATGCGCGAGATGCTCTCCGGGCGCTTCCACGCGAACACGAACAAGTCGCACGCGCACGACGGCGCGCGCTTCCGCCTGGCGGACGCGTGGACCAACGGCTGGGTGCGCTTCGCGCCGTATCCGGACAAAACCTACGGCGGATCCAATGCCCTGACGGATGTTGTCGCCGCGATCGACGCCGCGACCAACGAAATCGTCTTCGCGCTGAACAAGCTGACCCGGCCGGACGTGGCCAACGCGCTGATCCGCGCCTGCGACCGCGGGGTGGCCGTCCACGGCGCGCTCCCGAAAAGCGACCGCGCCGCGACGAACGACGACAGCTACGCCGTCTACCAGACGCTGTTGGCGCCCACGAACTACGCGACGGCCAACCGCACGCTCCTGTACGACGCCTACGCGACGGCGTCGTGGACGGCGACCGACGACGGCGAAACCGATCTGGTGCATGCGAAATACATGGCGCTCGACCCGTATGGCACCGCCCCGCTGGCGATCCTCGGCTCCGCGAACTGGACGGAGGCCGCGCTGGTGGACGACGATTCCAACGACGAGAACGTGCTGTTCCTGCCGCATGCCGGCCTGGCGCAGGCGCTGGTCGCGCAGTTCAACGCCATGACCGACGGCACGGTGCCGTGGTTCCGGCTGGAATCCGGCGGGAGCGCGGCGTCCGGACGGCTCGTCTATTGGCTGCCGACCACGAACCGCTACGAAGTGGTCTTTACCACCAACGTGCTGGAGCTGGGCACGTGGACCAACCGCATGCAGGAACTGTCGCCGGTCCGCGGCACCAACGCCGTGGCGACGCCGTATCCGGCGGCGCGCGGGTTCTACCGCCTCCGGCCGGTTCCGTAAGACCGTTTCCGCGGCGGGGAGCTATTCGACCAGCGCGAACCGCGCGTTTTTCCAGACGCCGCGGCGGGCGTTGAGGACGTCGCCGAAGGGCTCGAAGAGCCAGAAAGATTCCGCGCCGGCTTTCGAGAGGCTGCCGGCGCAGTAGAGGGGGACGGACGTGCCGGGCAGGAAATAGGTGTAGGGCCGGTGGTTGTGGCCGTGCAGCAGCACCAGATTCTCCCGCCCGCGCAGCACGTGCAGCAGCGCGCGGGAATTGCGCAGGCCGTGGAAGTATCCGGATTCGTCGAAGGGATAGTGGGTCATCAGGAACACGAACCGGCGGGCGGCGATTTCCGGCCGGTCGAGCAGCGCCTGCAGGGCGTCGATCTCCAGCGCCGGCACCCGTCCGCTGGAGTTCCAGAAGTTGAAATTGGGCCGGGACGAGTTGAACGCGATGGCCGCGGCGTCGTCGCCCAGCCAGCGCACGAGCGGATAGCCGGTCGGGGTGGCGGTTTCGGGTAAATCGGATCGGACCAGCGGCGCGAAAAGCTTGCGGTGGTAGACGAGGGACGACCGGGTATAGAGATCGTGGTTGCCGGGCACGGCGAGGGCGCCGCGCCGGGCGAGGCCCAGCGTTTCGGACAGGCGCGGCGCCGCTTCCGCGAACTCGCGCTCGAGGCCGAAGTTCAGCGTGTCGCCCGTGAACAGGACGTAGTCGACCGGTTCGCGCCGCAAAAAATCGTTCAGGCCGTTGAGCTTCTGGACCGCGTCGGCGTATTTCGAGCCGCGGCGCAGGTAGAAATTGACGAGGGCCACGAGGCGCTTGGGGTGGAAGATTTCCGGCGTGCGGAACGCCCCGGCGGGAAACGGCAGGTGGACGTCGCTGAAATGCAGGATGCGGAGGCTCATGGGGCGAGACCGTAGCGGAAGACGATTCGGGAGAAAAGACGAAACGGTCCCAACGCGAGGAGCGCCTCAGTATTCGAGCCAAATCACGGCTTTGTCGACGTCGTTGGAAACGATTACCGCCCCATCGGCAATCCGGGCCGCCGTGCCGAGAATGTTGGAGCCATCCCAGCGTCGGTCGGTCACCTGCGTCGCACGCATCACCGCCGTCGGCAAAACGGCTTCTGCCGGCAGGTCGAAGTTCAAACCCGCCGCCGTCATCTGCAAGGTGCCTTCGATGGGCAATCCCACCGCCCCGGGTTCGGCGCCGGACGTGATGGAAATCCCGTCGATGGCGATGCCGCCCATGTCGGAAGCAACGGGATACACGAAGCGAACGCAACGGGCGTCGCTCGCCAAGGTATTCGTAATCCTTTGGGCCGGATTCCAGCCGCTCAAGTCCGCCTTGTGGAAGGTTTGCAGTGTCGTCCAGGACCCCTCTATACCCGTCGCACTGGCTTGAACTTCAAACGTGAAATCGGCGTTCACCTGGACCGATTGGATGTAGTAGGACAACTGGGTGGCGGCCGTTCCGAACCGAATGCGGATTTCGGAATTGGTGTTATCCAAACGCGCCCAGCCGCCACCGTGTCCGCCCACGTCTCCATACGAATCGGCATAATCGGCTCCAAGAGACTTAAAGACGACGCCATCGGGATAGTTTCCCAACCATCCGCCCCAGTAATTAAAAGGCAATGCAGTCGTATCCAGCGGGAAGGACGCACTAACCGTGACGTTGCTGCCTGGCATCGTGAACCATCCATCGACAAGAGTGAGCTGACCTCCGATCCACGAGGCAGACAAGTTGCCGTTCTGGTGGTTGGGCGACGGGGTGGCAACCAGTTGGACAAGATCGCCTTCGAATGCGTTGGTTGCGGTGGCCGTGACAAGACCGCCTGCGACGCTGGGGAGCTGCACGGACCACAGCTGGGCCAACACGAAGTTTACGGTGCGACTGGCCCGATCCGAACTCGACTCGTCGGTCACGAATACCGTTACCCGATAATTGCCGGGCGTGGCATTCGATGCGGCGATGTCGCACAAACGGCCCGACGTGTTGATCGGCACTGTAATACCTTCTTCACCCACCATGCGCTGGATTTCCCACTCGTAGGTGTAATTTCCGCTGCCGTTTGCCGCGCTGGCTTCGATCGGCAGAAGACGGTATGCCGCCTTGCGTTCGTTGTTCGTGACGCCCGAGATGGCCACGCTCAGCGACGCCGGGCCAAAATAGATGGCAATGTCGTCCACGTTGACTTGATGGGCAGAACCGATGGCGGACAACTTGGCGTAGAAACTGTTGCCGGGCACATTGCTGGCTGCCACGGTGCAGCGAATGATGCCGCCAGCCACGGGATAATTGGAATAAACCGGATCGCCCCAATCACTGCCATCTTCAGAGAATGAAACGGCGATGCCGGTGCCTACGCCGCTCGTCCCATATTCGCCCAACAGGAATGAAAGCGTGCGAATCGGCTGGGCAAAAGGCTCCTTGTTCGCCATCTGGCAGAGCCCGGTGGACCGCTTGTAGAATCGGCCGCCCGCCACACCATAGTAACGGTCAGCAGCCAAGGCGCCGCGAACCACGTTGGTCAATGCCCACGTGAGTTCCGGCAAGGTGCTGTTGGTGAAATCGGCATCTGTTCCGGCGTACGTCGTGGAACCAGGCCAAGTCTTTTCAAAATCGATGAGATAGTCTGGGCGGAAGTAGCTTGCCGTGACGAAAACGTTCGTCGGGGGCATCGTGAACGTGTTTCCAAGAATGATCACGGTGCCGTCGGGGTTTTCGGGGTCGGAACCGTACCAGACCACGACGTCTTCAATGGCGTACTGGTTGGTTGGCCAGACGGTGATCGTCACAAGATCCCCTTCGCGGGCGCTGTCGACACTGTTCGAGACGGTGCCAAAGTCCGAGGCGGTAGCAACGACGTCGTAATAGATGTCGGCCGGGATCACCGTGAACGTGATGGTCGCTGAAAGAGGTTCTGCCAGATCGCCTCCGGAAACCTCGGCCGCGACGGTGTACGTGCCCAAAGCCAACGTATCCGGAATGGCCAAAGTAGCATCTGCTCCTTCCAAATCGCCGCTCCACGACCAGGTGTAGGTTTCGCCGTCCGTTTCCTGGACCAGCACGGCCGTGAGAGTGTCGTTGGAACCACGCACGACGGTAAAGCCATCCGGTTTGCTGAACACGATGCAGGGCTCAAGCGACCCCAGCACCAGCACGTCGTCGATGGTGAAAAGATCGCCGCTGGCGCTGGCCGTTCCTTCCGTGCTGGTGATGGAAAATCGCGTAATACGCCAGTTCGTGACGGCCACGCTGCAGGTCTTGCGGGTTTTTTCGAAGGGGAAGGCCGCCAATTCCTGCCAGTTGGTGCCCACTTGACCCATCACGGTATAAACCACTCCGGACGCCTCGGCTCCGGCATTGAAGGAAACATTCGTGGTTCCCGGGACGAATTCGGGCGAGGTCAGGGTTTCGCCATCCACCTTGAAGCGGAACCCCGGAAAATCTGCGCCGTACGACATGGCGTTGGTCGCTTGCATGAAAGTCGTCTCGTCGACGTAGGTAGACGTCCAGCCTTCCAGCAATCCGGTGGGCGAAAGAGTGGCGAAATTCTCGTGCAAGAGCACCGTCCAGTTCCACTCTTCGGGAACGACGGCCGCGCAAGCCGAGAGGCATCCAATGAAAACGCACAATCCCAATGCCAATTTTCGCTTCATTGCCGGCGTCTCCTTGCTTGCATCCGAGGCCTGATGACCCCAAGTGCCATATCCGGAAAGTGAAGATGGAAACCCAAACTATGTCGAGAAGAAAACGCGGCGCGGGATTTGCGCCTTGAGGCCCCGGCCCGGTCGGCTATCATGGCCCGCATGAAAGACGTGAAGGACGTTATGCGGGGCTGGGACGCGGCCGGTTTGGCGAGCGCGGAGGCGATTCTGGCGGGGGTGCAGCATTCGTCGCCTCGGCCGGCCGGCGCGCGGCTGGTCGTGAACGAAAAGGGGGAAGTCGCCGGGGCGGTTTCGATGGGCTGCGTGGAAAACGATCTGCGGGAGCATTTGCTGGGCCTGCTGCGCGGCGAATCCGGACCGCGCATGGTGCACTATGGCCACGCGTTTGCCGCGGCGCTGGAAGTGGGTCTCACCTGCGGCGGCGAAATCGACGTCTGGCTGCGCCGGCATGATCCGCGCAGCGCGGCATGGCAAGGCCTGTGCGCGCTGGCGCCGGATGCGCGGGCCGTCTTGCTGACGCGCCTGGAGGGCGATTCGGAACAGATCCTCCTGCGGCCGGGCGAGGCGCCGCCGGCGGAACTGGTGGCGGCGCTGGACGACGTGTGGACGCGCGGCGGCGTGCGGCGGGTCAAGGCCGGCGAGACGGTCTGGCTGGCGGAACCGGTCGCGCCGGAACCGCGGTTGTTCATCGTGGGGGCCTCGCCCATCGCGACGGCGTTGTCCGATCTGGCGGCGCGGGTCGGCTTCCGGGTGGCGGTCGTGGATCCACGGCGGGATTTCGCGCGGGCGGAGCTGTTTCCGGCGGGTACGGCGCTGCTGCACCGCTGGCCGGAGGACGGGTTGGCGGAGGCCGGGCTCGACGAACATGGCTACGTGGCGGTGTTGGCCCACGACGCCAAGCTGGACGTGCCGGCGCTGGCGGCGGCGCTGCGGGCGCGGTGCAAATACGTCGGCCTGCTGGGCAGCGCGGGCACGCAGGCCGACCGCCGCCAGACCTTGGCCGCGGCGGGCTTCGCGGCCGAGGAGGTGGCTCGGATCCGCGGGCCCATCGGCCTGAAAAGCGTCGGCGCGCTCGAACCGGCGGAAATCGCCGTGTCGATCCTGGCGGAACTGGTCATGGCGCGGCGCGGGAAGCTGGAAACGGGTGGAGGGGGCGGACGGTGAACTTCATGGAAAAGATGCTCGCGGCGAAACCGTTCGTTTGTCCGAATTGCGGTCAGGAACTCCCGCTGGCCGACGTGAACGTCGCCCAGGACGTGGCGCTGTGCCGGGCGTGCCGCTACACGGGCTCCTTCCTGGCGGCCGCGACGGTGCCGCGGCTGACCGACGAGGAACTGGCCCGCCCGCCGAAGCGCGTGAGCCTGCAGCGCGGATTCGGCGACGAGTTGACCGTGACGTGCCGTCCGCGGCGCGCCACTCTGTGGTTTTTGATTCCGTTCACGGCCTTCTGGTCGGGCGGTTCGATGGCGGGCATCTACGGCTCGCAGATCGCGAGCGGAAACTTCGATCCCAAGCTCAGCTTGTTCGGCTTGCCGTTCCTGGCCGGTACGGTCGTGCTGACGACGGTCATCTTGTATTGCCTGTTCGGCCGGACGGCGGTGACGCTGTCGAAAGGGCGCATCCAAATCTTCACGGGCCTGTTCGGGGTGGGGCGGTCGCGGGAAATGGAGTGCGGCCCCGGCACGGCGGTGGCCATCGCGCAATCGAATTTCCGGAGCAACAACGCGACGCAGCCGGAAATCGTGGTGACGAGCGGCGAAAACCGACTGAAATTCGGGGCCATGACGATTCCGAACGAGGCCTTGCCGTACGTCGCGGCGGTCTTGCGCCGGGCGGCCGGCGGCGGGTAGAGTGGCCGGCATGGGCAGCATCGCGGAAAATCTGGAATCGGTCCAAGCGCGGATCGCGGCGGCGTGCGCGCGCGCCGGCCGCGCGCCGGGCGCGGTGCGTCTGCTGGCGGTATCGAAAACCTATGGACCCGAGGCGGTGCGAGAAGCCGCCGCGGCAGGCCAGCGGCTCTTCGGCGAAAACCGCGTGCAGGAGGCGGCGGCGAAGATTCCGGAATGTCCCGGAAACCTGGAATGGCATTTGATCGGGCATCTGCAAAGCAACAAGGCGGCGCTGGCGGCGCGTCTGTTCGAATGGGTGCATTCGGTGGATTCCGCGAAGCTGCTGGAGACGCTGGACCGCCACGCCGCAGAGGCGGGCCGGACGCTGCGGGCGCTGGTGCAGGTCAACGTGTCGGGCGAGCGGGCGAAGTCGGGCCTGGCGCCCGCCGCCGTGCCGGAGGTGCTGGCGCTTGCCGATCGGCTGCGGAACGTGCAGATCGTCGGACTCATGACGATTCCGCCGCTGGCGGAAGATCCCGAAGCGGCGCGGGCGCATTTTCGGAAACTGCGGGAGTTGCGCGACGCGTGGGCGGCGGCGACGGGACTCGATCTGGCCGAACTGTCGATGGGCATGACGCACGATCTGGAGGTCGCGATCGAGGAAGGCGCCACGTTCGTGCGCGTGGGCACGGGAATTTTCGGGGCGCGGGCCAAGCCGGCGCCGGAGACGGAGGAAGCATGAAGAGCAAGCGCATTGCGTTTCTGGGCGGCGGCAACATGGCGGAGGCGATCATCGGCGGCGTGCTGGCCGGCGGCGTGTCCATGGAAGGCAACGTCGTGGCGGCGGACGTGGCGGCGGAACGCCGCGCGCTGCTGGAAAGCAAGTACGGCATCGGCACGACGGCCGACAACGCGGCGGCGGTGCGCGGGGCGGACGTCGTCGTGCTGGCCGTGAAGCCGCAGCAGGTGCCGGAAGCCCTTGCGGCGGCGCGGGCCGCGTTCACGGACCGGCAACTGCTGGTGTCCATCTGCGCGGGGCTGCCGACCGCCGCGCTGGAGAAGCAAGTGCCGGCGCGGACGGTGCGGGCGATGCCGAACCTGCCGGCGCTGGTGCGCCGCGGCGTGACGGCGATCTGCGGCGGCGCGCGCGCGACGGAAGCGGATCTGGACTTGGCCCAGCAGCTGTTCGCGGCGGTAGGCGTCACGGTACGCCTGCCGGAAAGCCAGATGAACGAAGTGACGGCGCTGAGCGGCAGCGGCCCCGGCTACGTCTTCGCGTTCATCGAGGCGCTGGAGGAAGCCGCGGTGGAAATGGGCCTGCCGCCGGAAACGGCGCGGAAAATGGCGATCGAAACCGTGCGCGGCGCGGCGGAACTGGCGGCGCAGACCGGCGAAGACCCCGCCGAACTCCGCCGGCGGGTCAGCTCGAAGGGCGGTACGACGTTGGCGGGCTTGGCGGCGCTGGCGTCGGGCGGGTTTGCGGCGACGGTGGCGGCCGGCATGCGGGCGGCCCGCGACCGCGCCGCGGAATTGGCGAGGTAGCGCATGGAAACGGATCTCCGCCAACCCCCGAAACGCCGCCCGCGCACGTGGATCTGGAAAGGAACGCTGGCCGTGGCGCTGGCCTACGGCGCGCTGCAGGTGCTGGTGCGCACCGACGTGTTCCGCTCGCAGGTGGAAGAGGAATTGTCCCGCCTGGCCGGCATGGAAGTGCGCATCGGCCGCATGCGGGCCACGGAATCGCTGAACCTGAAAATCCGCGACGCGATCGGCATCTCGGACGTGGCGGGCATCGAGGCGCGCGTGGCGCGCGTGCGCTGGCGGCTGTTCCGGCCCCGGGGCACGCCGATGCTGGAATCCGTCCGCGTGGACGGGCTGGCGCTGACCATCGCGCCGGACGATGCCGGTGCGCTCCAACCGGCTTTTCTCGGGCGGTTATCGCGCAACGTGTTCGCGTGGACCGGCCTGCCGGTGCCCGCCGAACTGGCCGCGGCGCCGGACGCGGAGGCCGTTCCGGCCAGGCCAGACGGCCCGGCCCGATCGCTGGAAGAATGGCTGGGCGGGCCGCTGGTGCTGCAGAACGTCTCGGTGCGCTGGCAGGACGCGCAAGGCCTGCTGCGGGCGTCCGTGTCCGGCATGGACGTGGTCTGGACGCCGCTGACGACGCCCAAGGGCCGGCGGGTATCGCATCTGGATTGCCGGGCGGCGGAAATCAAGGTCGTGAACGGGCCCCGGATCGCGGATCTGCGGCTGGAACTGGTCGCGGTGGAAGACCAGCGCTTTCTCGTGACCCTGCAGGCGGCGGACTGGGGCGGCGCGGAGCCGCCGCCGGCGCCCGGCGCCGAGGCCCGCGAACTGCTCGACGCCATGGACGTGCCCCTCGACGTCCGCCCATGAACGGGCTCCCGCGGGAGGGGCTTGCATTTTCCGGTGGGATGGGGTAGAACGCGCGGACTGTTCGGCTGGTGGATATAGCTCAACTTGGTAGAGCACCAGATTGTGGTTCTGGCTGTTGCGGGTTCAAATCCCGTTATCCACCCCACTTTTTAAGGGGTTTTTAAGCACTTTTCAAATCATTGGCCAGATTGTGGCCAGATGGAGAAGTATTTTCGCGCTTCCGAGGGGGGCGCCGCCCGCCGATCATGGGCCGGCAAAGACGGCATGAACAACAGCCCCATTTGAGCTTTGACGGCTTGAATATCCGCTCGCCATTTCGGCGAACTTCT
>RZYG01000258.1 GCA_009930415.1 Spartobacteria bacterium | reverse complement strand
AAGAAAAACGACGCCATCGCTTGACTGTCCCCATAGAAGGGCGGGTTGGCTCAACCCGCCGCTTTCCGAGCCCGGCGACTTGGGCCAAGTCGCCCTACCTATCCAGCCCATTCGTCTTCTTTTCCTCTTCCGCGCCGCGCGCCTACAGCGCGTGGCGGATGCGGCTGGGGGCGCCACTCGTCGCTTCGTAGCGCACGGCGAGCCGCGGCACGCGTCCGCGGAAATCCAGCGTCAGTTCGACGTCGTGGAGTTCCTGCGCGGCCGGCCAGCGCGCGGTCATCACGGCCACGAGCGGCGCGCGGGCGTCGGCGGCGCGGCGCTCCGCGATGCCCTTGCGCGATTGCCCGGCCAGTTCCAGCGCGTCCTGCTTCCACTTCTTCAGGTCGCGCAGATCCCGCTCGAGGGGCGCCAGGCCGCGCGCCACCATTTCCGCCGGGTTTTTCCAGCGTTTGAAGCGCCGTTCCAGCCGCTGGCGCTCGGTTTTCAGCCGCCGTTCGGCCTCGGCGATTTCCACGTCGTACTGCTTGGCCAGTTCGTCCTGCTTCTGGGCCGTGCGTTCGAGCTGCGCGGCATCGCGCGGCACGGCGACCGTCTTCTGGACGGGCTCGCCGTAGCGGTTGCGGAGTTGCTCGCGCAGATACAGGAACCGGCGCTGCGCCTGGGCGACGCTCAGCGGCGGGACGTCCGTGCCCGTGGGATCGGAAAACTCCATGCGCGCCCGCGCGAGCTGCCCGCCGATGAACGAATAGGTCAGCAGGCACGGCAGCTCCAGCGTGGTCGTCGCGTAGGCCAGCGCGCGCTCGTCGCCGCGCAGCGGCTCGATCCGTTCCGCGGCGCGGACCTCGTCCGGCGCCATGCCCCAGCGCACCCGGCGCAGATGGTATTCCGGCGGCGGCGGTGCGGGCGGCCGGCGCGCCGGCGGCGCGAGCTGGAGCGGTTTCGGGGCCGGTTGCGGGGCGGGCCGCGCCGCGACCGGTTCCGGCGCGGGCGGCGGAGGCGGCGCCGGCATGGGTTCCGCCGCGATTTCCGGCAGGGCCGACGTCACCGCCGCGGATTCCGCGGTCGTCGCCGCCTGATCGACCTTGTCCTTGCGCCAACCCGGCGCCGGCACGAACCACGTCGACAGCCGGATCAGCAGCGCCAGCGTCGCCGCCAGAAACAGCACCCACGCCCATTTCATCTCGTCCATGGCCCGTTCCCCTTTTTACGTGCTACGTAAAAACTTTCGCCGATTTTTACGTGGAACGTAAAAACTTTGCGCGCGTTTTACGTGGAACGTAAAAACTTTCAATTCGCCCTCCAGAGCAGCCAATTCCAGAGGCCGGGCTGGCCGGCGACGCGGCGGTCGACGTCGTTGCGCGGCAGATTCCAGCGGGCGGCGCCGGGCGCGGCCGCCGCCCCGCGCGCGGTGCCGAAGGCGGCGCGCAGGCCCAGCGCTTCGAGGTCGGAGGCCAAGTCGGCGCGGGCGTTGCCGTTGGGCCAGGCCAGCGCCGGCACGAGCGCGTCCGGCGCATTCGCCTGCAACAGGTCCCAGCAGCGGCGGACGTCGGCGAGGGCGTCCGCGCGCGGCACCTGGTCGAGCAGGCCGTGGCCATGGCCGTGCGCGCCGAAGCGGACGAGGCCGCTGCGGCCCATCTCGCGCACCTGCTTCCACGTCAGGAAATCCGCCGCCGCGTCCGCGGCCGGAAACGCGGCGAGCTGCGCGGCGCGCTCCGCCGCCGGCAAGCGCTTGAGGCGTTCGATTTCGGCGTCGGCCAGGCCGGGCCGCTGCCACCAGAACGGCGTGCGGTCCTCAACGGCGCCGGTGGCGAGGAAAATCGTCGCGGGAATGCCCAGATCGCGCAGGACGGGGAACGCGTGGTGGTAGTTGTCGGCCCAACCGTCGTCGAAGGTGACGGCGAAAGCGGCGCGCGCGGGCGGCGCCTCGCGCGCGAGCCAGTCGGCGAGGGCCAGCGGCTCGTAGCGCGCGCGCAGCCAAACCAGCAGGCGGCGGAAATCGGAAACGGGCGTTTCAAGGGCGCGCAGGGGCCGCCCCGCGGCCGCCTCGCCGTCCGGCCGCACGCGGTGGAACGTCAGCACCACCAGCCGCCCGGCGTGGCGTCGCCGCACCGCGCCCGTCGCCGCCGCGAGGCGCGCGAAGGAGGCTTTCAGCAGCGTGCGCATGGCCGGCCTAGGGTTCGTCGAGGAAGGTCACCTTGGCGATGTGCGGCAGCTCGCGGTGCCGCCCGTCGTAGTCGAGGCCGTAGCCGACGACGAAGGCGTCCGCGATCTTGAAGCCGACGAAATCGGCCTCGAACGGCACGATCCGGCGGGAGGGCTTGTCCAGCAGCGCGCAGGAGCGGACGGTCTGGGCGCCCTTGGCCCGCAGATGGGCCACGGCCTTCTGGAGCGTGCGGCCCGTGTCGAGGATGTCGTCCACCACCACCACGTCCGCGCCGGCCAGATCGATGGTGCAGTCGCGCGTCACCGTCGGCTCCCGCTGGGCCGTAGTGCCGCTGCCGTAGCTTTCCATGATCATGAAATCGATGCGCGGATGCAGGTCGTTCAGCGAGAACCAGCGCACGAGGTCCGCCAGGAAGATGAAACTGCCGCGGAGAATGCCGATGACCACGAGATTGTCGCCGGGGCCGGCCGCCGCGATCTCGCGGGCGACTTCGTCCACGCGCCGGGCCAGCTGGCGGGGGGTGATCAGGACTTCATCGACATGGTAGGGCCTCATGGACGCGGATTCTCCTCGTTCCGGCGGAACCTCCCGCCGCGAACAGTCTTGCAAAAAGCGCCCGGATGGGGGAAGTTAAAAAGACATTCCATGAGGACCCCGCCCATGAACGCATTCCGGACCGCCGCCTTCCGCGCCTTGGCCTTCGGCCTCGCCCTGCCCCTCGCCGCCCTCCTCGGAGCCGTCGGCTGCGACGTCGATTCCACGGACAGCACGGCTTCCACGATCGCCGACAACGAAGGCAACGTCTACAACTACTCGGGGCTCTACATGAACACCGAGGAAGGCAGCACCAACGGCTACGGCGCGCTGGTCTTTCCGGCGGGCCGGCAAAGCGGCGCCACCCTGGTCTGGCTGCGCCTGCTGCAGTACGGCAGCGTGCTGGAAGGCTACGACAGCGCCGGTCTGACTTGGTCCGGCAGCCTCTCCGCCCAAAACGGCAACGTGGCTAATTTCAGCTTGCAGGGCCGCACCACCGCCGGCCAGCCCGTCGACGTCGCCGGCACCCTCAGCTACGCCGACCAGCAGTCCACCCTGGACGCGACCTGGATCGAACCGGCCTTCGCCGGCAGCATCCTCGCCCAGGCCACCGT
>RZYG01000047.1 GCA_009930415.1 Spartobacteria bacterium | reverse complement strand
ATCGCGAACGTGGGCGACGGCGATCCGGTCGGTGCCGGGTGCGGTGCCCTGCGTGCCGCCTGCGCGGAGAAGGGCATCGATCTGCTGGCGTTCTGCGCCCCGCTCGAGGCGGAAATCGCGGCCCTGCCGCCGGCCGACCAGACCGGTTTCCTGAAGGACTACGGCTTGACCGAACCGGCGCGGGACCGGTTGATCCGCACGGCCTACCGCACCTTGAACCTGATCAGTTTCTTCACCGTGGGGGAGGACGAAGTCCGCGCCTGGACGATCCGCCGCGGCGACAACGCCGTGACGGCCGCCGGCAAGATCCATACCGATCTGGCGCGCGGCTTCATCCGCGCCGAAACCGTGGCGTCCGACGTCCTGATCGAAAAGAAGACCCACGCCGCCTGCCGCGAAGCCGGCCAGTTGCGGCTCGAAGGCAAGAATTACGTCGTCCAGGACGGCGACGTGATCGAAATCCGCGCGAACGCCTGATTCCGTCGCCCGTGTCTTTCTTTCTGTCCCCGCCCATGGCCATCTTGGCGATGATTAATTAATCATCGCCGTTGGATTGGCGCGGGAAATGCTTTGGGGAGGGGGGCGTTACTTGAAGCAGATGCGCGAAATCAGCGCATCGAAGTCCTCGGCGCCGCTGAGCAGCTCGATTTCCACGCGCAGGAAATAGACGGGCAGATCGCGCCGTTCGAGCAACGGCAGCCGGACGGCGTCCTTTTCGGTGGTGACGATGGCTTCCGCGCCGCGGTCGCGCGCCGCGTTGATGGCGTCGAGGATTTCCTGCTGGGTGTAGCGGTGGTGGTCGGCGAAGCGCTTGCGGTGCACCAGTTCGCCCCCGAGCCGTTCGAGGGATTCCTCGAATCCGCGCGGCGAGGCGATGCCCGAAAGCGCGGCGATTTTCTTGCCGCGCAGGAAATCCAGCGGCTGGCGCGCGCCGGTGAACACGTCCTGGAAATGCCGCGGCGTGTGCCGGCACTCGGCGATTTCCGCCTGGTCGTTCAGGGCGTGGATTTGCCGGCGCAGCTCGGGGGAGCCGTCGCCGTTGGATTTGGTGATGAAAACGAAGGTGGCGCGGCTGAGGTGGCGGACGGATTCGCGCAGCAGGCCGCGGGGCAGGACGTAGCCGTTGTCGAAAGGGTTGGTGCGGTCGACCAGCACGATGTCCACGCGGTGCTTGAGCTTCAGGTATTGGAAGCCGTCGTCGAGGATCAAGGTGTCGCAGCCGAGCTTCTGGATGGCGTAGCGGCCGGACTTCACGCGGTCCTTGTCCACGATGACGCAGACGCTGGGCAGGTTCGACGCGAGCATGTAGGGCTCGTCGCCGCCCATTTCGGAATCCAGCAGGAGTCGGTTGCCGTCGGACACCACGCGGGGGGGCTCCTGCGCCGGCGTCCGGAAGGTGAGGAGATTGACGAGCTTCTCGGAGATCGGGTCTTCCGCCTTCTTGTAGCCGCGGCTGAGAATGGCCACCTTGCGCCCGTTTTGCTGCAGCGCGCGGGCGAACACTTCCACGACGGGCGTCTTGCCGGTGCCGCCGACGGTGAGGTTGCCGATGCTGATGACCTGGCAGCCGAGGGTGTTGGAACGGAGGATGCGGTGTTCGAACAGCGCCAGACGCACGTTCATGATGAAACTGTAGAGCCGCGACAGGCATTTGAGGACGAACCGGAGGAAACCCGGCCACGCGCCGTGCAGGCGGTCGGAAACGACCGCCAGGAGGAAAATTTCCCATCGTTCTCGGGAAGACCGGGCCATGCGCGCACTATGCGGACAGGAGCGGAACGGGTCAAGCGCCGGGAAAGCGCCGGGATTTGCGCGCCGATTTGCGTTTCCGTCCGGCGCGAGGTAGGTTCCGTCTCCAGACGGAGGAAACGGCGATGCGAATTGGGACGATGATTCTGACGCTGGCCATCGGATTGGCCGCCGCCTCCGCGCAGGAAGGAACCCCCATGCCGAGCATCTACGATTTCACGCTCAAGGACATCGACGGCCGGGAACGGAACCTGGCCGAATTCAAGGGTCAGGTGCTGCTGGTGGTGAACGTGGCCAGCAAGTGCGGCTTCACGAAGCAGTACGCCGGGCTGGAAAAACTGCATCAGGCCCACAAGGACCGCGGGTTCGCCGTGCTCGGCTTCCCGGCCAACAATTTCATGGGCCAGGAGCCGGGCTCGGAGGCCGAGATCAAGAATTTCTGTTCGCTGACCTACGGCGTGACGTTCCCGATGTTTTCCAAGATTTCGGTCAAAGGCAAAACCATCCACCCGCTTTACGCCTTCCTGACCGACGAGACGCTCCATCCGGGGGTTGGCGGGGCGGTCTCCTGGAACTTCAACAAGTTTCTGGTCGGGCGCGACGGGACGGTTCTGGCGCATTACGGCAGCCGCACCGCCCCGGACGATCCGGAGTTGGCCGCCGCGCTCGCCGTCGCGCTGCAGGCCGCGCCCTGAACGGAACGCGTTGCGGCCTGCGGGGCCGGCTTTCGCCATGGGGCTGGGTCGGTTGCTGCGGTTTCACCCAGCCCGCTGCGGGGTGGGGCGTCGGGATTTGGTAAACCGATTGGCGCGCGCTGCGGGGCGCGCTGCGGGCGGAAAGCAATGGACAAACGGGGCGGGGCGTGAATAATCCATGCGATTTCGAAAGGCAGGAGACGATGGACATCCAGAAACTGTTCGCGGAGCGGATCGGCGGGGCGCAATTCGGGCAAAGCACGGCGATCTACAAGTTCGAGAAGATCAAGCGCGCGAAGCGGGCGGCCAAGGAAGCCCATCCGGGCGTGGAAATGCTCGATTTCGGCGTGGGCGAGCCGGATCAGATGGCGCCGCGGGCGATTCGCCAGGCGCTGAAGAAGGCCGTGGACGATCCGGCAAACCGCGGCTACGCGGACAACGGCATCGCGGAATTCAAGGCGGCGGCCGCCAAGTACATGGCCGATTTCTTCGACGTGACGGATCTGGACCCGGCCACGGAAATCAACCACACCATCGGCTCCAAGCCGGCGCTGGCGATGCTGCCGCTGTGCTTCGTGAATCCGGGCGATGCGGTGCTGGCGACGATCCCGGGCTATCCGGTGCTGGCCACGCACGCGAAATACCTTGGCGGGACGGTGATTCCGGTGCCGCTGCTGGCGAAAAACGGCTTTTTCCCGGATCTGCAGGCGCTGGAGCAGACGGACCTGTCGCGGGTGAAGCTGTTCTACGTCAACTATCCGAACAACCCGACGGGCACGGCGGCGACGGAGGCCTTTTTCGACGAGCTGATCGCTTTCGCCCAGCGGCACAATATTTTGATCGTGCAGGACGCGGCCTACGCGACGCTGATCTACGGGCGCCCGCGCCTGTCGATTCTGTCGCGGCCGGGCGGCAAGGAGGCGGCGATCGAGCTGCACTCCATGAGCAAGAGCTACAACATGACCGGCTGGCGGCTGGGTTTCGTGGCCGGTTCGGCGCAAACCGTGGCGGCCGTGGCGGAAGTGAAGGACAACGTCGACAGCGGCCAGTTCAAGGCCATCCAGATGGCGGCCTGCGCGGGCATCGCCGACGTCCGCCTCTCCGAAAAGATCCGCGCGCACTACCAGAAGCGGCTGCGGGGGCTGGTGAAGGTGCTCAAGGGCGCGGGGTTCAAGGCCAAGATGCCGGGGGGGACGTTCTACCTGTACGTGCCGGCGCCGAAGGGCGCGGCGGGCGGGCGGACGTTCGCCAACGCCGAGGAAGCATCGCAGTACCTGATCAAGGAGCACGGCATCTCGACGGTGCCGTGGGACGACGCGGGGGCCTATCTGCGCTTCGGCGCGACGTTCGAATCGGCCGGGAAGGCCGACGACGCGCGCGTGCTGGACGAACTGGGTCGCCGGCTGGCGCAGGCCGGCCTGACGTTCTGTTGAGTATTGCTTATGTGGGTGACGATCTCAGCCTTTACGCCCCCCCACGGCCTTGTGCCGTGGGAGGCCAAGTTGGCTCCCCCACCACGCAAGGTGGTGGGGCCCGCCGGAACCAAAACCGCAATGCACTTTTGCAAGACTCAATAGGAGGCGCGACATGGCCGGATCCAAAATCGTTTTCGCCAAGGGCACGCAGCTCACGGTGTACATCGACAACCGGAAGGGGACGCTGTCCGCGCTGGCGACCTTTTTGGGCAAGCACGGCGTCAACATCTACGGCCTGACGCTGGCGGACACGGAAGGCCACGGCTATGCCCGGCTGATCGTGGACGACACCGAAAAGGCCCGGCAGCTCGTGGAGGACGCGGGCGAGCTGGTGGCCGCGCGCGAGGTGCTCCTGATCCGCGTGGCCAACGAGCCCGGCGAACTGGCGCGGATGCTCGAAGCTCTGGCCGAGCACAACCTGAACATCGAATACGGCTATTCGGCCGGCGGGCCGGGCGACGAAAAAGGCCTGGTGCTGGTGCCGTCGGACGTGGACGCGGCGCTGGACGTCCTGCAGAAGCTATAGCGGCGGAGGAAACGTGGAAACGCCCCGGATCAGCATCGTCACGAGCACCTACAACCGCTCGGCGGTCCTGGCGCGCGCGATCCGGTCCGTCCTGGCCCAGCGGGATTTTTCCGCCTGGGAAATGTGCATCGTGGGCGATTGCACGCCCGACGACAGCGAAGCCGTCGTGGCCTCGTTCGGCGATCCGCGGCTGCGGTTCTACAACTTGCCCGAGAAGTCGCCGCCGGTCGCGCACGGCGCGATCGCCAAGAACCACGGCGTGTTCCAGATGGCGCGGGCGCCGCATATCGCGTATCTGGACGACGACGACGAGTACCACCCGGACTTCCTGCGCGTCATGATGGGGGAAGTCGCGCGGCATCCGGAGCAGCCCGTGTTCTATTGCCGGTGCCAATACCGCGACAAGGCGACGGGCAAGCGCATTTTCGGGAATCCGTTCCAGCCGTGGCTGCACCGCTGGAGCCGGGAAAAACTGCTGCGCTACAATTTCATCAACACGGCCAACGTGGTGCACAAGAAAACCCTGATCGAAGAGGTCGGCGGCTGGGATCCGACCGACTACTTCGACGACTACGACCTCTGGAAGCGGATGAGCGCGAAGTGCGACTTCCGCTACGTCAACCGGGCGCTGGTGATCAGCCACGTGGGCGACTGCCCGCCGTTTTTCAAGCGTTTGGCCACGAAGGGCTGGAAGATCCTCCGCCACGGCCGCCGGCTGCGGGACCAAGGCTAGGATTTCGCCTGAAATAGTTGAAAAAACGGCGCAGGGGCGTATCTTCCTCCGACCGAAAGAAGGATTTATGGCTTGGCAATACAGCGAAAAGACGAAACGGATCTTCATGGATGCGGTGCAGGGCAAACCCGGCACGCATCTGGGCGAGATCGAAAACGCCGATGGGGTGGGCCAGCACGGGTCCATCGTCTGCGGCGACGCGCTGAAATTCACGTTCCGCGTGGAGAAGAACGCGGACCCGCTGAAGGACGTCATCGTCGAGGCCAAGTACCTCACGTTCGGTTGCACCTCGGCCATCGCCGCCTCGGAAGCGCTGTGCGCGCTGATCGAAGGCCACAACCTGACGCCCATCCAAGCGCTGAAGATCCAGAATCAGGACATCGTCGATTTTCTCGAGGGCTTGCCGCAGCAGAAGATCCATTGTTCCGTGATGGGCGCCGAGGCGCTCGAAGCCGCGGTGGCCGATTGGGCGAAGAAACGCGGCGTGGATCTGGCGGCGCAGGGCGTCAAGCTGACCGGCGAAACGGCCGAAGACGACGGCCGCGTGGTCTGCAAGTGCTTCGGCATCACCGAACCCTATTTGCGGCGCAAGATCAAGGAACTGAACCTGCGGACGATCGACGACATCGTGTCGGCGCTGAAGGCCGGCGGCATGTGCGGCGCCTGCCGCTACGCGCCGGGCGGGTTGCAGGACATCCTGAACGAAACCTGGGGAACGGGCGAGCCGGCGCCCACGACCGTCGCCGCGGAACCCGTCGCGGATGCCGGGCCGTCGCCGTTCCAGCTTTACCGCAAGATCGAGAAGGTGATTGCCGAGACCGTCCGCCCGGTGCTGAAGGGCGACGGCGGCGACATCGAGCTGGTGGACATCAAGGAGTGGAAGGTCTACTGCGCGCTGCGCGGCATGTGCGCGGGCTGCGCCGGCGCTTCCCGCACGCTCCAGCTCATCGTGGAGCGGACGCTCAAGGATCAGGTGGACGAGCGGATCCAGGTGATTCCCGTCTGAGCGGAAGGCCGTCATGAGCGATTCCCCGCTGATTTTCGCCGACAACAACGCGACGACCCCGGTGGCGCCGGAAGTGGTTGCCGCGATGCAGCCCTTTTTCGGGCCGGAATTCTTCAATCCGAGCTCCATGTACGAACCCGCGCTGAAGGTGGCCGGCGCGCTGAAGGACGCGCGGCAGACCGTCGCGGCGTTCCTCGGCGGCGTGGAGCCTTCGGAAGTGCTGTTCACCTCTTGCGCGACGGAAAGCAACAACGCGGCGATTTTCGGCGTGGCGGCGGCGAACCCGAAGCGCAAGCACGTCGTGACGAGCGCGGTGGAACATCCGGCGGTGCTGGAAGTCTGCCGCGAGCTGCAGCGCCGCGGCCACGAGGTAACGATCCTGCCGGTGGACCGGCAGGGGCGGATCGCGACGGCCGACTACGTGCGGGCGCTGCGACCGGACACCTTGCTCGTGAGCCTGATGCACGCGAACAACGAAACGGGCGTGGTCTGGCCGGTGGGCGAGTGGGCGCGGATCGCGAAGGAAACCGATCCGGGCATCGTCTTCCACACGGACGCGACGCAGACGGCGGGCAAGCGGCCGCTGGACCTCGTCGGCGAGCTCGCGCACGTGGATTTGCTGTCGTTTTCGGGCCACAAGATGCATGCGCCGAAGGGCGTGGGCGCGCTGTACGTCCGGCGCGGGACGCCGCTGCGGCCGTACCTGCTCGGCGGGCACCAGGAATCCGGGCGGCGCGGCGGGACCGAAAACGTGCCTTACATCGTCGGTCTGGCCCGCGGCTGCGAGCTGGCCCGGGAACATGCCGGCGACATGGTCCGCATCGGGAAGCTGCGGGATGGGTTGGAAGAGGAAATCCTGCGGACGGTCCCCCACGTGGAAGTCAACGGCCGCGGCGTGGACCGCACGCCGAACACGCTGAACATGGCGTGCCATTTCATCGAAGGCGAAAGCATTCTCTACGAGCTGAACGGCTACGGCATCTGCGCGAGCACGGGCAGCGCCTGTTCGAGCGGGTCGCTCGAGCCCAGCCACGTCCTGAAGGCGATGGGCGTGCCGTTCACGGCGATGCACGGCTCGGTCCGGCTGAGCTTCAGCGCCTACACGACCGAGGCGGACGTTCGGCGCATCGCGGAAATCTTTCCCAAGGTGGTGGCGAACCTTCGCAACATGTCGCCCTACTGGGACCAGAAGCGGAATTGCCCGCGCAATCCGGCGTGAATGCAAGATAATGCTACAATTCACGGGCTGACCCCTTTTCTGGTGCTGGCGAGCGCGAGTCCGCGCCGGCGGGGATTCCTGCATCAACTGGGATATCACTTCGAGGTGGTGACGCCGGCCACGGAAGAAAAGGCGCGGCCCGGAGAAAGTCCGACGGACTACGTGCTGCGCAACGCCGCGGAGAAATCGGCGGACGTGGCAGAGCGCACGGCACCGGGCGCGGTGGTGATCGCGGCGGACACGGTCGTGGTGCTGCGCGGGCGGATCATGGAAAAGCCCCGGTCCGAAAGCGACGCACACGAAATGCTGCGCTCCCTGAGCGGGCAGGTGCACCAGGTCGTCACGGGGTTTTGCGTGCGGGGGCCGGATCGCGCGGGCGCGCCGGCCGTGCGCGCGCAGGCCGTGTCCACGGACGTGGAATTCAAGGAACTGGCGGACGGGGAAATCGATGCCTACGTCCGCAGCGGCGAGCCGATGGACAAGGCGGGGGCCTATGCGATCCAGGGGCGGGCGGCCTACATGATCCGGCAGATCCGCGGCTCGTACACCAACGTGGTGGGGTTGCCGCTGACGGAGCTGGTGGAAATCCTCGCGACCGAATTTGGCATCGCGCCGACGTTCCAAGGCGCCGCGGGCGCCTGACCCGGCGTTCGTTCCGATCAGGGCGCGTCGGGGCCGAGAGGCGCGGCCGGTTGCGCGGGGGCCGGTTGCGCGGGGGCCGGCGAGGGCTCCGCGGCGGGCGCCGAGCTGGCGGCGGGCACGGCGGGTTTAAGGTCGGGTTTCAGATCGGTCTGGAAGGGTCTTTTCGGCTCGGTCGGGCCGGCGGCCGGGGGGGCGGCGGGCACGGGCATGCGGAATTGGCTGTTCGCCAACACCCAGGTTTCGCCCTGCTTGCGGAAGATCATGATGGTGGGGCGCGCGCCGGCCGAGCCTTGGACTTCGACGCCGAGTCCGAGGGTGGCGGGCCCGATGGGGCGGCATTGGACGATGTTCCAGGCGGTGGGCGGGCCGATTTCGGCGATGAGTTCCTGGGCCTGCTGCAAGAATGCCAGCAGGGGCACGTTTTCGCGGTAGTCGGCGGAATGCAGGGCATAGGCCTCGTCGAGTTCGCCGGCCTGCCAGCGCTTCCAGTAAGCGTCCACGGCAGCGGCCACGGGCGGGGGCGGCGGCACGGGCTGGGCGGCGGCGATCACGGACTTGCGGCCCAGTTCCTCGACGATTTCGGGGGCGACCCGCCATTCCTCGCCCAGCTTCTTGAGGCCGAGCAGCACGGGTTTTTCCTGACCGTCGGGCGTGCGCCCCGCGACGCTGACGAGGTAGCCGTTGCCGTCGGGGGCGGGGGCGTAGCCGGCGACGGTCAACGCCATGCCTTCGTAGGCGGCGGCCTTGTACATGTCCGCCAAGATGAGCTTGAGCCGTTCCGGATTGAGGTCGTTGACCTGCAACTGGACTGAAACGTCCTGCAACTCTTGCTCGGTCAGCTCCGGATTTTTCCGCTGGAGGTCGCTGAGGCGCCGGTCGAGGAGATACTGCCGCATGCCGCGCAGATCGACCAACTGGAGCGCCGGTTCGTACTGGCCGGCGGCGAGCAGCGGCAGATAGGCTTCCACCAGCGCGGCGGCGGCGGGTTCGGGCGGCTCCGGGGCGAACAACGGCGGGGCTTCCGCCCGGAGGGCCGAAAAACCTCCGGTCAAAATCAGGAATGCGGCGATCCACGACGTCGATTTTTTCATGCTGGAACTCCCGGCGGGCCCCGCCGCATGGCGCCGAGGGCTTCCGCCGGCTCCTTTATCGCCCAACCGGGGGCCCAAGTCAAACGCCGAGGCGCGCCGCGAACGTCCGGGCGAAAGTTTTGATTGAAATGGGGGGGGGCTGTTTCATAATGCGGGCAAATTCTGGCGGCGGAAGCGATCGGTTCCGGCGTCCGAAAACGGAGGACGCGGAGTACGGTGAGCGAGTTTCTGGAATTCAAGGACGTCTCCAAGCATTACGGCTCGGTGAAGGCGGTGGACCACGTGTCGTTGACCGTCAAGCAGGGCGAATTCTTTTCGCTGCTGGGGCCGAGCGGCTGCGGCAAGACGACGTTGCTGCGCATCCTGGCGGGGTTCGAGCAGCCGGACACCGGCCGCGTGCTGCTGGGGGGCGAGGACGTGACCGATCTGCCGCCCTACGAGCGCAAGGTCAACACCATCTTCCAGAGCTACGCGCTGTTTCCGCATCTGTCGGTCTGGGACAACATCGCGTTCGGCCTCAAGGTGGCCAAGCGCCCGAAGAAAGAGATCAAGGAAGAGGTCGGCAAGATGCTGACCATGATCCAGATGGAAGACCAGGCCTGGAAGAAGCCCGACCAGATCTCGGGCGGCCAGAAGCAGCGCGTGGCGATCGCGCGCGCGCTGGTGAACAAGCCGCGCGTGCTGCTGCTGGACGAGCCGCTGGCCGCGCTGGATCTCAAGCTGCGCCAGCGCATGCTGATCGAGCTGGATCTCATCCACGACGAGGTGGGCATCACCTTCCTCTACGTCACCCACGACCAGGGCGAGGCCATGAGCCTCTCCGACCGCATCGCGGTGATGAAGCTCGGCAAGATCGAGCAGCTCGGCACGCCGGCGGAAATCTACGAAGCGCCGCGCACGAGCTTCGTCGCCGCCTTCATCGGCGACACGAACTTCTTCGACGGCACCGTCGCCGAGCCCCTCGAGAAGAATTCCGTGCTGGAGGGGTTCCTGTCCGTGGCGGTGGACAAGGACTACAGCCGGCTCAAGATCGAGGACTTCCCCGACCTCGAGTGCTACAACGACAAGCAGATCAAGGAGGGCGAACACGTCTTCCTGAGCATCCGGCCCGAAAAGCTGCGCATTTCGCGCGAGCGGCCGGCGGCGGCTCCGCACCTGAACGTGATCCAGGGCAAGGTGGAAGACGTCATCTATCTCGGTTCGCAGACGAAGTACTGGGTGCGGACCGGCGACTACCGCATTTCCGTGATCCGCCAGCACAGCCGCTTCCTGCTCGACGAAAAACCGATCCGCTGGGGCGAACAGGTCTGGGTCAGCTGGCACGCGGACGACGGCTTCATGCTCGAAAAATACAGCGAGCAGGACGAAAACCTCATCCAGCTCCCGCCCGAGGAAGTCGGCGAGACGACCGAAAGCAACCAGATCCTGGTGCGCGCGCCGGCGCCCGGCGCCGTTCCGGCGGGGGCCGCGCCGCGATGAAGGCCGGTCGCCGCCGCAACCTGTCCGAGTGGCTGGTCACGCTGCCGTCGCTTCTCTGGCTGCTGCTGCTGTTTCTGGTGCCGACGGTGCTGGTGTTCGCCATCACCTTCAAGCCGGCGACGCCCTACGGCGGCATCGGCGACGGCTGGACGCTGGCGACGCTGCGGACGCTGGGCAACCCGAACTACCCGGCGATCATTTGGCGCACGGTCTGGCTGAGCGTGGTGGCGACGACGCTGTGCATCCTGCTGGCGACGCCGATGGGCTACTACATGGCGCGGGTGAGCCCCGCGCGGCGCCGCCTGGTGCTGCTGCTGGTGATCCTGCCGTTCTGGACGAGTTTCCTCGTGCGCATTTTCGCCTGGAAAGTGCTGCTGCATCCGGAAGGCATGCTCAAGCATGCGCTGACGTTCCTGGGCTTGATCGCGCCGGAAACCTCGCTGCTCTACAACGCCTATGCCGTGCTGCTCGTGATGATCTACACCGAACTGCCTTTCGCCATCCTGCCGATCTACGCCGCGTCGGAAAAATTCGATTTCCGCCTGATCGAGGCCGCCAAGGATCTCGGCGCCACCTCGTTCTTCGCGTTCCGCAAGATTTTCCTGCCGGGCATCCGCGTGGGGTTGCTGACGGCGTTCCTGATGGTGTTCATCCCGTCGCTGGGCTCCTACGTGATCCCGGACATCGTCGGCGGGCCCACCAGCGAGATGCTCGGCAACAAGATCGCCCAGCGCACGTTCGTGGACCGCAATCTGCCGCACGCGGCGGGCCTGTCGGCGCTGCTGACGGTGGCGGTGCTGATCCCGATGGTGGCCATCACCGCCCTGCGGCGGAAGGAAAGCCCCAAGGACGCCCTGATCGAGGAGGGGGTCTGAGGCCATGAAACCCAGCCGCGTCCCGCTGATCGTCACCTGGGCGGTGATCGCCTTCTTCTATATCCCCATCGTCATCCTCGTGGCGAACTCCTTCAATTCGTCGCGGTTCGGCGGCTCCTGGGAATCCACCTCGCTGAAGTGGTATATCCGGCTGATGGACGAACCGAGCATCTGGCACGCGCTGACCAACACGCTGATCATCGCGGGCGCGGCGACGTTGATCTCGATGGTGCTGGGCACGTCGGCGGCGTTCGCGCTGCACCGGTTCGCGGGCAGCCAGCTCCAGAAGCTGCACTACAGCATCATCTACACCCCGCTGGTGCTGCCGGAAATCCTGATGGGCCTGAGCCTGCTGCTGTTCTTCGTGCAGCTGAAGGTGCAGCTCGGGCTGGCGACGATCGCCATCGCGCACGTCACCTTCTGCCTGTCCTACGTGGCCATGACCGTGCTGGCGCGGCTGCAGGACTTCGACTTCGCGATCATCGAAGCCGCGCAGGATCTCGGCGCGGGCTGGTGGACCACGGTCTGGAAGGTGCTGTTGCCCATGTTGGCGCCGGGCATCCTCGCCGGCGGCCTGCTGGCCTTCACGCTCTCCATCGACGACTTCGTCATCTCCTTCTTCGTGGCCGGGCCGGGCTCGACCACGCTGCCGATCAAGATCTACAGCATGATCAAGTACGGCGCCCCGCCGCTGATCAACGCGCTCTCCACCATCCTGCTGGTCATCACCTTCACGTGCGTGATCGCCAGCCAGTACCTCTCCAACCGCGGGCGCAAAGCCGCCTGAGCCGATTTCGAAAAAAAACTCCCCGGAGGAATGGACGATGACGAAGAAGATCCTGGCGGCATTGGCTCTGGCGGCGGCGGTCGCGGCCCTGGCGGGCTGCGCGGAACAGAAACCCGTGCTGCACGTCTACACCTGGTCCGACTACATCAAGCCCGAGCTGGTCGCGCAGTTCGAGCGCGAGAACAACTGCAAGGTCGTCGTCGACACCTACGCCTCCAACGAGGAGATGTACGCCAAGTTCAAGGCCGGCGCGACGGGCTACGACCTGCTGTTTCCCAGCAGCTACATGGTCAAGATCATGCACGACCAGGGCATGCTCCAGAAGCTGAACCTGGACCTGATTCCCAACCGCCGGAACGTCGACCCCGACTACATGAAACTGGCGTTCGACGTGGACATGGACCACAGCGTGCCGTACACCGTCACCATCACCTGCCTGGGCTATCTCGGCAGCAAGGTGTCGGACTTCAAGCCCACCTGGGCCATGCTCGACCGCGAAGACCTCAAGGACCGCATGACGATGCTCAACGACCACCGCGAAGTCATCGGCGTCGCCCTCAAGTACCTCGGCTACAGCCTCAACACCCTCGACGACCGGGAGCTCGCCGAGGCCAAGGACGTCGTCCTGCGCTGGAAGAAGAACCTCGCCAAGTTCGAGAACGAGCAGTACAAGAACGGCCTCGCCTCCGGCGAATTTCTCCTCGTCCACGGCTACAGCGGCGACCTCATGCTCGTCCAGGCCGAGAACGACGACATCCAGATCGCGGTGCCCGAGGAAGGCTCCCAGATCAACTTCGACGACATGGTCATCCCCGTCGGCGCCCCGCAGCCCGAGCTGGCCCACAAGATGATCAACTTCATCCTCGAGCCGCAGTCCGCCGCCGAGCTGACCGAGTTCATCTATTTCCTCTGTCCGAACCTGCCCAGCTACGAGCTGCTGGCCGAGGAAACCCGCGCCGATCCCATCCTCTTCCCGCCCGCGGACGTCGTCGCCAAGCTCGAAACCCTGGCCGACCTCGGCGAAAACAACGCCAAATACACGAAACTTTGGGACGAGATCAAGGCCGGCGATTAGCCCGGCCGCCACCCGCCTTCGCGGCAACCGCCTCCTTCAAGAGCGGTCGCCAGCCCCTCCGAAACCAGACGTTTCATAAAACGTCTGGTTTCGGACGAGACCGGTGATTTGGATTGCCGACCATTTGCCGGCGCCTGACGTTTCATAAAACGTCAGGTGCCGAAGAAGGCGACGGATTCCCGTCATTTCGGGCCGGCGCAACACCCGTTTGGCGGCGCAAAAAAAGACGGGCGGCCACAGCCGCCCGCCGGGGAATCCGGGATGGGGTTCCTAGTCTTCTTTGCGTTTGCCGAGCTGGCGGTCCATCATGAAGAGGCCGTTGGCGGACTTGCCGACCATTTCGAGAGCGGCGATGGCTTCGTTGCAGTTGGCTTCTTCCTCGACCTGTTCGTCGATGAACCACTTGAGCATGCTCTGGGTGGCGTAGTCCTTTTCTTCGAGGGCGAGGGTGTAGAGGTCGTTGATCCAGGCGGTGACTTTCTTTTCGTGCAGGAGGGCGTCCTGGAACATCTCGAGGATGCCGCTCCACTCGGTCTGGGGGGCGTCCATGGCGCCGAGCAGGACCTTTTCGCCCTGGTCCTGGAGGTACTTGGAGAACTTGAGGGCGTGCTCCTGCTCTTCTTCGAACTGGAGGGTCATCCATTTGGCGGTGCCGTTGAAACCTTTGTCGGCGGCGTCGTTGGCCATGGCGAGATACAGGAAGGCGGAGAAGAATTCGCGGTTGATCTGGGCGTTGATTTCCTGGGCCATTTTCTTGCTGATCATCATCGGGTCCTTTTGTTCGGGGGTTGGGCCGGCCGGGCCGGCGGCTTTTTCTTGTGGCGCAATGTACCACGGCGCCAAAGAATTCGCAATCGGTTGTAAATAAAGTGAAGAGGCGGGGGGGGAGGTCCGCCGTTCTTTCCCGCCCGCTTGAATTCTCGACAAGGGGGGCCGGGGGAAGGTAAAGTGCCCCTCTTCATGTCCGAAACCGGTACATTCGAGATTTTGCGGGAGGATTCCGGGTCCAAGGCGCGGCTGGGCCGGCTGTGGACGGGGCATGGGCCGGTGGATACCCCCGTGTTCATGCCCGTGGGCACCCAGGCGACGGTGAAATCCATGGCGCCGTGGGAGTTGGAGGCGCTCGACTGCGAAATCCTGCTGGGGAACACCTACCACCTCAACGTGCGCCCCGGGATGGACGTGATCGAGAAGGCCGGCGGCCTGCACCGGTTCCAGGACTGGAAACGGGCGATCCTGACCGACAGCGGCGGCTACCAGGTGTTCAGCCTGACGCACCTGCGGCAGATGACGCCCGACGGGGTCTGGTTCCAGTCGCACGTGGACGGCACGAAAATGTTCATGGGGCCGAAGGAAAGCATGGCGATCCAGCGGACGCTGGGCTCGGATATCGCGATGGCGTTCGACGAGTGCCCGCCGTGTCCGTGCACCCCGGAATACGCTTGCCAAGCGGTGGACCGGACCCTATCGTGGGCGGCCAAATGTGCCCAGCAGCCCCGCGCGGCGGGACAGCTGGTGTTCGGCATCGTCCAGGGCGGCGTTTATCCCGATTTGCGGGAGCGTTGCGCCAAGGGCTTGCGCGAACTCGGCGCCTTCGACGGCTTTGCCATCGGCGGCGTGAGCGTCGGCGAGCCGGAGGACCTGATCATGCCGGGCGTGCGCATGACGGCGGACCTGCTGCCGCGGGAGCGTCCGCGCTACCTGATGGGCGTCGGCCAGTTCTGGCAGATGGCCGAGTCGGTGGCGCTGGGCGTGGACATGTTCGACTGCGTGATGCCGACGCGGCTGGCGCGGCACGGGACGGTGTTCACCCGCGCGGGCCGGTATTCGGTGCGGGCGGCGGTGAACCGCCTGGACGACCGGCCGCTGGAGGAAGGCTGCACCTGCCCGGCGTGCCGGCGGTTCAGCCGGAGCTACGTGCGGCACCTGCTGAACGTGGGCGAGATCCTCGGGGTCCGCCTGACGGCGCTGCACAACATGCAGTGTTATTTTGATTTCATCGCCCGGATGCGGCAGAGCCTCCGGGAGGGAACGTTCGATGCGTTCCGCGCGGAGACGGCCCAGGCGTACGGGCCGCACGCGGCGGGACCCGGCGCCGCGGCCGGAGCCTAGCGGCAA
>RZYG01000257.1 GCA_009930415.1 Spartobacteria bacterium | reverse complement strand
ACGTCTGGGATGCGCAGGAATGGACGATCACGGCCGGCACCTACGCGGCGACGCCCGGCTGGCACCAGGCGCTGGCCAACGCGGAGGCCTACGTCTCCGCCGGGCCCGCCCTGGATCCCTCCGCGCCCAAGGCGACGAACACGTTCGCCGTCTCGGTCGGGATCACCCCGAACATGCTGGCCTCCAACCTGGCCGTCACGGGCGTCTTCCGCGTGGCCGGCGGCAGCTGGATCGGCGCGGCCATGACCAATTCGGGCACGACCTGGCAGACGCCCCAGCTCAACGTCTCGAAGGAGCAGGGCGACGTGCTGGACTACTACGTGCGCTTCTCGTTCCAGGGGCCCGAGGGGCTGCACACGAATTTCACCGTCACCAATTCCTACATGTTCCCGGTGTTCGGTTCGGCCGGAAACCTCAACCCGATGTTCAACGAAGTGCAGTGCAACGGCGAAGGCGCGGATACCAACGACTTCTTTGAAATCATCGCGCCGGCGGGCCTCAATTTGCAGGGCTACAAGGTCGAACACCGCAACGGCGGCACCACGGACGGCGCCGTTTGGACCTTCACGTTTCCCTCGTTCGTCGTGCCGGACGACGGCGTGCTCGCCGCCGGCGACGTGCCGCTCGGCTTTGCGGTCGTTGGCCAGATTTCCAACAACGTGGCGAACACCGACTTCTTGTTGCCCAGCGATATGTTGGCTTCGGGCGACGGCCTGATCCTGTACGATCCGGAGGGCCAGGTGCTGGATGCCGTCGTCTGGCTGGGCGACGTCTACGACATCGGCGTGGACGATCCCGCCACCGTCTCGCGTTCGGTCCCGCCCGGCAGCAAAAACTATTTGCACGAAATCATCGCCGATTCGTCGACGGATACCTGTCCGCAGGCGCCCAACAACGTCCTGATGTCCACGGGCACCTGGTACAACGCCCTGATGACCCCCGGGGCGATCAACGCCCAGCAGACCAGCGGCAGCATCATCATGGCCCCGGGCGACTCCGATCTGGACGCGTTCCTCGACGACGTGGACAACTGCCCCGAGACCTTCAATCCGACCCAGACCGACACCGACGGCGACGGCCTCGGCGATCCCTGCGATCCGGACCTCGACGGCGACGGCGACCTCAACGCCAACGACAATTGCCCGTACACGCCCAACGCGAATCAGTCCGACATCGACGGCGACGGCATCGGCGACCTGTGCGATCCGGACGCCGACGGCGACGGCATTCCCAACGAGGAAGATCCCAACCCGTACTATTCGGGCAACATCAGCCTCGATTTCGAGGATGCGGCCTTGAAGGACACCTATACGGATTACGGCCAGAAGTCGATTGCCGACCGCATGTGGGTGATCTCCAACGCGCTGGTGGTTTCGGCCGCCAACGCCAGCGACCGCATCGAGGGCACCCGCGGCGCGCACTTGCGCGGCACCGTCGGCGGCATCTACCTGCAAGGGGCGCTGACCAACGGCATCGGGGACTTCCGGATCGCCTACGCCCGGTTCGGCACCGACAAGGGTTTGAACTTCAAAGCTGAATACAACGGCGGCTCCGGGTGGACGACGATCACCACGGGGAGCACCAAGGACGTCTCCGCCCTGATCACGAATTCCGTCACGGTCAACGTCGTCGGGCCGGTGGATTTCCGCATCACGTGGACCGGCGGCAGCACCCGCGACGAAGCCAACCTGGACAACATCTGGATCTCCTCCTATGTCCCGCCTGAGACCGGCATCGCGGAATGCTCCTTGGACGCGGCCGTTTCGGCGGAGTTCAACGGGTCCGCCATCACCAACACCTTTACGACGGAGCCGGCCGGCCTGCCGTACGCAGTGACCTATTCCCCGGCGAATCCCGTGGAAATCGGCACCTACACCGCCACGGTCGTCATTCCCGACGGCGACTACCTGCTCGGCGGCACGTTCGTCTATACCAATTCCGTGACGATCACGCAGGGCGTGGCCACCTGCGAGATGTCCGCGCCGATTTCGACCGGCTACACCGGCCAGACGTTCACCAACGCCTTCACCGTCACCACGGGCTTGGCCTGGTCGGTCAGCTATTCGCCTTCGACCCCGGTGAATCCGGGCGTCTACGACGCCACGGTGACCGTGACGGGCGACGCCCACTACCTCGGCGGCACGTTCGTGTACAGCAACGCCGTGACGATTTCGGAGGCGCAGGCGACCTGCACGCTGGACGCGCAGATCACGACGACTTACGACGGGGCGGTGCACACCAACACCTTCACCGTGACCCCGGCCGGCCTGCCGTGGTCGGTCAGCTATTCGCCGGCCCTGCCGCAGGACGTCGGCGTGTACGACGCCACCGTCTGCGTCACCGGCAACGCCGAATACGTCGGCGCCACCAACGTCTTCCCGTCCGCCGTCGTCATCCAGCCCGCCGGCTCCGGCGGCGAGGCGGCCATCGGCGATGCGCTGACGATCGATTTTGAAGACCCCTATATTCCGGACTACAACGCCTACGGCCCGCACACCAACACACTGACGGCCAGCAACCCGTCCAACTGGTTCCTCAACAATGCCACGCGCGGCAATTTGGCCAACGACAAAAAGACCGGTCTGTATTCTCTCCGGTTCCGCTACATCGGTGCCGAGGCGACCAGTAACGGCGTGATGCAAAGCGTGACCCCGTTTACCAACGGCATCTATTCCGTGGCATTCAACTACGCGGTCTATGGAACGCTGGAAGCTCCGACCCTGACGGTCCAGACCAGCCCGGACGGCATAAACTGGATTACCAACGACACCCTGACGACCGACGGGGTCAACACGAACTTCATCGCTTATTCCAACGCGCTGACGGTGGCGCAGTTCACCTACCTGCGGTTCCAGATGGAAGGTGGCGACCGGATGAACGTCGACGACGTCGTCGTGATGCCCTACGCGGCCACTTCCGAGGCCGGCGTCTCGCTGTCCAACCTGTCCCAGACCTACGACGGCACACCCAAGACCGCGACGGTCGCAACCGATCCGGCCGGGCTGGCCACGCTGACGTCCTACAACGGATCCTACACGGCGCCGACGGCTGCTGGCACCTATACGGTCGTGGCGACGGTGACCGAATCCGGCTATTCCGGCAGCGCGACCGGGACGCTGGCGATCGCTAAGGCGGCGGCGGGCGTGACCTTGGGCAGTCTGAGCCAAACCTACGACGGCACGCCGCGCGCCGCGTCCGCAACCTGCGTGCCGGCCGTGTCGTATGCCCTGACCTACGACGGTTCGCCCACCGCGCCGACCGCCGCGGGCAGCTACGAAGTCGTGGCGACCGTGACGGACGCCAACTACCAGGGCGGCGCCACCGGCACGCTCGTCGTCGCCAAGGCCGAAGGATT
>RZYG01000256.1 GCA_009930415.1 Spartobacteria bacterium | reverse complement strand
CCTTGAAGTTCCAGCCGGCCTTCTTCATCAGCGCGAACGTGCTGTCCTGCAAACTGCCTTTGGGCAAACCGAGTTTGATGGGGGTCATGGGAGCCTCTTCTCTTTGGATATCTGAACCGGCGATCATAGCCGAACGGCCGCGGTCCGGGCAACAGAAGAAACCGCGGCGGGACCGGCCGCCACTCATCAGGGACGGATTTCTAGATCAGCGTATCCGAGCAGGAGTGGGAAGGGGGCGGGCGCGGTGGCGGCCCGGAGTTCAAACTCGGGCGCATCGCCTGGGCGCAGCGTCAAGGTCAGGCGGATCGGCAGGCGCAGGGTTTCTTCCTGCCATCCCGCGGCCGTTCGGCGGCGCAACACGCACGGCGTGCCGTGGCTGGCCGACAAGCCGGCCTGCGGCAGCAGATAGCACGTGAAGATGGCCGACCGGTCCTCCGGCACGGGCAAGCGCAGCGTGCCCCAGACGGGCGAATCGGTCTGGGGCGGCAAGCGGATTTCGAACGGAGCCAGCGTGGCCGAGACGGTTAGCGGCACATTGTCCGCTACGGTTGCCTGGCGCAGGTCCCAGAGGGCGAAGGAGTTCAGGTGAGGCCGCAGCGTGAACACGCCCGCGAACCACAGTCCGGCCAGAGCCGCGAGCGAGAACGCCGGCACGCGGAGGGCGGCCACGACATCCCGGACGGTGAACTCGCGCGCTGCTGGATCGCGGAGCCAGACGACGAACGCGCCTGCCGCCAAGAAGAAATACGAATGTAGATAGGCGGAATAGCGGGGATCCGATTCGCCGCAGATGATGTAGGCGCTGACGAGTACCGCGAATGGCACGAGAAAAAACAAACAGTCCCGCCGCCGGAGCCAGGCCAGCAACAGGAAATTGCCGCCTATGGCCAGCGGAAGCAGGGCCAACAGGCTGGCCGAACGGGCGCCGACATGCAGGGCGCGCAGGAGTGGCCGCTGGTTGGCCTGCAGCATTTCCTCGAACCCGGACGCATAGCCGGCCATGAAAAACTTGGCCGCCTTGACCGGCAATTGGCGGAACGCTACGGCGGCCGGATTGTAGTAGGCCTGGGAGGCAATGATGCGCAGCATGGTGCGCTTTTTAAGCGCGAGCGGCGTGAGGATGTCCACCTGTTCGTAGTTGCCGTAATATTGCCCGCCCGTATCAACCGACCAGCCGCGCGTGGACCAGGCCAAGATGCCGGTGTCGTGGTGGTGCCGGTCAGCCGCGTCGAGCCGGGTGTCCAAGGGGCCGACGAGCAGCTGGGCGGCTAGCAGCGGCAGGACCAGCAACGCGCCGAAAGCCTCGAGCGTCTTGCCGAAAGAAGATCGCCCCATGAGCCAAGCCAGCGCGAGCGTGCCGGCGACGGCGGCGGCAAACACGTAATCGATGCCGCCCTCGAGGCGCATCAGCGGCAGTAGAAGCAGGGCGGCGAGCGCCAAGCCGGCGCGCGGGAGTACGCCGCGGCGGGGTTGGTGCCATTCCACCAGAATCCAGACCCCCAGCACATAATAGAAGCCGCCCAGAACATGGTGGGAGAGGTCCAGATGTGTGAACAGGCGCCACGGCAGGAGCAGGTGGAACGCTAGGGCGACGGCCGCCGTGCGCCGGCCGAACAGCAGTGTCCCCAGCCGCCACGTGAGCAGCGCGGACAGGGCCATGATCCCGGCATTGAAGATTTGGACCGCTGCGGGGAACGCCGGTCCCGCGAGCCGGTGGAGCAGGATGTAGAACGGCAGCGCGCGCCGGGACCAGACTTGGTAGTCGTAGGCTTCGCTCAGGGGGGCAAGTGTTTCGGGCACATAGCCGTGGGTCGCCAGAGTCTGGACGTATTGGTGGAGCAGGGCGGCGTCGCCATGCCAGCGCAGACGCGCGCCGCCGGCGCCGATCAGAACGAGCTGCGCGAGAAAATAACTTGCGACCACGGCGGCGACGTAGCCGCGGGGCGACAGCCGCCGGTAGGCGCGACGAAGTAAGGCGGCGCCCGCACCCGCCAGCAACAGATATGCGCCGATTCCGGCGGCCACGCCGCCGGTATGAGGCTCGCCACCCAAGCGGAGGCTGAGGCGGATCGCGGCGCCCCCGAATGCCAGGAGCATGCCCAAGGCGATGGCCAGAACGGCGCACGACTGCACCCAGAGTCCCGCGGATTTGCCGGCGGCGGCGCGGCGGGCAGTGAGATTCATCGGCGTGGTTCCGCCGGTCCGGTGTCGTCCGCCACGAAATAGAGCGGGCGTTTTTTGGTTTCTTCAAAAATGCGGCTGATATATTGGCCCACAATTCCGATCGCCGTCAGCTGGATCCCGCCGAGCACCAAGATCAAACTCGCCAAGGTGACCCAGCCGCGGGGATAGTAGCCGAGGCCAAGCAACCAGTTGAGCAGGATGCAGACGAACCAGAAAATGCCTAGCAAGGCGAAGAGGAAACCGATCTTCACGAACCAGCGGAGCGGTTCGCCCGAGAAGGACGCAAGGCCGTCCATGGCCAGCCGGAACAAATGGATGGCTTCGTATTTCGAGCGGCCCGCATGGCGGGACGCGCGCTCGTAGGGAACCGCCGTTTGGCGGAAACCCGTCCAGCAGGTCATGGCCCGAATGAATCGATGCTGTTCGCGCATCGCGCCAAGCGCTTGAACCACCTTGCGGTCCAGCAGGCGGAAATCCCCGCTGTCCAGCGGCATGCTGATTTTGGTCAGCCGCGCGAAAAGGCGGTAGAACAACGCTGAGGTGAGTTTCTTCAGGATTGTTTCGCCCGCGCGCTGGGTGCGGACGGCGTAGACGACGTCGTAGCCGGCGCGCCACTGGTCCAACAGCGCGGGGATGGTTTCGGGCGGATCCTGCAAGTCGGCGTCCATGACGATCGCGGCATCGTGCCGGGCGTTGTCCAGACCCGCCGTGATCGCGATCTGGTGACCGAAATCGCGGGCAAGCTGGATCAAGCGGACGCGCCGGTCCTCGGCGGATTTGCGGCGCACCCAGTCCGTCGAGCCGTCGGTGCTGCCGTCATCGACAAGGATCAATTCCCAGACCTCGGGGCGGGTTTTCATGGTAGCCGCGATACGGTCGTAGAGGATCGGGAGATTCTCCTCTTCGTTCAGGAACGGCGCGATGATCGAAATGGTCGCTGGATCGTTTACCATGTCGGCATAGTACTCGATTCGTAGGCCAGAACAACAAAATACCAAGGAACGGCGCGCGCGGACGACCGTCCTCCGCTTAGGCGAGCAACGCGCGGATGGCGGCGAGCTTGGCTTGGGCGTGGACGTCCGGCAGCCAGCGCGTTCGGCAATCTTCCAGCGCGGCCGCGGCCAAACGCCGCGCCAGCTCCGGATCCTGCCGCAGGCGCTCGATGGCGTCC
>RZYG01000255.1 GCA_009930415.1 Spartobacteria bacterium | reverse complement strand
CAGCGTGTCGCTGGTGGCCTGTGCGGATGAATTTTTGCAGTGGCTGATGCCGGGCCGGTTCTGGGATTTCCGCGATATTCGGCTCAACGTGCTGGCCGGCGGCATCGGATTGCTGTTCGTGGCGGGCGTCGCGTCGCCGGGCACGGTCCGGATGCCGATCGCCCGGAGTGCCGTGCGGCGCCTGTGCGCCGCGGTCGGGGCGCTGCTGGCGTTGCTGCTATTGGCGGTTTCGGCCACGCCCGCGCGGGTGGATTTCGCGGCGGCGCGCGTGCCGGGCCTGGCGTTCCTGCGCAACAACGAAAGCCGCCTGGCGGAATACGGCCGGCGCCACGCCGATCCGGAAATCGGGACGCTCCGGTCGCGCCTGGATCTCGCCGCGCTGCGGCGGAGCGACCGCGACCGCGGCGCCGAAGTCGGAGCCGCGTTCGCCGCCGGCCGACCGCTGCCGGACTTGCGCGAGTACCGGCGCGACGTCGCGATTTCGGCCGATCCGTTCCGCTTCGAGTTCTATCGGCATCTGATCCAGCGGGACCACTACGAAGCCGCGGCCGGACGATATCGGTCGACCGATCCGGCACGATTCCGCCACCACGTCGCCGTCGCCGCGCGGGAAAACCAGATCCTGGAGAAGTATTTTCCGCAGGCGTTGGCGGCGTCGGGGCGCGTCTGGGACGCCGCACGGTGCGCGCTCAGCGCCGCCGGTGCCGACGGGGCCAAGCCCTATTTCAGCGAGGTGCAGAACCACTTGATCGTTTTCGCGCCGGAATGGGTCTGGCAAGGGGTGCTGCTGGCGCTGCTCGTTGGCGTGGGTTGGGGCTATGCGCGCTGGGGCCGGGAGCCGCGCGCGGACGTCCCGGATTGACCGCCCCCCGCGGAACTTCCATGATGGCCACCAAGTGAGGCGCAGGTCGGATCTGCAGGAGGCGACGATGAAACGAGCGGGGTGGCGATGGATGGCAATGGTGGTGGCGGTGGCGGGCGGGGCGACCGCCGCGGAAACGAACGAGCCGACCGCCCATCCGCTGGCGGCGGCGGCCAAGGCGCAGGCGGACGTCCGCTGGTGGGCGCAGGTGAACCGCGCCGCGCTCTACGCCAACAACGGGACCGACTCCGAGTGGTTCCACGTGGACAACGACAGCATGCCGTCGCGGTTCGGCGTGGCCGGCGACTACAAGCCGGAAGTTTGGGGTGGGTGGACGTTCGGCGGCCAGATCGAACTGGGGTTCAAGTCCGACAATTCCGCCGAAGTGGCGTTCGGCGGGCCCGATCCGGACTTCAAGGTGGACGGTCGCAAGATCGAGGCGTACGCGAAAAACAAGAAATACGGTGCTCTCTCCGTGGGGCAGGGCGACATGGCCTCCAACGGCACCGCCGAAGAGGATTTGAGCGGCACCTACGTCGCGGCCTACAGCCAGGTGCGGTTCGCCGCCGCCGGCTTGGCCTTCGCGCCGCGCGAAGCCGACGCGTTTCCTGCCGCGGAAGAACCGGCCGGCACGAACGTTCCGCCGCGGCCCGCGCCGACGGTCAAGGACGTCTTCAACAACTTCGACGGCCTGCATCGCGACGACCGCGTTCGCTACGACGCGCCCGTCTGGCGGGGCTTCGCCGCCTCCGTTTCCGTCGCCGGCGAGGAGTATTTTGATGCGGCCCTGCGGCATTCCCTGGCGCTCGGCGCGCACAAGCTGGCTTCCGCGGCGGCGTTTGCCCGCAAGGGCGCCGGGGTCGATCAATACAGCGCTTCCTGCTCGCTGCTGCTGGGCTGCGGCTTGAACTTCACGGCCGCCGTCGGCGGCCAGGACGTGGACGACGAACGTTCGCCGCTCTCGGTCTACGGCAAGATCGGCTACAAGGCCGATTGGTTTGCCGCCGGCGCGACGATGCTGGCCGTGGATTATGCGCGCAACGAGGAAATGGCCCAGGCCGGCGACGTGGCGGAATCCTATGCCGTGGTCTTCAACCAGCGCCTCGACCCGCTCAACGCGGAATTCTATGCCACCGCCCGCAACTACGTCCTCGACCGCGAAGGCGCGGACTACGACGACCTGTTCGTCTTCCTGAGCGGCGTCAAACTCGCCTTCTGAGCGGATGGATTCGGGTGCGCCCGCGCCCCGGACAGAAAAAACCGGCGGCCGCAGCCGCCGGTTGCATGCGGGACCTTTGGGCGCCGCTGAAGTAAGGGCCGTTATTCCATTTCGAGGATCGCCGGATCATCGTACGCGTCGGCCACCGTGTTGAAGACGTTCTGGACGATGGCTTTGACTTGTTCGGCGTTCATGGCGGCGAGATTGGCGGGGTGTTTCCGGAAGCGAGGCGATAGCTGGTGCTGCGTCCGCCGGACTCGTTGCGCGCCAGGATGCCGAGCTCGACGAGCTTGGCGATGTCGCGCAGCGCCGTGTCGGCGGAACATTTCGTCAACTTCCCGGCCTTTGAGCTGGTCAGTTTGCCCTCGAAGCCGTCCAGCAGGCGATTGATGAGAATGCGTTGGCGCGCGTTGAGGGGCGCGGTGCCGATGCGCTGCCACGTTCGGGCCTTGTACAGGACGGTGGCCAGGGTTTCTTCCGCCCGGACCAGGGAACGGCCCAGGCAGCCGAGGAACCACTCCAGCCAAGGCGTGAGTTCCAGACCGCCCTTCTGGCAGGTTTCCAGAACGGCATAATACTCCTTGCGCTCGGCTTCGATCTGCGCGGACATGCTGTAGAACCGTTCCGGGCGGCCATCGGACCGGGCCAGGGCCATGTCCGCGATCGCCCGGGCGATGCGCCCGTTGCCGTCCTCGAACGGATGGATCGTGACGAACCAAAAGTGGGCCAGTGCCGCGCGGATCACGGGATCCTCGCGGGGCGGGGCATTGAACCAGGCCAGGAATTTTTCCATTTCTCTCGGAATACGCGCGCCATCCGGGGCTTCGAAGTGAACGGTTTCCCGCCCGCTCGGACCCGACACCACCTGCATCGGGTCCATTTCCGGACGGCGCCATCTGCCGACCGCGATTTTGCGCAAGCCGGACCGTCCGGTCGGAAACAGGGCCGCATGCCAGCCAAACAGACGAGCGGACGTCAACGGGTCTTGGAATTTCCGCGTGGCATCCAGCATCACGTCCACCACGCCTTCCACGGCGCGAGTCGCCGGCGTCGCGCCGGCCTCTTCGATTCCCAGTCGGCGCGCCAACGAGGAACGCACCTGGCGGGCATCCAGCTTTTCGCCTTCGATGGCGCTGGACTGCACCGTTTCGGTTGTCAGGACCGTCAAATCGGCCTCCTGCCGCAGTTGGAATCCAAGCGATTCCATGCGTCCCAGCAGAAGCCCTTGGGCATGCCGGGTGGCGGCCAGTTGCGTGCCGATGGCGGCATCGTTCCAGCGAAACGACGGCCAGTC
>RZYG01000046.1 GCA_009930415.1 Spartobacteria bacterium | reverse complement strand
GGGATGGATCGAGAGCAGCATTTCGAGGCGGGGCCGGGTTGTCCGGACTTCGCGCGCCCAGCGGCGGATGCCGTCGAAGTGCGACGGTTTCGTCGCGATGGGACAGACGACGGACCGTTCGATCCCGGCGCGGTCCATCGAGGCCAGCAGGCCGGCGGCGCGGCCGTCGGTGAAGGCCTTGATGTGGCCCTCGTTTTCGAGGAACGGTATGGCCTTGGCGGCCAGGCTGTCCTCGAAGGCATGCGTGTGGAAATCGATGATCATGGCCGCCATCTAAGCAGAACCCGCGCCGGCCTGGAAAGCAGAAAGCCGGCGGGAAGCGCGGATTCAGCGGCTGCGCCGGAATGCCGCCGGCAGCGCCAGCAGCAGCAGGGCGCAGGCCGCGGCGCAGATCGTCGGATTGGTGGGCCAATCGGCCAGGAAAGAGACCGCGAGGCCGATCAGCGTGGCCGCGGCGGCCAGGGCGGCGGCCAGGACCATGACGAGAACGAGGCGTCTCGTCAGCAGCAGGGCGGTGGCGGGCGGCACGATCAGATAGCAGAAGACGAGCAGCGAGCCGGCGGTTTTCGAAGCCGTGGCCACCACGAGTCCGAGCAGCAGGAAAAACAGCATTTCCATGCGCGCAGGCCGCACGCGGAGCACGGTGGCGGCTTCGCGGTCGAGAAAGGCGTAGAGCAGCGGGCGCAGGCACGCCAGCAGGACGGCGATCGCCGGCACCAGAATCGCACCCAGCAGCCGCAGATCGGCGCGCGAGGCGAGGATCAGGTCGCCGTAGAGCAGGGATTTGATTTCGGCCAGCCCCAGGCCGCTGCCGGCCACGAGCAGGACGCTGAGGCTGGCGGCGGCGACGAACAGGAGGCCCAGCAGCGCGTCGCGCGGAAGGCGGCGGCTTTCGTAGGGGCCGGCCAGCAAGGCCACCGCGCCCAGCGTCAGGGCGATCGCGCCGAGAAGCGGCGGCAAGCCCGCCAGCAGCGCGCCCGCGATGCCGCACGCGGCGATTTCCGACAGCGCCATGCCGATGAATACGACGCGCTTGAGGATCACGAAAACGCCCAGCAGCGCGCAGGCGCTGCCGACCAACAGGCCCGCCGCGATCGCCTCGGGGAACGTCGAAACCAGCGTCGCGACCGTTTCAACCATGGCGTCGCCCTCCGCTAGCGCTGCCGGTGCCGGCCAGCCGTTGGCGGGCCGCGGGGATCGATTCCAGATGGACGCGGCCGTGATGCACGACGCACACCCGATCGGCCAGGGCGGCGGCCTGGTCGAGGCCATGGTGCGCCAGCAGGACCGTCTTGTCTTCGTCGCGCGCGAGCGCGACGAGGTGGTCCAGCACGTCGCGTTCGGTCTCTTCGTCGAGTTCGGAGGTGGGCTCGTCCAGCACGAACACCTCCGCGCCGCTGACCAGCGCGCGCGCCAGCAGCGCTTTCTGCTTCATGCCGCCGGACAGTTCGCCGAACGTCTTGCGCTGGTGGTTTTGCAGGTCCAGGCGAACCAGCGCCGCTTCCAGGCGTTGCCGTTGTTCCGGGTTCGGACGCTTCCAGGCGCCCAACTCGGGATAGAGCCCCATCGCCACGATCTGGCGCGTGGAAACCGGGTAGAGGGGGTCGATGGATTTCTGCTGGGGCACGTAGCCGGCGGGTTTTTCCGCGAAGGGCGTGCGGATCTCGCCCGCGCATGGCTTCAACAGGCCGAGGATGGCGCGCAGCAGGGTCGTCTTGCCGGCGCCGTTGGGCCCCACGAACGGCAGCAGGGTGCCGCGCGGGATCTCCAGGCAGGCGTCGTGCACGACGACCGGCCGGCCGTAGGCAATCGACACCCGGTTGCATACGATGATGGGATCCGTTCGGTTCATGTCGACATTTCAGTACAGATAGGGATTACGGGGCTTCTGCATGGGATCGAGCGCGCCCAGTTCCAGGATTGGCACCGGCCGGGGTTGGTCGGGGCGCAGCGTGAACCGACCCGTGGCGCGCACCCAAGCGTCGTCGGTCCAGTTCGTCGCCATTTCGCCCGTCAGCATGACCGCCGCGGGCTGGGCGTCCGCGGCGCAGCAGGAAATGACGAACCGGTAGAGCAGCCAGCCGTTGCCGCCGTAACGCGCCGCGACGTCCGGTTCGTGGCGGAGCATGCCTTCCACGGCGACGGTCTGGCCTTCGTACGCGTCGGAATTCCAGCACAGGCCCACGAGGTCCGCCTCGCGGGCCGTGGTTTCCGGGGCGGCGGGGGCGGCTTGCGGTGCGCCGGCGGCCGTTGCGCCGGCGGGGCCGGTCCAGCGGGTTTCGAACGCGCCCGAATCCAGCGCGACGCCGCGCCCGACGGACAGATAGGCCAGAGGCAGCGCCAGGATCAAGACGCGGATGGTTTCGCCGAAGATGGGTTTCGGCGGCGTGGGCGGCCGGCCCATGTCCACCGCGAGGAATCCCAGCAGGACCACGACCGCCGCGCCCAGCAAGATGCCGAATTCGGGGCGGAGAAAAGCCTCGTAGGCGCCGCCGGGCAGCAGTCCGGCCAACGCGATGAACCACGCCAGATACAGCAAGGGGCGGCCGTAGCGCCCGAGGTAGAAGCGGATGGCGTTCATAAACCCGCCTTTCCCGCCAGTTCGATCGCGCCGACCGCCAGGGATACGGCCAGCAAGATCAGGATCGAAAGCGCCGCGATGGCGCGGCGAGTGAAGAGCGTCCGGTACATCAACAGCAATTTCAAATCGAACATGGGCCCCGTGAGCAGGAACGCCATCTGGGCGTGGACCGGCACCAGGCCGCGGAACGAGGCGCCGATGAACGCATCCGCTTCCGAGCAGAGATTCAGCAGGATAGCCAGCGCCATCATGGCGGCGGAGGGCAGGAACGGGATCGCGGCGAGTTCCAGCACGGCGCGGCGTTCGACCACGGTTTGCGCGAAGGCGGCGATGGCGGCGCCGAGGATCAGGTAGTGCGCCACGGCGGTGAAATCGTCCGAGGCATGGCGCAACGCCGCGCCCAAACGGGCGGAAATCCGGCCACCGCCGTGATCGTGCGCATGGCCGTGGTTGTGTTCACAGCCGCAGGTGGCGGCGGGGGCGTGTTCGCCGGCTGTCGCGTGCAGCAAGGCCGGGCGGCGGGCGAACAGGCGGCCCATGAGCCAGCCGACGCCGACGGCGATGGCGTAGCCGGCGCCGAGGCGGAGGGCCACGATGCGCCATTCGCCCGCGTAGGCCAGGAAGGTGGAGGCGCCCACGATCGGGTTCACGATGGGGCCGCCGAGCAGGTAGGCGACCGCGGCGGACAGCGGCAGTCCCTTGCGCGTCAGCCGCCGCACCACGGGCACGACCGCGCATTCGCAGACCGGCAGAACCAGCCCCAGCAGCGCCGCCGCGCAGGTCAGCGCCAACGGTCCCCGCGGCAAGTGCCGCGTCAGGCGCTCGCGGCTGACGAAGACTTCGATGAGCCCGCCGATGAGCGAACCCACCAGCATGAACGGCAGCGCCTCCAGCACGATGCTGCCGAACACCAGCGCGAACGTCCGCACCGCGGCCTGGTCGCCCCAGAAGAGCGGCAGCGCCCAGCCGGCCGCCACCAGCAGCGCGATCAGGACGTTTTTCCACGGAATGGATCGCGCCGCCGGCGGCGGCAGGATCTCGTCGCCCCAGGCGTTGGTGAAGATCGGCCGCCCGGACGCGTTCATCGCGCGCCCCGGCGCCGGAGCGTCGCCACGACCTGGCTGGCGAGGAACCAGACGAAGCCGCACAGAACGACCGTCGGACCGGTGGCGGTGCGGGCCCAGTCCTGGGCGGAAACCAGCAGGCCGGCCACCGCCGAGGTGGTGCTGATCAGCAGGCTCCACCAGAACATGCTGCCCGCCGAGCGCGCGAAATTGCGCGCCGCCGCCGCGGGCACGATCAACAGCGCGGTGACGAGCAGCACGCCCACCGCCCATACCGAAAACATGACCACCAGCGCCAGCAGGCCGGCGAACAGATATTGGCACGTGGCGACCGGCACCCGGTGGACGCTGGCTACCACGGGATTCAGGCCGACATAGAGCAGGCGATTGTAGCCCCAGGCTTGGAAGGCCATGACCGCGAGGAACAGCAAGCCCAGGCCAAGCAGTTCGGGCTCCGTGATCGTCAGGATATCGCCGTAGAGAAACCGCTGCAAATCGCGGGCCACGCCGCGGTCGCGGCTCACCATCGCCAAGCCGAACGCCATGACGGCGGCGAAGACCACGCCGATGACGGTGTCGGTGGACAACGAGCTGCGCCGCTGCAGGAGCATGATGGCGAGCCCGACGGCCAGGCCGAAGAGCGGCATGGTCCAGGACGGGCTCACCGCGAAGATCAGTCCCAGCGCCACGCCCGCGAAGGCGGAATGGCCGATGGCGTCCGCGAAGAACACCATCCGGAAATTGATGACCTGGACGCCCATGGCGGCGGCCATGGGGGCGACGAGCAGCAGGCCGAGCAAGGCCTGCTGCATGAACCGCGCCTGCAGGACCTCGAACGGCAGGAGGCGGGCCAGCAGATCGTAGAGGGGCGCGAGGTCCATCAGGGCGCTCCTTCCTTGGGCTGGCAGCACGGCAGCCGGGAATGGGCCAGGCCGTGCGCGTCGAGCAGGCCCATGTGGGCGCCGAACACGGCCATCAGGTTGGGGGGCGTCAGCACGGCCCCCGGGGAGCCTTCCGCGACGGCGCGGCGGTTGAGCAGGATGACGTGCGTGGCGTGGTGGGCCACGGTGCCGAGGTCGTGGCTGACCATCAGTTCGGTGAAGCCGCGTTCCCGGCGCAGGCGTTCGAGCAGTTCGCAGAACAGGTAGCCGCCCTGCACGTCGACGCCGGCGGCGGGTTCGTCGAGCACGAGCAGGTCCGGGTTGCGCTGGAGCGCCAGCGCCAGCAGCACGCGCTGGAGTTCGCCGCCGGAGAGCGCGCCCAGGCGGCGCCGTTCGAGCGGTTCCGCCTTCACGGCCCGCAGCAGTTCCCGCGCCGCGTCCCGGTGGTGGGCGCGGGTGCCCCACCACAGGGGACTGCGTTGCGTGCCCATGACGAGGAAATCGCCCGCCGTCAGCGGCAGGCCGCGATCGAACTGGAGGCGCTGGGGCACGTAGCCGATGCGCGGCGGCCGTCCGTCCGGCAAGGGGGCGATGCGGACGTTCCCCTGAAAGGGCACTTGCCCGAGCAGGGCCATCAGCAGCGTGGTCTTGCCGGCGCCGTTCGGGCCCACGACGGCGGTGCAGCCGCCGCGCGGGACCGAAGCGGTCACGGCGTCGAGGATCGCCACGCCCTCGAACGCCACCGCGACGTTGTCAAACGCCGCGGCGACGTCCGGGAACGCGTTCCGGGGCGCGTCAGGGTTGGACGCCGAGGGTGGCACGTAGGGTCTCCATGTTCTGGCGCATCGCGGTTTCGTAGTAGTCCAGCGGCGCCGCGTCGGGGCCGGTGGCGACGGGATCGAGCGTGGCCGTCGGCAAGCCGGTCTCCCGGGCCAGGGCTGCGCCGACCTTGGCGGGATACTGCGGTTCGGTGAAGATGGCGCCCGCCTGCTTGGCGCGGAGGGTGCGCACCAGTTCCAGCATTTCCGCCGCCGATGGCTCCTGGCCGTGCGGGCGCAGGACGGCGACAACCTCCAGGCCCATGTCCCGGGCCAGATAGTCGAACACGCCGTGGGGTTCGACGATGCGGTTGTTCTTCAGCGTGCGGCCGAGCGCGGCCATCTCGTCCGCCAAGGCGTTCAGCCGGTCGGCATAGGCCTGGGCGTTGCGGAAGTAGACGCCGGCGCCTTCCGGATCGGCCTTGGACAGGCCGGCCGCGACGTTCAGCGCGATCCGCGCGGCTTGGCGCGGGCTCGCGAACAGATGCGGATTCACGCCCGCGTGGTGGTGATGGCCATGGTCGTGTTCCGCATGACCGGGGTCCGCCTCGGCTTCGTGATCGTGATCTTCCTCCGCCTCGGCATGCTCGTGGGCGTATTCCAGCAGGTTCGGGATGCCGGCCGAACTGTCGACGGTTTCGACGTCGGGGTTGGCCGTTTTCACGGGCGCGCCGAGGAATTCCTCCAGACCCAGACCGTTGACGACCAGGACGTCGGCCGCGGCGATTTTCCGCAGGTCCTGCGGCGTGAGCGCATAGTCGTGGGGGCAGCCCATGCCCGCGGGCAGCATCAGCTGCAGGTCCACGCCCGCGCGGCCCTGCGCGACGTTGCGCGCGATCAGATGGATGGGGAAAGTCGTGCACAGCACGTTCAATTCCGCGCGGGCCAGCGTCGCCCCGAACGCGAGCGCTCCGATCAAAATCCATAAACGGTTTTTCATGGTTCCGCCTTACTCCTTCGACAATTCGGCCACAATCCGGTCCAGCAACGCAAGATAATCCGTCGCTTCGGGCCGGCCGCCGACGGAGTTGGCGGCCACGACGACGCGGGCGCCGGTGGCGGCGGAGACGCGTTCGGCCGCCTTCGTGCTGTAGAAGGGCTCTTGCAGGATCAAATCCACCTGTTCGGCCTTCATCGTCGCGACGAGCTTCGCCAGATGCGCGGCCGTCGGCGGGATGCCCGGCTGGGGTTCCAGTTCGCCGACCACGCGCAGGCCGAAACGGTTGGCGAAGTAGATCCAGCTCTTGTGGTAGGTGACGAGCCCCTGGCCGCGCCGCGGCGCGAGTTGCGCCGCCCAGCCGCCGAGGTTCGGAATCTCCTCGCCCCGGGCGTGGCGCTTCCACAGCGTTTCCGCCTTGGCGCCCTGCAGCGCTTTCGCGCCGAACATGCGCTCATCGAGCGCGTTCCGGAACTGCGCCAGGTTGGCGTAGAATTCGCCGGCCAGATCCGGGCGCAAGCGCGCCAGGCGTTCGGCGATGGCCTCCGCCATGCGCCGGCCGTTGAGCGGATCGAGCCAGTAGTGCGGATTGCCGCCGGGGTGCACGTCGCCCATGGCCCGGGAGAGCGGGCCCTGCGGCACGTCCAGCAGCTCGACGCTCTTGGACAGATCCAGATAGCCGTCGGTGCCCGGCTGGACGTGGCGGTTGCGCGAGCCGTTGAGGACGGGGAGTTCCCAGGCGGACTCGAGTTCGAGGCCGACCGCGATCCACAGATCCGCCGTCCGCGCGCGGGCGATGAACCCGGGCTTGGCGGTCAGGTAGTGCGGATCCTCGGTGCCGGTGCAGATGGAAGACACCACGGCATGTTCGCCCGCCACGGCCTTCGCCAGGTCGGCGATGTCGGACGTGGTGGCGACGATGTTCAGGGGCGTGGCCCCGGCGCCGGCCGCGAAGGCCAGCGCCAGAGTCAACGCCCCCATGAGACGCTTGCCCATGGAGGTTTTCACGTTTCCTTCCCCCTTTAGAAGTTGTGCGCGCCGTGCGCGCCCAGCGACACCATCCACTGCACGTAGACTTCCGTCACGTCCTCCGTGCCTTCCGCAGTCTCGTAGGAGCCTTGATTGGCCTGCAGGCGGAGTCGCGAGAAGTGCGACGGCGTGAAATCAATCATCGCGCTCGCGCGGTCGCTGCTGCCGAAGTCCTCGGTTTCGCCGCTCGGCAGCTCCGATTCGTTGGTCAGGCCGACTTGTTCCCAGCGCAGCCCGGCGCGCCAGCGCGGCAGGAAGCCGTAGGTCGCCTGCACGTAGTAGCCGTCCTGCTCGTCGATCCGCGAGTTGCCGACGAGGTGCGGGGCTAGGTCGTGCGCCACCAGATCGAGGTCCTTCTTGCGGCTGAAGTACTCGGCCTGCAGGGCGAAGTCGCCTTGGCCGTAGGACTGCGGCGAATTGTACTTGTAGACCGCGTCCGCGCCCCAGAACGAGGTGTCGCCGTCGAGCCAGTGGTCGGTTGTACCGTCGCCGTCGCCGTCGTGTTCCTCCTGGTGCGTGCCGGTGGCCGCGAACGCGCCGAACTGCAGGCCGTGGTTGCCGGGGAGATTCGGGCCGATCTTCAGCCAGCCCACGCCGACGCGCGGACCGTCGTCTTCGGGCAGTTCGCCGTCCCCGTGATAGGCGAAGGCCTGCTCGTTGTCGCCTTGGAAGGCTTCGACGCCGGCCAGCAAATAGAACGGCGTCGGCGCCAACCACGACACCTGCACGCCCTTGTCGTTGAGGCCGTGGGAGCCCAGGGCGAGCTGGTAGATCAGCGGCTGGTCCACGAAATCCCACTCGTGGGAATGCTGGGCGTTCAGGTAGCCGAAGTCGCTGAAGAACTTGCCGCCTTTGACCTTCAGGCCGAAGGGCAGGCCCGTGGTTTCGATCTCGGCCACTTCCATTTCCGCGTCGTCGAGGTCGATGGCGGCGATGGCCGTGGCCTTGAAGTACGGATCCACCGTGCCCGAGAACTGGAGCTCGAGGTGGCGGAGGTTGAACCCCTTGTCCGCGGCATGGTGGTGGTGTTCTTCGCCCTCGCCCGCGGCGTGGGCGTGGCCGAAACCGGCGATTTCGCCGGCGACGTGGCCCATGCCCTCGTCCGAGTTCTCGTCGTAGTAGAACATGTCCACGATGGCCGAGACGTCCGGATTGAAGGCTTTGAGGTTGAGGAACGGATCTGGGGTTTCAGCGGCGGAATCCGCCGTTTGCGCCCGCGCGGGCGCGACGAACAGGGCGGCCGCCAGCGGCAGCCCGAGCCAATAACGCTTGGAAAACATGGGATCTCCTGAGGGTAAGAATGGATGGAATGAACGAACGACCGGCCGTCGTCGGGACGGCGCGGGCGGGAACCGGGAACCGGATGGATCAAGCCGGCGGGCCGCAGGAGAACGGCAGCCGGCACGCCGCGGGAACCGTCGGCGCAAGGAACGCAAAGGCGGGCAGCGGCAAGGGCGCGGGCTCCGGAACCAGGACGACGACCGGAGCGGCCGCCAGCGCGGGCGTGGCGGCCAACTGGCAGATCGGGCAATGCGCCGCGTCGTGCTTGGCCGGCGGCGGATGGTGGTCATGCCCAGATTCTCCGCAATCCGCATGCGCGGCGTGCGCGCACGCCGCGCACACGTGCTCGGCATGTCCCCCCAGCCGGTGGAAGGCCGGGGCAAACACCAGCGCCCAGACGAAGAGCGCCGCCGCCAAGCTGTTCCACTTTTTGGTCATACGCCCACAAACTACCACGGTTGCCCGAAGGGCGCAACCGCCGAGGTCGACGGGGGCTAGAATTCCAGCGCGAGCTGGAGGGTGGCGAGGTGGCGGTCGTCGGATTCCTCGTTGTCGAAGGTGCCGTAGAGGTATTCCGCGCCAAGGACGGCGAAGGCGTTCAGCTGGTAGAACACCGCGGCGCCGCCTTGGTGCTCGGGCATCTCGTCGGCCTTGAATTCCTTGGAGCCTTCGTAGCGGACGGCCGCGCTCCAGGCATCGTTGAACGCATAGGCCGCGTCCACGTGCCATGCCCGGGGCCGGACGGAAGTGGTTTCGCCTTCCGCATCGGACCATTCCAAGTCTTCGGCCGCGCCGAGGTATTCGGCGGCCAGCGACCAGGCGCCGCGTTCGAGGAGGAAAAACGCGCTGAATCCGGCCGCCTTGTCGGCCGTGCCTTCGCCGGCGAGAACCTCGTTGAGGTCGTCCACGTAGCCCGCGCCTTCGCCCAGGTCGGACAAGGCGGAGACGCCGAGGGTCAGGCCTTCCACCGGGGTCCAGCCCAAGGCGGCGGCGGCGTTTTCGAGGTCTTCGGCGTCATCGCGTTCGCCGGCGAAGGCGCCGGCCCAGGCGGTGAAGCCGCGCCACTCGCCGGAGAGGGCGACGGCCGTCTCGCGCGTTTCGCCCAGTTCCAAGGTGAGCGGATCGCTGACCAGCAGGCCGTTGAACGCGCCGAAAGGCAGGTACAGGCGGCCGGCGGACACGGTCAGCGGCAGCGCTTCGGTTCCGCCCAGTTCGATGAACGCGGCATCCACGTCCAGCGAATCGGAGTCGCCTTCTTCCCAGAGGAGCGCGGCCTCGCCGCGGACGCCTTCCATGGGTTCGGCCTCGAGGCCGACCTCGAAGGTCGCCACGCTGGCGTCGGTGCTTTCTTCGTCGCCGGTTTGTTCGTAGGCCGCTTCGACTTCGACGAGGACGCCGAGGCCGACGCCGGGGGCCAGTTGGAGGCCTTCCCATTCGTCCGCGCGGGCGGCGCCCGCGCCGATCAGGAGGGAGGCCAGCAGGATCGCATTGGATTTGTTCATGGTCATTGCTTTTGTTGGTTGCGTTGGTGGTGGTTTAGATTCGCAGCGGGGATCAGACGCCGATCCCCAGCCAAGTGCCTAGTTGGTAGACGGCGAAGGTAACGAGCCAGGCGAGGACGGTGAGCCCGGCCAGCTGGAAGAGGGCCCAGCCCCAGGAATTGCTTTCGCGCTTCGTGACGGCGATGGTCGCCATGCAGGGGGCGGAGATCAGCATGAACAGCATGATGCACAGGCCCACGAGGGGACTGTAATTCTGCCGGAGCTTTTCGCGCAGGGGCTCCGACTCCTCGTCGGCTTCCCCGACGGAGTAGACGATGCCCAGTTGCGCCACGAACACTTCCTTGGCCGCAAACGCCCCGATCATGGCGGTGCCGATGCGCCAGTCGAAGCCGAGAGGGCGGATGAGCGGTTCCAGGGCGTGGCCGATGCGGCCGGCGACGGTGTGGGCGAGTTCGGCCGCCTGCTGTTCCTCGGCGGGGAGGGATTCATCCACGGAACCGAGCTTGGGGAAACTGGTGAGCGCCCAGAGGACGACGGAGATGGCGAGGATGACGGTGCCGGCCTTCTTGAGGTAGGCCCCGCCGCGGTCCCACATGTGGATCCAGATGCCCTTGAGCGTCGGCAGCCGGTACGGCGGCAGTTCCATCACGAAGGGCACGGATTCGCCCTTGAACAGCGTGGCCCGCAGCAGCTTGGCGCAGAGGATCGCCAGCGCGATGCCGAAGACGTAGATGATCCACAGCATGGGCGCGCGCCAGGCTTCCGGGAAGAACGCGGGAATGATCAGCGCGTAGATCGGCAGGCGGGCCCCGCAGCTCACCAGCGGCACGACGAGCATGGTCGTCAGCCGGTCGCGCCGGCTTTCGAGCGTGCGGGTGGCCATGATGGCGGGGATGGAGCAGCCGAAGCCCGTCAGCATCGGAATGAAGCTCTTCCCGTGCAACCCGATCTTGTGCATGAGGCGATCCATGATGAACGCGGCGCGCGCCAGATAGCCCGAGTCTTCGAGGATGGCGATGGCCAGGAACAGCAGCAGGATGTTCGGCAGGAAGATCAGCACGCCGCCGACGCCCGCGATCACGCCGTCGACCAGCAGCGATTGCAGCAGGCTTTCCGAGCCTTCGGGCCAGAAGCCGGAAACCGTCACGCCCAGCCAGCCGAACGCGGCGTCGATCCAATCCATCGGCGGGGTGCCGACGGTGAAGGTGAGCCAGAACACGACGTACATCAGGCCCAGGAAGATCGGCAGGCCCCAGACGCGGTGGATGACGATCTCGTCGATGCGGTCCGAAGCCGTGTGGCGCGTTTCGACCGTCGACCGCACGGTTTCCTGGCAGAGGCCGGAGATGAAACCGTAGCGGGCGTCGGCGATCAGCATCTCGGGCGAATCGCCCAGCAGCGCGGACAGGCGCTCTTGTTCGGCCCGGACGAGGCGGTGCACGTCGCCGGACGCGACGCGCCCGGCGACTTCGGCGTCGTTTTCGAGCAGCTTGAGGGCCGTCCAGCGGCGTTCACGCGCGTCGGCGCGGGGCAGTTGTCCTTCCAGCTTGGCTTGCAGTCGTTCGATGGCCTGCTCCAGGTCGGCGCCGTAGCGGATCGCCGGCGGGGGCGGCGCGGGGCGCCGGGCGGCCGCCGCGGCGGCCGCGACCAGCTCGTCGAGCCCCGTGCCCCGGCTGCCGACGGTTTCCACGATGGGCGCGCCGATCAGCCGCGACATTTCGGCGAGGTCGAACTGGAAGCCGCGGGCCTTGGCGACGTCGCTCATGTTGAAGGCGAGCACCACGGGCACGCCCAGCTCCATGAGCTGCACCGCCAGATACAGGTTGCGCTCCAGGTTCGACGCGTCGATCACGTCGACGACCACGTCGGGTTTTTCCTCGATGATGAAATTCCGCGCGACCCGCTCTTCCTGGGAGTAGGCCGTCAGGCTGTAGGTGCCCGGCAGATCCACGACGTGGAATTCCGCGTTGCCGCGGAGGCAGGTGCCTTCCTTCTTTTCGACCGTCACGCCGGGATAGTTGCCGACGTGCTGGCGGGCGCCGGTCAATTGGTTGAACAGGGTGGTCTTGCCGGAATTGGGATTGCCGGCCAGGGCCACGATCAGGGGTTTCTTCATCGCTGCTTCGCTCGCTTTCATGGAATTAGAGGCATTATATAATGTTTGGATAGCCGAACTCTTTGGATAAATAAAAAACCGCTCACTCGACCGCGATCTTCTCCGCCATGCCCCGGCCCAGCATGAGCCGGCTGCCCTTGACCTGGACGACCAGGGGGCCGTGGCAACTGTTCCGGCACACGGCGAGGACGGCACCCGGCACGAAGCCGAGGGCGGCCAGCCGCGTTTCCAGCTCCTGCCCGGCGCGGATGCGCCGCAGCAGCACGGAGCTGCCGGCCGAAACCGTGCTCAGGGGGCGGTGGAGGCGGTCGTGCATGCCGGTGCTCACGCTTGCGCCAGCCGGGTCACGGCGATGCCGGCGGCTTCTTCCTTGCGCAGGGAGAGGTGGTAGCCCTTGATCTTCACGTCGATGGGGTCGCCCAGCGGCGCCACGCGGACCACGTCCACGAGGCTGCCTTTGGTGACGCCCATGTCCGCGATCCGGCGCGCCACGGGGCCGGTGCCGGCGATCTTGTCGATCCGGGCCCGTTCGCCGGGTTTCAGTTTGCTCAGGGTCGTGCTCACGGTCTTGGTTGCTCCTGGGGTTTCTTGGCTTTTGACTTCATCCAGACATTGTTCGATGCAGCGCGCGCATTCCTTTTTTTCGGGCATCGCGGCGGCTTCCTGGCAGCGGTAGCCGAACCCCCGGATCCACTTGGCGCCCGCGCGGGGGCAGGTTTCGACGAATTCCGCGAACTCGACGAGACGGTCCACGACGGTCTTGGAAACGGCGTGCTCCATCCGGCAGGCGTTGGCGTCGGCTTCCGCCGCGTCGATGGAAAGCACTTTCACCAGGAAGTCCCGGAGCGCCTCGTGGCGGCGCAGCACCTTTTGCGCGGCGGCGGCGCCCGCGGGGGTGAGGGTGACGTAGCCGTAGGGCTCGTAGTTCACCAGCGCGCGCTCGGCCAGCGCCTGCAGCGCGCCGGTCACCGACGACTTGTTCACGTGCAGCCGCGCGGCGATGTCGCGCGACCGGGCCACGGCGTGTTCCCGGATCAACAAGAAGATCGTTTCGAGGTAATCTTCGAGGCTTTCGCTCAGGTTTTGTTCGCGTGCGGTCATGGCGCTCCTAAAAGTTAGGTTAAGCGAACATATTGAGTAACCCCGAATCCGTCAAGGTCGATTTTTTGCGTGGCCGGCCGGGCCGCTTAATTCGGCAGTTGCGGCGGGCGGGCGGCGAGGGCGTCGATGGCGGCGTGCTCGGTGTGGTCGAGGCCGATGGGCGAGAGCGAGACGTAGCCCTGGCGCAAGGCTTCGAGATCGGTGCCGTTGACGTCGCCCTTTTCGTACAGTTCGCCGGTCATCCAGTAGTAGGGATTGCCCCAAGGGTCCTCGCGTCGCTCGTACTTTTCCACGAAGCGGGAAGAGCCCATGCGCGTGATGCGCAAGCCGGCCAGTTTTTCGTAGGGCAGGTTCGGGATGTTCACGTTCCAGAAGATGTCGGGCGCGATGCGCAGCCGGCCGGAAACCACCTGTTCGACGAGCGCCCGGCTGACGCGCGCGGCGGTGTCCCAATTCGGCTCGCTGAAGGTGTCGAGCGACAGCGCCATGGAGGGAATGCCCATGATGGGGCCTTCCGTGGCGGCGGAAACGGTGCCGGAATACAGCACGCTGATGCCGGCGTTGGGGCCGAGGTTGATGCCGCTCAAAATGAGGTCGGGCTTGGGGTCGAGCAGCAGGCTGACGGCCAGCTTGACGCAGTCGGCCGGCGTACCGCTGACGGCGGTGCCGAAGGGCGGGCCGCCGGGGGGAAACGGTCGCGCGTGCAGCGGCTTGGTCAACGTGATGCCGTGGCTGATGGCGGAGCGCTCGCCGTCCGGCGCGACGACGTGGATTTCGCCGAGATCCTTGACCGCGCCGTAGAGGGCGTGGATGCCGGGCGCCTGGATGCCGTCGTCGTTGGAAAGGAGGATGCGCATGGTTTGGGAATGATGGCCGAGGCCGGAGGGGAATTCAAGCCGCATCCCAGCCTCGGGCGGATTCGTCGGATCCGACGGATTTCGATTGGGCGCGGCGAGGGGTCAGGAAACCCGGACGACGAGCGCCGCGAAGGGCGGCAGGACGTCGCCGGGTTCGAGCGCGCCGTAGAGAGTCTCGCCGACGAACAGGCTGGGGGCGCGGGTCAGCTTGCGCGGTTCGGGGCCGAGATTGACGGCGCAGCGGACGAGTTGGCGGCCCAGCTTGCGGTCGAAGGCGACGACGGTGCGGTCGCGCGCGGGAGCGTCTTCGCCTACGTCGAGGACGGCGCAGGCGCCGGCGGTGAGCGGGCGGTGCTTTTTGCGCAGGGCGACGAGTTCCTTGAAGAACCGGTACCAGTGCTGGCGGGCTTCGAACCCGCGGTCGAAGAGGTTGCCTTCGAATTCGACGCCTTCCTGGCGGCGTTCGCGGCCATCGGCGGCGAGGATGCGGGGGCCCTTGTCGCAGGGCTGGCAGCGGGCGTGGATGGAAGGGCGGTTGGCGGCGCCGAATTCCTCGCCGGTGAGCAGGAACGGCAGGGTGCGGGGGGCGAGGAAGGCCAAGGCGTTCAGCGCGCGGAAACCGCCGGGCCCGAAGCGGTACAGGCCGCGGCCTTCGTCGTGGTTGTCGGTGTAGCGCGCGGTGAAATGCGGGCCGGGGAATTTCGGCGCGGCCTCTTCGTACTGCATCAGGATGCGCGCGGCGGCGGCGGCGATCCCGCCGTCCTGCCAGGCTTCGAGGATGGGATGGAAATCGTGGTTGTGGTGGGCGTCGCCCGACAGACGCAGGACGGAGTTCCCGGCCTCGTCGACGGCGTAGGCGTACTGGCCGAGCTTGTAGAAGTCGTCGTCGTAGGCCGCATCCATGCCGCGGGCGAAGAGGTCGAGGTTGTTCTGGAAGCCGTAGCACTCGGCCATGAACAGGAGGTCGCGGCCGGGATGGCGCGCGCGCAGGATGGGCAGCGCCTCGTCCCAGAAAGACTTGTCGTTGATGAAGTGGGCCATGTCGAGGCGGAAGCCGTCGATGCCGTCGGGGTGGCCGTGTTCGTCCGGACCGAGGACGGAGAGCCAGTGGTCGTAGACCTGGATCATCGCCTGGCGCAAAGCGGGGTTGGTGTAGTCGAGCTTGGCGGTGTCGGACCAGTCGCAGTCGAAGAACGCGGTGCCGTCGGCGGCTTGGACGTAATAATCGGGATGCTCGGTCATCCACACGTGGTCGCGCGCAGTGTGGTTGGGGGTGATGTCGAAGAGGACCTTGAGCTTGAGGGCGTGCGCGCGGCGGATCAGGGCGAGGATTTCGGCCTTGGAGCCGTATTCGGGCTCGACGGCGGTGAAATCGCGCGAGGCGTAGGGCGAGCCGATGCCCTTGCGCGCGAAGTGTCCGATGGGATAGGGCGGGAGGAGATAGACGACGTTGAAGCCGAGGCGGCGCAGGCGCGGCAGGTGCTTCGTCAAATATACGAGGGGCGATTCGGCGAGGGGTTTTTCCGTGGCGGCCTCGACGGCGTTGCGGGGCTCGCGCGCGGCGAGCGAGCGGAGATTGACTTGGTAGAGGATCGCGGACGACAGCCAAGAGGGGGTGGTTTTCATGGCGGCGCATTGTAGCCACGGGAGGCGGCCGGCGCAAGCGATCCGGCGCGGCCGCGCCTTGCCCGTTGCG